>NZ_JBEYVI010000026.1:0-163524 GCF_040643955.1 Streptomyces sp. NPDC047061
ACATCGCCGCCGCCCTACGGCATTACGCACGCGCCACCGACCGCCCCATCGACCTGCTCCTGGCAACGTGATCAACAACTTTGCCGGGGCCCTGGGGGCATGGGGGTTAGCGTGAATCTGGGTGAGGGCACTCTAGTACTGCAGAGCCGTTATGAGCTCATCGAAAGGGTTCTTCGCGACAAGCTCAGCGCAGGGAACACACCCGAAGGCGCGGAGAACTGGCTCGCCATCGGGGAATACGAACAAGAATATTTGCTGAAAATCTGGCCTCACAGCAAAGATGATCCCGACGTCTCAGACATGAATCGAGCTTTGTGGGATGCAGAGCTGCGAACCCTGTATCGAGCATGCAGTTCACCAGGAGCCGAGCGGTCTTTGATGGTCCTCCGAGAGGCCGGCGTCGACAATGAAAACGGACTCCTAGCAATGGCCCTCGAGGCGCCAGGATATTCCTGTCTTGCCGTCGAGCTCGCCGAAAACCGCAGCTCCCACTACTGGCTGACCAACGAGAACACCGAGTCACGTCGTGACCTATGGAACGGCCTGAAGGGACTTACAGACGGCCTCAATCTCCTCCACGAGCAGCAGGTTCTGCACACCGGAGTCTCGGCCGAGAGTGTCTTCCTGGATCCCGCGCAGGGAGCCGACTCGCTGCGACTCGGAGGATTCGAGTGGAGCATGCGAGTTGGCTCCGGTTCGGCGCGCCCAATGTCAGCACACTGGGGTACACCGCCCGAGACCGTGGGTGGCCCACACCAGGTGTTCGGCCCAGACGGAGACTGGTTCGGGTTTGGGATTCTGGCGGCAAGATGCTTGTTGCCCATCGAGCATCTCAACAATAATTCCCCCACGCCCCAGGCGCGCTACAAACAAGTCCTGAACAAAATCGAAAAATCTAGGGATCTATTGACGGACCTGGAGCGAGACTTTCTCCTGCGTCTGGTGGCGGAATCCCCCCTGGACCGAATGACGCGCTACGAGGACATCGCGGCGCGCATAGAGGACATCGTAAGTCGATTGGGGCGATCGCCAGCACCCAATGAATGGGACGACCGGTACGTCCTGATGATCGACCCAAAGAACACCCAGGTGACCGATTCTGCCATGGCGGCGGGTCTCCGCAAGGAACTCAGCCTGCGCCCCACAGAGATGTTCAACCCGCGGGACGCCAGCCATGCCGCCGCCCTGACGCGGTTCGTGCAGCGAGATCTGAACAGTCAAGGGGCCCGCCTGTACGCGGTCCGCAACCAGCCGTTTTTCATGCTCCTCGGGGATAAACTTCAGCTTCGTATCGGCCAGTACCGGGATCGTTACGCAGGCGCCGGCGAGATGGAAGCCACCTGGAAACACGCCCGCGTCCTCGGTGTGGGTGAACTGCGTGGGGCGTCCGACGACGCGGTGTCCGCATTTCCGCCAGACAGCATCACGGTGCTGAACATCCTCCAGAACCTCCGCCGGACCGAGCCCACCTTGCTGCAGAACGCGTCAAGCTGGGAGCGTCGCCTTCCTAAAGTGGACAGGGCGGCTAAGCAGCGGGCGGAGCTCGAAAAGTTCTGCGCATTCGTCCGAGTGACCAACCAGATCGAGCTCCTCTTCCGAGACGCCGAGCTCTTCGCCTACCGCATCGTGGACCGCACGGTCACCGATAGCGGCAAGGAAGAGATCACGATCGAGGAGCTGGAACGCCCACGAGAGGTGCTGAGCTTCCTTCAAGTAGATGGCGGGCTGGTGGAATTCCTCCAGCGCGAGCGCGAGAACTCTTCCAAGACCGACGCCGGGCTCGTCGTCCTCACAAGCCTCAGCCAGGACTCAATGAGCTCACCTCCGGCCGAGCTCTCCTCCACCTGGAACATCACCCAGGTCGATGTGGCCCACAGACAGGCGAAACTGACCCGGCAGCACGTGGCGGCGCAGATCACGGAGGTGCCTGATCACGGAATCCTGCGCAGCCACGGTATGGAGGGTCAGATCAAGCTCATCAAGCGGCGTAAAGAGGCCATCGACCGACTGCCCAGCCACACATACCTATTGCGCAGCCTGGCGAACCCTGGCGAGGTGTTCATGGACACGGGCGACATGGAGCCGCCTGTCGCCCTCGACCCCGCCAAGCTTGATCAGTCCAAACGAGCTGTCATCCAGGACATCCTCCGTGTGCGCCCCATCTACGCGCTCCAAGGTCCCCCTGGGACGGGAAAGACCACCATGGTGGCCTGGCTGCTACGGCAGATCCTGAGCGAGGATCCAGTCGCCCAGATCCTTATCACGGCGCAGGCCCATGGGGCTGTCGATGTGCTGTGGTCGAAGGTGAAGGAAGAGGCGTTCCGCGACGTCCGCGAGGAAAGACAGCCGCTGGCCGTTCGGCTGGGGCGCAAGTCGGTGGAGGGAGCCACTGAGCAGGAGGGCTCGGTCGATGAGGTCGTCGGCAAGACCTTGAACAGTGCAGTCCGTCGCCTTCTGTCGGTGCCAGACCGCAATACCGTCCAGAACGACTGGCTGGCCGCATGCCGTGACATGCAGACCGAGTTGGCTGCTCCGGAGCCCGGCGCCCTCCTCCCGGACTTCCGTCAGCTCGTCAAGAGAGGGGCCAATCTGACGTTCTGCACCACCAGCGCTGGAGAACTGGAGGGCCTCTCATCAGAGCTGAGCTTCGACTGGTCCATCGTCGAGGAATCCGGGAAAGTCCATGGATTCGACCTGGCACTCCCCCTTCAGGCGGGCCACCGGTGGCTCCTGATCGGCGACCAGAAACAGTTGCCCCCGTACCGGGACAAGGAATACCTCGATGCGGTCAACCATCTGGACAGCGTCGTCGACGCGCTGGACTCCCTTCCCGATGGCGGGGCACGTCTACTGGACCGCGAGTTCGTGCGTATGTGGCGCGAGTGGGACCAGGCCGAGCGTGACGACTTCACCGCCTATTCCCGGGAGTGGCTCAAAGTCTTCAAGACGATCTTCGAGAACTGCGCTTACGCACAGGGCGGCCGAGGGGAAAATGACCCTGTGCTGACCGGTAAGACGGAGCAGGGCGCCGCTATGGCAGGCATGCTCGCGGTACAACACCGGATGCACTCGGACATTGGCACACTGATCTCGGAAGCGTACTACGACGGTGAACTGACCAACTCCGACAGGACGAAACCGTCGTCGGGTCGACTCGGCGACCTGGCTCACCCGTTCGTAGCTCCCACTGGAATCGCCGGAAAGGCGATCGTGTGGATCGAAACCCCCTGGAGTGCCGCAGGCGAGAGCGCGGGCGAGTGGGGAGCACCCACGGGAGGCAAACAGGTACCCCGGTACATCAACCCAGCGGAGGCGCACGCGCTCTTCCGCTTCATCGAGAAGCTGAAGGTCGACCCCGCCGCTGCCGGGCGGGAAGCTCTCAGGCTCACCGTGCTCTCGCCCTACAGCCAGCAGGTCGGCTACTTGGAGCGCAATCTTTCGTCCTGCCGACTACCTTCCGGGGTGCGGTTCGCAGAGCGGGTCCGACGAGGTGGTGGGCAGCCTCGCTCAGGCGCCTTCACCGTGGACTCGTTCCAGGGCGACCAGTCAGACATCATCGCCGTCAGCCTGGTCCGGAACAACCAGGCTCCCGGGCATCTCCGAGGCCAGGGGATGGGCTTCCTTCAAGATGCGCCGCGACTCAATGTTCTGCTTTCAAGAGCGGAGCGGCTGCTCGTGCTCGTCGGTTCGTGGGATTTCTTCCGTAAGCAAACTGAGCTGATCGAGCTGGATGAACAGGACAAGGAGCTCTGGCACTGGAAGAAAGTACTAACCACGCTGGAAACATGGGAGTCCGACGGGCGGGTGCTGCGGCTCCCCGCTGACCTGAGTAATTATCGGGAACCCACCGTTCGGGAAGTCCTCGGCAACCGTCGCGGGAGTGCACAGTGATTCTGCTCGTTCCGGTAAGCCGCTTCCACGTCACTTACGAGGTGGGCGTCGGGCGACCGTATTCGCGTCTCGAAGAACTCGTCTGCCGCTTGATCGCCGAGGCCGACCAGCCGGTCACGCTAACACAGCTGCGGGACACGTTTCAGGTGCACGATCGCCTCCTGCTTGAGAGCGTGGTCACCCTCGTCCGAGCCGGATGGGCGGCGATGGATATCGGGGTGGGGCTCGTCGTCACGGAGCAGGGTAGGCAGACTCTGAGCGAGGGAGGCAGGCCACACAGCACGATCGTGCGTAAGGCGCACACGAGTCTGTACATGGAGCGTGTGTGCGGGCTTCTGCAACGCGAGACACAGTCCCGGCTCAACGTGCGGACTCTGCGGGACCTCAGGTCCGTGATGACTCGTAGCGACCTGGAACGTTCGCTGGTCACCGTACGCAACCCGCGCAACAGTCTGTCCGTGGGACAGGCCCAGGGACTGTTGCCGCACCGGCCGGGCGAGTGGATCCGCAGAGTAGCCGAGCCACGGATGCAAACCAAGGCCAACGAGTTCATGCCTGTCGCCGTTGATCTTCCCAGTCGCACTGTGACCGGCCTGCCTAGGTCCTGGGAGCCGCTACTGTACGGTGCTCTGCTGCGTGAGGCTGAGGAGCGGGCCGAGGAAATGCGCGAGTTCTCGCACGACGAGATCTCGCAGCTGGTCTCCCGTCATCCCAGCGCCGGGCCGAACCGCAGCGCCATCCCGCAGAACGCTCCGGGCCCTCTGCTCCCCGGGAGCACAATCTGGCTCCAGAGCACGGACGAGTTCCTGACAGCCGCACACCGGGCCGTCGAGCAAGCTCAGACCTCCATCCTCATCATGACTCCGGAGCTCAGCTCGACAGGTGTGAGGACGTTGGAACCGCTACTCAAAGCCGCGTTGGAACGAGGCGTGTGCATCGACGTGTTGTGGGGAACTGAGCAGGGCGATAACGGGGAGGGACGGGCTGACCTGAAGCGCGTTGCCGCACAGAGTACACATGGCCCCATCCGGTCCCTGCGTTTCAATGACCGGCCCGCCGGAACGGTGAGCCGCATGGTCATAGCGGACAGCAAGGCCGAACGCGGCATCAGCGACTGCACTGCCGTCTTGGGCGGATTCTCAATGCTGGATGCACAAGGGCCAGCGGACTGCCTCCTTCCCGGGTTGCTCGTGCACGACCCGGCGGTCGTCGCACAACTCGCCCGCGCAGCCGCAGGATGGTGGGCAGAGACACCCGGCCAGGAGTTCTCTGCCGCAATCGATCGGTGGCAGAGCCTGGCGTCCCGTTGGGAAGAGAGCACGAGATCACCGCTCGGCCATCACCCCGCGGCTCGGCCAGCCGATCGGCTGCCTATCCCCGGAGACTACGCCTCAGCGCGAGTAGTCCTCGACGTCGACTGCGCAATGCTGGACTCCGAATCCGTCACGCCAGAAACGAAACAGGATGTGATTGTCCGCGCCTACCCATACGTTAGTGCCGGCAGTGAGGACGAGTTCGGAAACATTGGCTCGGTGCCCCTCCGAGGTGCCGTGGCGGTGTATCTGCGCAGCTCCCCCCTGTGTAGCGCCCGCTTCGTTGCGACGCCATCGGGGTACCTGCCAGCCCCATGTGGTGAATCATCCCCAGGTTCGTTGGCCTCGGGATGAGTCACCAATCGCGGCGGCCCGGACCTGGAGGCCGAGGAGGAACCAGAGTCCGACCGGGCAGTGCGGGTCAGCGGTCGTCTCCGCGCCCCACTCGGCGTAGTGGTAGGCCGGCGGAGGTGAGGGCAAGCAGCATCCATGGCCCTGCTGCCCGAGCCCGGACCCAGTAGGCCGCGGGTGGCCTGCTGGGAGCGGGACATACAGGACACGTGTGTGCTGCCGTATCTAAGAATCCACCTGCTGATCCACCGCTGCTTCGTAGAAGGCATCCGCGAGGGCGACGATGATCGAGTTGATGGCAGGCCCGTCGGTGAAGAAGTAGTCAGCCATCGTGTTGTGGGCGTCCTGGTTGTCTGCGACCGCCTCCGTAACGGCTGCTTGGAAGTCTGGTGACTCCACGAACTGCTTCTTGGAGTTCACCTTGGTCTGCCTGATCAGGTTCGGGTCGGCAAGCAGCCGGTGGACGAGTCCCTGCACGAACTCCCTGACCTGGGACTCGGCGAACGATTCGGCGCCGAAGAGGTCGTTCATCTTGTCTATGACGACCTGGAGCGCGACGTACTTCGGATCCTTCTTCGTGCCCGTGCCGGCGGCGCTGATGCCCTTCAGCTGCCCGTCGCCCACGAGCGAGATGTTGACCGGGATTGCCTTGTTGTGCTTGACCCCGACCAGCACCACGTCGGAGAGGTCCACGTCGGCCGCCCAAGCGGACTCGGCGATGACCTTCTCCAGCAGGCGCAGGAAGATCGAGAGCATCTCCATGTAGGGGTCGCCGTAGTCGACGATCTGGGACATGAAGTCATAGAGGCGTACGTAGGTGGAGACATCCTTGCGGAACAGGTCGAGCGCCTGGAGCGTGACCTTGTCCTCCTCCTCGATCGCCCGCGCGTAGGGGCGCCGAAAGTCGTGTTGCGCCGGGCTGATCGCCGCCGAGAGCGCATTGTTGCCCTTCCGGGTCACCCACAGTTCGGCGACCTTGCGGACGTCGTCCTCGGTGTAGATTCCGGCCTGGGCAAGCTTGTTAGCCAGGTGGACGACGACGTACGGATCGGTCTCGGTCTCCAGGGTCGCGTTCTTGAAGTACGGCTCGAAGGCTGTCTTGATGTCCTCGGGCTTGTTGGCGAAGTCGATGACGAACGTCTTGCGCTTCTGCTCTCCACCAGCAGTGCGATGGGTGCGGTTGAGCCGCGAAAGCGTCTGCACTGCGGTGACCCCTGACAGCTTCTTGTCTATGTACATCGCCGAGAGTAAGGGCTGGTCGAAGCCGGTCTGGAACTTGTTGGCGACCAGCATGATCTTGTACGTCTCGCCCTTGAATGCGGCTGCCAGATCAGCCCCGGCGCCGGGGTTCATGTTGGCCTCGGTGAACTCGTCGTCCTTCGACGGCTGCGGGCCCCAGTCGCTGTGCCAGGTCTCGTCCTCGGCCATCGTCACCCCGGCGGAGAAGGCGACCAGGGTTCGGTAGTTGTACGAGGCGTCCTCGGTGCGGCGCCTGGCGATGTAGGCGTCGATGGCCAGCTTGTACTTCACGGCGGACTTGCGCGAGTCGGTCACCACCATCGCCTTCGCCTTGCCTTCGAGGAGGTAGGCGACGTTGGCATGGAAGTGCTCGACGATGATCTGCACCTTCTGGCTGATGTTCGTCGGGTGGAGTTGCACCCACCGCATCAGACCCTTACGGGCGGCGGCCTCCTCGACCTCTCCCCCGTCACCGCTCTCGGCCCTTCCGGCGATCTTCAACGCGGTGTCGTAGGACTGATAGCCCTTGAGCACGTCGAGGATGTAGCCCTCCTCGATCGCCTGCTTCATCGAGTACAGGTGGAACTCGCACGGCTTGCCATCGGGCCCCTTGCGGCCGAACAGCTCCAGCGTCTTGTTCTTCGGCGTCGCGGTGAAGGCGAAGTAGGAGATGTTCTCCGACTCGGCACGTTCGGTCATCTCCGAGGCCAGCACCGACTCCACATCGATCTCGCCACCCTCTTCGATCTCCTTGACCTCCTCGGCAGTCAGTACCTGCTTCAGCCGCGAAGAGATCTGACCCGACTGGGAGGAGTGCGCTTCATCGGCGATGACGGCGAACCGTTTGCCCTTCAGGCCAGCGTCGGTCCGGATCTCGTCCAGCGCATGCGGGAAGGTCTGCACCGTCACCGCGATGATTAGCTCGCCGTTCTTCAACGCTTGCGCCAGCAGACCCGACTTCGACTTCGCGCCGGCCTTGCGGACGTCCTCGGGGCTGATGGTCGCGACGATCTTGCCGGTGCCGTCGATCTGCCGGATCGCATCCTGCAGCTGGGAGTCGAGCACGGTGCGGTCCACGACCACGATGACCGAGTCGAAGACCTTCCGATCATCGACGTGCAGCCTCGCCAGCCGGTGGGCCGTCCAGGCGATGGTGTTCGTCTTCCCCGACCCGGCCGAGTGCTCAATCAGGTATCGCTGCCCGACACCCTCCTCTTTCACCGCCTCGACGATGCTCGTGACGGCCTCCCACTGGTGGAACCGTGGGAAGAGCATGCTCGTACGCCGCACCGACGTGCCGGTGGTGACGTCCCACTCCTCCTTGGTCTGCACGATCATCAGCCGCCCAATGATGTTCAGCCAAGCGTGTTTCTCCCAGACGCGTTGCCACAGATACGCCGTCGACGACTGTCCGTCCGCGCCAGGCGGGTTGCCGGCACCGCTGTCGAAGCCGACGTTGAACGGCAAGAAGTGGGTCTTCTCTCCCTCCAGCCTGGTGGTCATCGCCGCGAGGTCGTTCGAGACCGCGAAGTGGACCAGAGCGCGGTGTCCGAAGGACAGCAGCGGCTCGGGCCGCCCCTTAGTCAGTGGGTTGCGGTCCTGCTTGTACTGGTTGATCGCCTCATCCAGCGACTCAGTGAAGTCGGTCTTCAACTCCACCGTGGCAACCGGAAGACCGTTGACAAAGAACACCAGATCGAGGATGCGCTGGTCAGCGGTCGAGAAATGCACCTGCCGCACCACCCGCACGCGCATCGCCTCGTAGTGCGCCGTGGTGGTCGCGTTGAGCGAGGTCTCGGGGCGGAACTGCGCCATCTTCAACCGGCCGCCACCGATGTACTGCACCCCGTTGCGCAGGATGTTCAGTGTGCCCCCGCCATGCTCCAGCGGCCTGTCCAGCGCCGCGGTTAGCACGTCGAGGAACTTCGCCTGCGAGCCCGCCGCCTTCAATGCCTTCTCGTATGCCGGCCTCTGCGTCTCCTCCAGCCACGCGTACAGGTCATTCGGGAACAGCGCCCGCTCCCTGTCGTACTCCCCGCCGTCACGGTCGTTCTCCGAGTACAGCCAACCGTGAGACTCGAGGTACCTACAGATCTCCGTCTCGAAGACCACCTCGTTGTGATCGGCCATCACGCCCCCTCGCGTACGTCAATCTGCCCCGTCACCGCCGCCGTGATCAACGCCGACCGCCGCTCCCTGGAGAGCTCGATGAAGCGCTCGGTCTCCTCGATGAGCGTGTCGATCTTTGCAGTCTGCTCATCGAGGGATGCAGCGATGCTTCGCTGTTCGTTGACGGGCGCGAGTGGCACACGAAGTCCCCTGATGTCATCGAGTGCCAACTGCATCTTCGCCCCGCCTGCAGCGCCCTCCTTGAGCTGATCTTGGCCCGCGGTGGTCAGCATGAACCACCCAATGAACCTGGAATCCACGTGCTCTGACTCCAAACGACAGAGAGCCACATGCTGGCTAACGTAGGCACCGACCCAGTCGCCCCCAACTACGGCGACCGATCCCAAGTAGGCGGTGATGGAGAAGAGCAGATCTCCTGCCTCCAGCATCGTTCGCGAGCCCTCAGTCACATTCGCCGGCAGGTGGACGAACTGGACGTCACCTCGAAGATCGAGGCTGGCTCGCGGCAAGTTCCCGATGCGGACGAAACGCTCGCCCTCATCTGCGTAGTAATCGGCCCATCCTCGGGAGCCACTCGTCAGGAATCTGGTGTATCGGCGCAGTCGCACGCACGGCTCACCAAGCACCGAAAAGGCCACGTCGATGATGGCTTGGCGTCGCTCGCGGAGCATCTCGATCAACCGCTGCTGCTCCTCGATGAGCGTGTCGATGCGAGCCGTCTCGCGGTCGAGGTAGCAGGCGATGGCTCGCTGTTCGTCGGCCTCGGGCAGTACCAGAGGAATGCGGGCGAAGGTGCTCCAGTTGCGGAAGTCAACGCTGCGCTCGCGGACGTTCGGCGCCTGGGTGGCGAGGAACCCGGAGGTACCAAGGTGGCGTAGCAGGCGGGCAAGATAAGCGGGATCGTCGCCCACCACAGATTCGCAGACGTGGTAGACGGGTGAACCGTTGCCATGACTGTCCGAGACACCGACGGCGCCGGCAAAACCGTCGAGGGCGTGGAAGACCAGGTCGCCTGGGCGGATCTCTTGATAACCGTTCTCGGTATCAGAGAAGGTGTAGCCGTCCTCACGACGGTTCGAGCGCAGAGTGACTGTGCCATCCCGATAGGCGGTGATAACACCGAGCCCCGACCGAGCAGGTCGTTCCAGCAAGCGCAACACTCGCCGCACTGTTGTCTCACGCCACTCGGGCGGCGGCGTGGTGATCACTGCTCCACCTCGCGGAGAAGATCAAGAATCTTGGCGACCTGCTTCTCCAGGTCGGCGTCGATCTCGGCGAGCGGGCGGGGTGGTACGTACTTGTAGAAGTGGCGGGTGAAGGGGATCTCATAGCCGGTCTTGGTTTTGGACCAGTCGATCCAGGCGTCAGGAACGTGCGGCTTCACCTCAGCGTCGAAGTACGTCTGGATGGCCTCGCGTTCCCCTGCCGCGCCGACGGTTGAGCCGCCGTAGGTGAAGGGCACGTTTTCGGTGTCACGCTTTTTCGAGTCGGGCTTCGGGTTGCCCTTGCGGTCGACGACATTCCCGTCCTCATCGAGCAGCGGACGCTCGACGGTGATGGTCCAGTAGCCAAACTCGTCGTTGCGCAGCACCTTGGAGAAGCCAGGATCGGCGTCCTCGAAGTCGGCGTACAGTCGCACGACCTCGGCGCGGTCATGGTCGCTGATCTCACGTCCCTTGGACCCGAGGTTCTTACGCATCTTGGTCCAGAACGACGTGCCGTCGATGAGCTGGACCTTGCCCCGGCGATCGGAGTGCTTGGTGTTGTCGAGGATCCAGATGTAGGTGGCGATGCCGGTGTTGAAGAACATGTTGGTCGGCAGCGCGATGATCGCCTCGACCAGGTCGTTCTCCAGCAGCCACCTGCGGATGTTGGAGGGGCCGGATTCGGCGGCGCCGTTGAAGAGCGGCGAGCCGTTCATGATGATGCCAACGCGGCCGCCGCCGTCCTCGGGTGCGCGCATCTTGTGGGCCAAGTGGAGCAGGAAGAGCATCTGGCCGTCCGAGGTCGCGGGGAGTCCCGGCGCGAATCGGCCGTAGGGGCCGGCCGAGTCGCGCTCCGCCTTGACTGCCTTGGCGTACTGCTTCCAGTCCACCCCGTAAGGCGGGTTGGACATGCAAAAGTCGAACTGGCGGCCCTTAAAGGCGTCGTCAGTGAGGGTGTTACCGAAGGCGATGTTGGTCGCGTAGTGCCCCTTTGCGAGCAGGTCGGACTTGCAGATCGCGTACGACTGCGGGTTGTACTCCTGGCCGTACAGGCTCAGCTTCGCCTCGGGCTTCTGGGCGAGCAGGTGCTCCTCTGCCAGGGAGAGCATGCCGCCGGTGCCGGCGGTGGGGTCGTACAACGTCCGGACGATGCTGCCCTCGGAGGGGGTGACGTCCTTCTCGGCGAAGAGCAGGTCAACCAGCAGACGGATCGCGTCGCGCGGCGTGTAGTGGTCTCCGGAGGTCTCGTTCGCGGCCTCGTTGAACTTGCGGATGATGTATTCGAACGCATCCCCCATGTCGGCGTTGGACACCTCTTTGGGATGCAGGTCGACGGCGCCGAAGGACCTTACGATCTCGCGCAGGAGTCCAGCCTTCTCCAGGGCCAGGATCTCCTTTTTGAAGTCAAAATACTCGAAAACGTCCACATCGACCGAGAACCGGTCAATATAGTCAGCGAGGTTGTCCGCCAGTCCGTCCGCATCGGCCAGCAGGTTCGCGAACTCGTAGTTGGAGGTGTTGTAGAACGTCCGCCCCGTGGCCTTCTTGACCTCGAGCTTGAGCCGGTTCGGGTTCTCGTAACTCGCAGCCAGCTCCCGTAGCACCGCACGGTCCGGCTCAAGAACGCAGTCGAGCCGTCTCAGGATCGTGAACGGAAGGATCACAGTCCCGTACTGGTTGGGGCGATAGGGGCCGCGAAGCTGATCAGCAATCGACCAGATGAAGCTACCGAGCGTACTCACAAGGTTCCTCACGAGAATCGTCTAGCAGTGACGATCACTTTGCCAAAGGGAGCAGCCAGCATCCCATGGTTCAGTCATGGGACCCCCCGACGTGCTCTTGCCGATCGGCCCGGGTGCTTGCACATGTTGCCGGAGCGGCAACTCCGCAAGGCGTTGGCAGACGGCAAGAACGAACCGGCCCCGCAGACTCCACTACAGCGAGATGGAGATGCACCAGCACGACACCGAGGTACCTCAGGTGCGTGAGCAATGCGTGAGCGGACTGCCCGATACAGGGTGGCATGAGCCGGATCAAGTGACTCGCCGCGCTGTTCTGACCAGGGAAAACAGCACCGCGCGGCAGCGCCGGGCACCCCCCGGCAAGGATCCAATCCCACTCCTAAAGCGGGTGTCGCAGGTTCGAATCCTGCCGGGGGCACAGACAGGAGGGTCGGCTCAGGGGAGGTTTTTCCTCCCAGGCCGGCCCTTCGTCGTGTTCGGGGGCGTGCCACTAGTGCCATGCGGATGCCACATCTCGTAGCTGGAGGCCCCTCGCTCACGGTCGCGGATCATGGCCCCGAGCTGATCGGCGGGCATCAGCTTGCGCGTGCTGGCCCCTGCCGCTGAGGCGAGCGTATTGCCCGTGGGCCGTAGATCGTGGAAGTGCAGCTCAGCCGTGACGCCTGAGGTCTTCCTGGCCTTGACCCGGTCGTCGGGGAAGTTGCTCCGCCGAAGCTGCCCACCCTGTGGCCCGACGAAGACGTGACCATCGCGGCCAGAAGCGGCGAACTACTCCAGACAGCGGCTGATCTCGTCGAGTCAGGACGTGCAAGATCGGAAGAACGCCGCACGGACCACACGGAACAGCCACGGAGACTTCCTGAGAACCACCACTGTCAGACCCTTCCGCCATGCTCTGCCCATGCTGATTGCGACGAACGTTCGTGGGCACGCGGTGAAGCGCCCCTCCAAGCCGACGATAGGCACGATGCTCGCGACCCTGGGACAGGGCGACCACCTGATCCTGGAACGACAGGACGAGGGCCGCGAGGGCGACTGGTACATCCAGGTGCTGTTCCGCGACAACAACACCTACCAACTGGAGTACCGGGACGGTGTCCCCGCAGAGCACTACCAAACCCTGACCGATTCCCAGGACAAGGCCCGTCAGGCCCTCCTCGACTGGGCGGCCGGCAAGCCGGGCTGGCAGGACGGCTTCCTGTGGAACAACATCGGCGCCATGTTCGGCGCCCCGGTAGTTGAAGCCACGGATCAGCCCAACGCCCAGCACCACACGCCCGCCCATCCGGGAGCTGGTACGACAGCACGTAGGCGTCCGCCGCCATGACCGTGTCGCAGACCTCGACTGCCCGCCCGTCGGTGTCGAAGGCGGTCCGGATCCGGGGCTGCTTCCGGTTCTTCGGTGGCGGCCGGATCCTCTCCTCGTACCGGCGGCCGAGTCGCGGCTGGGTGTCCGGCCGGGCCGGCCCCCATGGGTGATCCCGGGCGCCCCATGCCGTCGACCGGCGTGTGGAGGAGGGCGGGGCGGGACTCTGCGTGGTCGCTAGCGGGCGTGCCACTCCCTGGCGCTGGCCGCGTAGACCGTGCGGCGGGCGCGGTTGAGGTTGCCCAGGGGGCGGAACTCCGCGGGGGCATGCCAGGGGTTGAAGGCGAGGGTGTCGACCTGGTCGCGAGTGGCCCGGCCCTTCGCGTCGAGGGTGTTCTGGGCGGGGATCGTCAGGGTGGCCACGGCGAACCAGGGCGAGTCGGTTTCCTTCCATTCGACCGCCCCGTCCTCTATTGGTGTCAGCCTCTCGCTGACGTACTTCTGGATGTGCAGGGCGAACCGGACCGACGCGTCGCTCAGCCGGGCGGCGAAGTCGGTCTGGAGAGCGTTGGCCGGGTCCGGCGGTGGGGCGGGGGTCGGGACGGGGCCGTCGAGTGGACTGAGTGGGCCGACTGGGCTGAGGCGGAACCTGACGGGGCCGATGTCGCCCCACAGGACCGCCCCTCGGCTCCAGTAGGACTCCAGGGCCAGGCCGGGCGAGGGGCGGTTGGCCTGCCTGAGATTGCGGAGGACGCGGGCGGTCTCCGAAGGGCCCAACGTGGCCAACATCCGCGGCAGGACCAGGGGTTTGGGACCGGCGCCGATCCTGGCGATCTCCACGAACTGGGTGGCGTCGCGGGCGTGGGAGACCGGGTAGCTGGTCATGAGGAGGTCGTGTTCGCCGCCATCGGGGAGGGTCAGCTTCAGTGCCGCGCCGCGGAGGTCGGGGCTGCCGTCGGGCCGGACGGTGCCGCTGGCGTTGGACAGCCGGACGACGGCCGGCAGTCGGGCCCCGGCGGTGAAGTCTCCGGCCCACAGGTCGGCGGGCAGATCGGTCCGGAAGGCGAGTTCGGCGTTGTCCACTCCGACGACGATCTTGGCGTGGAACGTGCGACGGGAGACCTGCGAGCCGGATTTTTGTCTGTTCGTCCGCTGGACGGCGACGATGACGTCCGCCAGGTCACGGAAGTGGGCCTCTTCGGCCTCCGGTGAGCCGCCGTGGTGGATCTCGCGCCAGCCGCCGGGCGCCGTGGCCAGCGCGTCCGGCGCATCCGGCGCGTTCGATGCGTCCGGTGGGGAGTCGTGGGTGTCTGTCATGGTGCGTCTTCCTCCTTCGACCGGGCGGTCGTTCAGACGATCCGGGCGTTGTCCGTGGCGGTGTCGATGACGTCGTCGAGGCGGCCGGCGAGGATCTGCCGTGCCGCGCTGAGTGTGAAGCCCGCGGCTGTGCCGGCGGGGACGTGGGCGGGGACGGCGAGGGCGTAGGGGTCGACGAGGACGTCGACGACGACCGGGCCGCCGGTATGGGCCAGCGCGGCCGCGAGGCCGTCCGCCACGTCACCGGGGTCTTCGATGCGGATGCCCTTGGCGCCCATCGCCTCGGCGACAGCGGCGAAGTCCGGGTTGGCGAAGTCGGTCCCGAACGGGACGAAGCCGGCTTCCTGTTGCTCGATCTTGACGAAACCCAGGCCGCTGTTGTTCAGCACGATGTGGACGACGGGCAGTCGGCGCTGTACCTCCGTGAGCAGGTCGCCGAGCGCGAGCATGGTGAACCCGCCGTCGCCGCACAGGGCGATCGTCTGCCGTCCGGGGAAGGCCAGTTGTGCCCCGAAGGCGCCGGGCGAGGCGGTGGCCATCGACGCCCAGGAGAAGGATCCGAACAGCCGGCGCTGCGGGCCGTACCTGATGTGCCGGGCGGCCCAGATGACGGGGGTGCCGGTGTCGGCGAAGAACAGCGCGTCGTCGGCGGCGAGGTCGCTGAGGACGGTGGCGAGGTACTCCGGCCTGATGGGGTTGATGCGCGGGCCTTTGTCCGTGTAGTGCCGCATCCTGCGGTGGAACCGCTCGGTCTCCTCCACGCAGCGGGCGAGGAACCCGCCGTCGGACTTCGGCTCGACCAGGGGCAGGAGCCCGGCCACGGTGGCCCGTACGTCGCCGGTGACGGCCAGGTCCACCGGTACGCGTCGGCCGAGCCGTTGCGGGTCGTGGTCCACCTGGATGATCCTGGTCCCGCCGTGCGGGAGGAAGCTGCTGAACGGGAAGTCGGTGCCGAGCATCAGCAGCACGTCCGCGTGCTGGAGCGCGTGATGGCAGCCGCCGTAGCCGAGGAGACCGGTCATCCCGACCGCGTTCGCGTTGTCGTGTTCGAGGAACTGCTTGCCCTTGAGGGAGTAGCCGACCGGTGCGCCCAGTTTTCCGGCCAGCGCCGTCACCTCGGTGTGCGCCCCGGCGCAGCCCTGGCCGCCGAAGACCGCCACCGTGCCCGCCTCGTTGATCAGCCCGGCCATGGCGGCGAGGTCCTCCGCTCCGGCCGGCGCGCGTACCGGTCGGGGCAGCCGGATCTCGTAGCGGTCCTTCGGCGCGTGTGCCGCCGCGACGTCACCGGGCAGTGCGACGACCGCGGGGCCGCCCCGGGTCACCGCGGCCGTCACCGCGGAGGTCACGACGGTGCGCAGCTGGCCGGGACTGACCAGCCGGCCCACGTAGACCGCCGCGGACGCGAAGAACCGGTACGGGTTCAGCTCCTCGACGGTCTCGCTGTCCATCAGGCCGGTCTCGGTGTCGCCGGCCAGGACGATGACGGGCACCTTCTCCTTCAGGGCGTCCAGCATGCCGTTGATCAGGTGTGCCGCTCCTGGGCCTGCCGTCCCGCACACGGCGACCGGATGCCCCGTCAGTTTCGCCTCCGCGACCGCGGCGAAGACGCCGAACTCCTCGTTGCGCACGTGCACGAAGTCGACCTGGCCGGTGCGGCGCATCGCGTCGACCACCGGGTTCAGTGCGTCGCCGACGATGCCGTAGCAGCGCCGTACGCCCGCGCTGACCAGCATCTCCCACAGGCCGTCGGCCACCGTTTTCGACATGCAGGTGTCTCCTTCCAGGCCGGTTGTGTCGGGTGTGGTCAGCGGGTTTCGCCGGGCGTGGCGTCGAGGACTCCGGCGCGCGGGCTCAGTGCCCAGTCGAGGACGAAGTCGGCGACGGCCTCCCAGCCGGGCTCGCCGCAGGTGAAGTGGTCGCGGCCGTCGAAGACGGTGTGGGCGGTGACCGCCGTCGAGTGCTTCGCGTTCTTCTCGTAGTTCTGCCGCTGGACGACCGGGGGCAGTATGTGGTCGCTGCCGCCGGAGACGAACAGCAGCGGCGCCCGGTCACCGTCGGCGAAGTCGAAGGTCGTGGCCGCGTGCGGGGTGACGGCCGCGAGGCCGCCCTGGAAGAGGATGCGGGCCGGCGTCGGCACCGCGTAACGGTCGTAGGCCCGCCGGGAGGCGTCCTCGTCCAGGGTGTTGGTGAAGGCGTAGTGGAACTGCTCGGCCGTCAGGGGGACGGCCCGGTGTGCGTTCGCCGGGTCCTTCAGGACCGGCAGGACCGAGCGGAGCTCCGAGAACGGCATCGCGTTCACGCCCTTGACCGCGGCGCCGTCGATCGACACTCCGGCCGCCCCGAGCCCGGCGCCCACCAGGAGCTGGGCGAACGTCCCGCCGAACGAGTGCCCCATGATGACCGGCGGGGAGTCGAGTTTCCCGATGACGGCGGTGAGATGATCCAGCACCTCCCGCACCCCGACACCGCCTATCGCCGAGGCGTCCTCGCGGAGCGCCGCCACCCCGGCCTCCCCCGGCTCGATCCCGGGGTATCCGGGCGTGAGCACGGTGAAGCCCCGCTCCTCGTACCGGGCCGCCCAGTGCTCCCAGGCGAGTGGCGTCATCCACAGGCCGTGGATCAGGACGATCGTGTTCGGTGCGGAAGTCATGCCCGCATCCCTCCCTCGCTACGGCAGCCGTCAGGGCGGACGCCCGGCCGGTTCTGTCCTGCCGCCGTCAGCGTTGCACCGCTCGCACTGTGCACAGGGCCAAGGATTCGACCGGCTGTTGTGCACGGCAACAACCCCTGACGGCAGGGAAGTCGGGGATGCCGACCGCGAGCGGTGCCGGGGCGTGTCGTCGTCCGGCACCGGCCGCCCTGAGCCTGTTCCGAGGCCGGGCCGTGCCCCGTCGGTGCACCCGGCGGCCCCCGTCGGCTCTCACTCGGGCCGGGCCAGGGTGTCGCCGCCTGTCGTGTCTCTCCAGACGACGGCCAGCCGGGCCAGTTCCCGGTGTGCGTGCCGGTCGAGGTCGAGGCCGGTCAGCTTCTCGATCCGGTTGATGCGGTAGAGCAGGGTGTTGCGGTGGGCCGGGAGCGCCGCCGCTGCCGCGGTCCGGTTGAAGCCGTGCGCGGCCAGGCACCGCAGCGTCTGCGACAACGTCCCGGAGGGGTCCTCGGCGTCCAGTCGGCCGAGGACCCGCCGCACGATGTCCTCGGCCAGCCGGGGGGAGTTCGCGAGCATGAGCTCCGTCAGGAAGTCGTCAGGGCGGATCCGTCCCCGGCGTCCGGCCCGGCCCGCCAGGGTGACCAGGTCGTGCAGGTTGCCGACCGCTTCCGCGAGCCCGTCGGCGGCGGTGGCCGACTCGGCGGCGAGGATCAGCGCGCTGTCGGCGAGGAAGCCGGCCCAGTCGAAGCCCGGACCGGTCAGCCCGGCGACGCGGTGCCCCTGTGTGCAGGCGAGTGCGCCCACGGACCGCAGACGTGCCGCCAGACCGGCGTGCGCGGCGGCCGAGCCGCCGTCGATCGCGGCGACGAACGGGCAGTGGGGGCCGGCGAGTTCGAAGCCCAGCCGTTCCGCCCGGTCGAGGTCCTCGATGGTCGTCGCCGACCGGGCGCAGACCCGGGCGAACAGCGTCGCCGCCCGGGAGTCGCCGTCGGCGGACGGCAGGTCCCGGTGGTCGGCGAACGCCCGCGTGACGGTCGTCAGTGCCATGTCGAGGAACGCCCACGGCACCTCCAGGTGAGGCGGCGGCCAGGCACCGCCCTCGGGCGGGCCGGCCTCCGTCACGGTGCTCCGCACCGCCCGCGCCGCACCGCAGCAGGCACGGATCGCGTCCTCGGCGGCGAGGCCGTGTCGCGCCGCCTCGCGCGCCGCCTCGTACAGCTCCGACAGCACGTCCCCGCCGGGCTCCTGTCCGCTCAGCAGCCAGTTCCTGACCAGTTCCAGGCTGCGGCGGACGATGTCCTCCATGGCTCCTGCCCGGGAACCATGGCCAGGTATTCGTCCGACCGGGGTGTCGCTCAGATCGCGGGTCAACTGCCGTGCCAGCGCCTCGCTGTCGAGGTCGTGGAGTACACCGCGCAGCCGGCCGACTGCCGCGGGCCCGACACCGGCCCGGGGCGTGGCGTACATGGCTGTCACCTTCCAGATGCTCGGTGCGGACCGGTTCTCGCCGGTACACAGGGGAGGCAGCCCACGCATGGCAGCCGGTGCGTGGGGGCCGACGACCACCGGTGGGCGGGGGCCGCTGCCGTGGTCACCGTCGGCCCCGGTGCTGTCGGCACGCGTCGGGCACGGGCCGTCTGCGCGAGACCGCTACAGCATGTCCGGCGGCGGGAGCAGGAAGTTCCATGCGCTCAGCACCCCACTGACGAAGGCCACGAGCGAGGCGGGCAGCAGCAGGTAGAGCCCGGCGGGCCTGCCGGACACCAGGACGGCTCCGCCGGCCATGAACAGCAGCATGACGGCGATGCTGGTGTCACGGCGGTCGAAGAGGCCGGTCAGTCGCTTGTCGGCGGTGACCGGAGCGCGCCTGCGTCGTCCGATGGCCAGCAGGCTCAGGCCCCCGGCCAGCCCGGCGGTCATGAGCTCGGCGCCCAGCGCCCGGTCGGCCTGGCGGGGCACCAGCAGAATCGTCGCCATGACCAGCGGCGCGAGGAACAGCACGAGGGTCTGCGCCGCGATCGCGCGCAGCACCGGGTGTCGGGCGATCCGGTTGGCGTTGAGGGACACCGCGACGAACAACAGGCCGGTGAGGGCACCGCTGGCGCCTCCGGTCATCACGGCGAAGCTTTCCCAGTCGACGGGACCGGCCATGTCCTCGCACTCCCCGTGTAGGCAACTGGAACAGGTCTTTCCGGACAGCTTCCGCGACGCTCGGGCACTGCCCCGACGGGCACTGCCCCGGCGGCCACTCCCCGCGGGTCCCGCGCCGGGACCGCGGCTCCATTGAACGCCCTGCCGCCCTGTGCGAGGGCACGAAGGCCCGGCGGGTTTTTGGGAGTTCGCCCAACGGGAGCGCCGATAGCTTCGCGGCATGAACAAGAGCCCCGTCGCCCGCCTGGGCGGTTCCTGGACCTGGCATCTGCTCTACGGGCTGGTCTCGATCGTCATCGGCGTCATATCCCTGGCGTGGCCCGGTCCGACCCTCGTCGTACTCGCGGTGGTCCTCGGTTCCCAGCTGATCGCCACCGGGGTCTTCCGGCTGGTGGGATCGGCGAGCCTGGGGGAGACCGGTACCGCCCGCACCCTCACCGCGGTCCTCGGCGTGGTGAGCCTGCTGCTAGGGCTGTACGCGATCCGGCACGTTCTGATCACGGTGCTCGCGCTGGGGCTGCTGCTCGGCGTCTACTGGATCGTGGACGGTTTCACCGCCGTGTTCGCGGCGGTCGACCATCCCGGCCTGCCCGGCCGCGCATGGAACGTCTTCATCGGGCTGCTCGGTGTCCTGGCCGGCCTGACGTTGCTGGTCTGGCCGGGGCTGTCGCTGCTGACGCTGTCCTTCCTGGCGGGGCTGTGGCTGATCATGCTCGGCGCCATGCAGCTCGGCCTGGCACGCCGGATCCGGGGCATCGCCCGACCGGCCTGACTCCATCCGCCGCGGGGTCGGTCCTCCGCAGGGTCGGTCCTCCCCGGGGTCGGTCCTCCGCGCGGCCTCCGGCTTCGGCCGCGGTCCTGAACCGGTCGCACCACGGCGGGTTCTGCGCCTCGGAACCCGTACTGATCAGCGGTCGGCTCCCTTCGGCCGATCGGTCTTCCCGGCCGGGTCCCCCGTGGCGAGACAGGCCCTAGTCGAAGGCGTCCGACCGCCCCGAGGCCGACTGCAGAGCCGGCGCGACGGCCTCCCAGGTGACAGCGAGCAGCACGAGGGTGCGGTCCCGCTGGTCCTTGAGCGACAGACCGGTCAGCTTCTCGATCCGTCCCGTCCGGTACAGCAGCGTGTTGCGGTGCACCGGCAGCGCGGCCGCTGCCGCAGTGCTGTCGAAGCCGTGGACGGCGAGGCACCGCAGAGTGTCCGCCAGATCCACGGCTTCGGCCCGCTCCAGCGGACCGAAGACCCGCCGGACGATCCGGTCGGAGGCTTCCGGGGAGTCGGCCAGCAGCAGTTCGGGCAGGTAGTCGTCGGCGCGTACCCGGCCCCGGCGTCCGGACCGGGCCGCGATCGCGAGCAACGCGCGCAGGCCGTCGACCGCCGCGCCGAGCCGGTCGCGGGCGAGTGGCGGGTCCTGGGCCAGGATCAGCCGCGGGTCCTCGAGAAACGCCCCCCAGCCGAACCCGGACGGTGTCAGCCCGGTCACCCGGACCCCCTCGGTGAACGCGAGCGCCCCTGCCGTGCGCAGCCGCGACGCGAGCTCGGCGTGCGAGGCGACCGTGGCCCCGGCCAGCAGGGCGGTGAACGGACGATACGGTTCCGCCAGGTCGAACCCGAGCCGGGCAGCCCGGTCCCGGTCCTCGATCGTGACCGGCAGCCGCGCGCACAACCGGTCGAACAAGGCTCGGGCGCGCCGGTCTCCGGCCGTGGACGGCGCGTCCTGCTGGTCGGCGTAGGCGCGCACGAACACGTCCACGACCAAGTCGAGGTAGTCCTCCAGACAGCCCCAGACCGTGTCCCACTCCGCGACGAGCACCGCCCGCTCCTCGTCGTCCGCCAGGTCGAGCAGTGCCTCCCAGAACATCCGCGCACCACGGCGGTAGACCAGGATGCTGTCCTCGATCGGCTGGCCGGCGACAGCCCGGACGCGCAGGAACTCGTGCAGTTCGGACCGGAGGTAACTGTCCGGCGGGACCCCGTTGATCATCCAGCGCAGTACGAGGTCGACGTTCCAGCGCACCACGGCCGTCCGGTCCACCGGCCACTCGAACCGGGTGTAGGCCGGCAACCGTCCGAACCCGGCCTCCATCCGCCGGACCACGACGCCGACGTCGAAGCGCTCCAGAACACGCCGCAGTTCACCACCGCCTGCCGCACCCGCACCGGACGGGGGAAGCCCATTCACGGACCCGATCCTTCCACACCCGCGCGCCCCTCCGGGCCCTCGATACCTGAGCCCTCCGGGACCCCCCGAGCCCCTGACGCCCTCGGGACTCCCCGACCAGTACGTGGTTCACGATGCCGTCGACCTGGCCGCCGAGCACCTGTCGGGGAAGGGCCCGCCGGCACGGACTCCGGGCCGGGATGGTCCGCGTCGTCCGGCTCGGCCTCCGCCTCGGGGACGGTGTTTTCGGGGGTGGCGCGGGCGCGCGGGACGAGCCGGACAGCGACCTCGGCGATCGCCAGGTCCGCTTCGGGGAGCAGGCTCGTGTGCGTATCGGCCGTGATGATGGTGCGTCTTTCGTTCCGTACCAGGCCCGGGGGCGGGCGCCGGCCGAGGGCTCAGGAACAGAAGTCCGCGAGGGTGTGGGTGAGGATGTCGGTGAGCCGGTCCAGCGAGGCGAGGTCCACGAACTCGGTGGCCGCGTGGGCGCCTTCGCCGTCGACGCCGAAGAGCAGGCAGGGGATGCCGGCGCGGTCCAGGAGGGCACAGTCGGTCCAGAAGGACTCGGCGCGCACCACGGGCGGGTGGCCCAGGGCCTGCTCGGCGTGGCGGGTGAGGGTGCGCACGATCAGGGCGTCGGAGTCGGCCTCGAAGGGCTCGCGGTGCAGCCCGCGCATCAACCGGTAGCGGAAGTCGGGGACCATGGTGGTGAGGTGGTCGAGTACGGCGGTCAGTTCGCGCTCGACGGTGTCGGCACTCTCGCCGGGGACGGTACGGCGCTCCAGGGTGATGCGGCAGTGCGCCGGGTAGGTGGAGGGCTCCTCGCCGCCATGGATGACGGAGGCGTGCACGGTGCCGGTGCCCAGGAGGGGGTGGGCCGGGCCCTGCGCGAGGTGATGTCCCAGTTCCTCCAGCGCGACCAGGAAGTGCCCGGCCCTGGCGATGGCGTCGATGCCCAGTTCGGGCCGCGAACCGTGGGCCGCGCGGCCTTCGATCTCCACGTCGTACCAGGCGAAGCCCTTGTGGGCGAGGGTGACTTCGAGATGGCTGGGCTCGGCGACGATCGCCGCGTCGGCCGTGAAGGACTCCAGCACTTCCTCGGTGCCCGAGCTGGCGTGTTCCTCGTCGGAGACGCAGGCGATGATGACGTCGCCGCGCAGGGGCCCGTGGGCGACAGCTCGGGCGCCGGCGACCATCATGGCCGCGATGCCGCCCTTCATGTCGAAGGTGCCGCGGCCGTACATCCGGCCGTCGCGGATCCGCGGGTCGAGCGGGTCACCGTCGTAGTCGGCGAGGCTGACGGTGTCGAGGTGGCCGTTGAGCATGAGGGAGCGGCCGCCGCCGGTGCCGCGGGCGATCGCGACGAGTGAGGGCCGGCCGGGACGCTTTTCCAGGCTGTGGACCTCGAAGCCGCGAGCGGCCAGCCATTCGCTGCAGAAGCCGGCGATGGCTGTCTCGCCGGCCCCGCCCGGTACGAGGTCCGGGTTGACGGAGTCGATGGCGATCAGCCGGGCCAGCAGGCGGGCCGGGTCCGAGTCCAGGGGATCACGGGGTACGGGAGTCGAGGCGGTTTCGGGGAGCATGCGGTCCTTCCGAGGTCTGACGCCGCCCCGCGTGATCAGGGGTGCGGCGGTGGGCGCGGCACGCGGGCATGCCGGTTCCGACAGGGTTCTCCTGGGTGTCGCGTGGTCAGTGGTGGGCGCCGGCGTGCGGGTTGGCGGCCGTGCCCTCGGTGCTCAGCAGCACGACCACCGAGGAGTCGTCGAGCCCCAGCGCCGTTCGGCGCTCTTCGGCACCTGTGCCGCTGAGGACCACCCGGAGACCGGCGAGCGGCGCGGCTCCGCAGGGACCCGAGAAGACGTCGAGGGCGGCGAGGTCGGCGGCCGCACGGGCGCTGTCCGCGTCGGGGATGGCCACGGCAGCATCCAGCCCGCCGTAGAGGTAGGGCCAGGCGATGCTGGACGGTGTGCCGCAGTTCAGCCCGGCCATGGTGGTGTCACCGGTCGTGACGCTGACGGATTCGCCCAGGGTGAGACTTTCCAGGACGCAGGCCGCGGCCTCCGGCTCCACCGACAGCAGCGCGGGAGCCTGCCCGGAGGGACGGCTGCGGTAGTGGGTGATCACGGCCTGAGCGAGCGACCCGACGCCCACCGGTACGGCGACGAGGTCAGGTCTGACGGCGCCCACGGCCGCCAACTGCTCGTCGATCTCAACGCACAGAGTGGAGTAGCCCTCGACGATCCACCCCGGGATCTGCTCGTAGCCCTCCCAGGCAGTGTCCTGGACGAGGGCCGCGTCGGGTCCGGAAGCCGCTTCGGCCGCCAGGCGCACGGCCTCGTCGTACGACCCTGCCACCTCGGTGACCTTCGCCTGCTCGGCGACGATGGCGGCCACTGCCTGCGGATGCACACCCTGCGGGACGAAGACATGGGCGTGCTGCCCGAGCAGACGTGCCGTGCGGGCCACCGCCCGGCCGTGGTTGCCGTCGGTGGCGGTCACCAGAGCCGTCGGCGGCCAAACTGCGGGGGCAGGGAGTCGTCCGGGGTCTGCCGGCAACGCAGCAGGACGGGCCCGTCATGGCGGCGCCCGAAGCGGGTGCCGAGCGCGGTCAGCAGCGGATCCTTGGACAGTTGGGCGAAGCGGGCCCGGGTCCTGTCGTCCGTTTTGTCCTGCTGCCAGGCCCGCGCTCCCACGACCGCCACCGCCACCAGGCCGAGGGCGACGGCCGCCACCATGAGACGGCGGAGGTTGCGCCGCCGCCACGGCCGGCCAGGTTCAAGCTCGGGCTTGGGGTCAGCAGACATACCTGTGACACATCGCATCCTTGACGGTGTCCCACTTCTTCCTGCCGGGCACGGACACCTTGCGGCCTGAGCTCCGAACTCCCAGGATTGCCGTGGCTACGGCATGTGCAGCACCTGTTCGCCCCAGATGGTCTTGCCGGTGCGGGTGTAGCGGGTGCCCCAGCGCTGGGTGAACTGGGCGACCATGAACAGGCCGCGGCCGCCCTCGTCGAACACCCGGGCCCTGCGGAGGTGCGGGCTGACGCTGCTGCCGTCGCTGACCTCGCAGATCAGCGTCTCGCCCTTGATGAGCCGCAGCCGGATCGGCCCTCCGGCGTGCCGCATCGCGTTGGTGACCAGCTCGCTCACCACCAGCTGCGTGACGAACGCGGCCTCCGCCAGTCCCCACAGGGCGAGTTGCTCCGCCGCCAGCCTGCGGGCGTCGGCGACGACCGCGGGGTTGCCGGGCAGGTCCCAGCTGGCGAGGCGGTCCTCGTCGAACACGCGGGGGCGGGCCAGGAGCAGGGTGACGTCGTCGGCGTGCGGTTCGGGGCACAGGGTGTCCAGGACGGTGTCGCACAGGGCGTCTAGCGAGGTGGCCGGCAGGGCGAGGGCGCCGCAGAGGTCGGAGAAGCCTTCGTCGAGGTCGCGGTTCCGGGTGGTGAGGAGACCGTTGGTGAACAGGGCCAGCAGGCCCCCTTCGGGCACGATGACGTCCGCCGCCTCGAACGGCAGGCTGCCGAGTCCCAGCGGAGGGCCGCAGGGCATGTCGATGACACTGCTGGTGCCGTCCGGGTGGATCAGCACGGGTGCGGGGTGGCCGGCGCGGGCCAGGGAGCAGGTGCCGGAGACCGGGTCGTAGACGGCGTACAGGCAGGTGGCGCCGACGTCGCCGGGGATCTCACGGGTGGGATCGACGACATCGTCCCCCGCGGTGTGGGTGACGATGTCGTCGAGGTGGGTGAGGAGTTCCTCGGGTGGCAGGTCGATGTCGGCGAGGGTGCGCACGGCGGTACGCAGGCGGCCCATCGTCGCGGAGGCGTTGATGCCGTGGCCGACGACGTCGCCGACCACCAGGCCGACCCGTGCTCCGGGCAGCGGCACCACGTCGAACCAGTCACCGCCCACCTGCGCGCCGCCGCCCGCGGGCAGGTAACGGGCGGCCGTCTCCACCGCGGGGTGCACGGCCGACTCCCGGGGAAGCAGGGCCCGCTGCAGTGCGAGCGCGATGCCGCGCTCCCGCGTGAACCGGCGGGCGTTGTCCAGGCAGATCGCGAGCCGGTCGACGAGGTCCTCGCTGATCGCCGTGCAGTCCGGGCCGAAGGATTCCTCGTGCGAGGCCGCGTACCTGACGAACAGGACTGCCCCGAGGGAGACGCCCTGCGCACGGATCGGCACGGCGATGAGCGAGTGGGGGCCGAAGGTATTCGCGAGGGACGTCTGGACGGGGTCCTCGGCCAGCCAACCGGTGATCTCGGGATCGTCGGTGCTGTGCCGGACGGCCCGGCCCTCGGCCAGACACCGGGCGACCGGCGACGACCGTGGATGGGTGCGTACGTCCGTGGTGCTGATCAGCGTGTCGAGTCGGTGTCCGGCAGCCCATTGGTATGCCGCCATGCGCAGGGCGGTGGCACCCCGAGGAAGGACGGGTGCGGGCAGCTCACCGTGGAAGACGGGTTCCAGCAGGTCCACGCTGACGAAGTCGGCGAAGCGGGGGACCGCGAGTTCCGCGAATTCCCGTGCGGTTCCCACGATGTCCAGGCTCGTACCCACGCGCGTCCTGGCCTCGCTGATCAGGGCGATGCGCTCCCTGGAGTCGTACTGCTGGGAGTAGTCGGAGGCCGCGACGCCCACCGCGCAGACCGAGCCGTCCGCGTCCTTGAGCGGGAAGACGTCCATGGCCCAGGCGTGCGCCTTGGACTCCCCGGGGAGCCTGACGATGGGCTCCGCCGCTTCCGCCTTCCCGGTCCTGGCCACGCGAAGGACCCGCCGCTCCACCTCCTCGATCGCGTTGCCCTGGAGGATCTCGGTGAGGCGCCGACCGCGGGCCTCCTCCTCGGAGAAGCCCCCCACGCCGAGCATCGGCCGGTTCCCGCGCAACAGGCACGCGTCGAGGTCGCAGATGGCCACGGCAAGCGGCTGCTGCTCGAACGTCCACTGCGGGAGCAGGGCCTCCCGGGGTGTGCCGGTGCCGGTGCCAGTGCCGGTGGTGTCGGTGCCGGTCGTGGCCTCGGGCACGGCCGTCAGCAGGAGCAGGAAGCCGCAGTCCCGATCGGTGTCCTGCAGCGGACACAGATTCACCTGCGCCTGCAGCGGGAGGCCGTCGCGGTGCCGCAGCGTGCCCTCGGCCGTCAGCAGGTCGTCCACCGGTTTGCCGATGATTTCGGCAGGGGCGTATCCGAGCAGTTCCTGCGCACCACTGCTCCAGCGGGTGATGCAGCCGTCCCGGTCCAGTACGCCTACCGCGGCGGACGCGTCCAAACGAGCACCGGTGAATGGGCGAGTATCGCGCCTGCCCCAGGTGTGCATGGTGGTCTCTGATCTCTCGTCGCAGGCAGTATCCACAGTGCGCCCGGGATCAGGAGCTGGCAAGTTTCAGGCGAGCTGAGCGGGAAGCGTCGTCGGGGGCACGCCTGTCGGTGACTCTCCGTGGAGGGAAGGTTTCCGCTTCGTAGCACGAACCCGTGGTCAGGTCGGTCGAACGACGCTCCGGCGGCCACCCGGCACCGGGCCTGCGCGGGGCCCGGGCCTTCGAGATGCGGCCGTCGGCTGCCGCTGGATACGCTCGCTGAGTCGCCCGGTGACGATGCCCCGAGGTCATGGCGCAGTCCAGACCTCTGCAGTGTTCACGCCTCCACGGGAGGAAGGTTGCGATGAGGTTCTCTCGCATGCGTATGCGCACGGCGAACGCCACGGCGGCAGCCCTGGTCGCCGTCCCGCTGACGCTGATGGGTACGGCGTCGCAGGGCCACGCGCAGGACGCGTCTCCCAGCCCCTCGGGCACGTTCGGACCCGGCTGTGCGGGGCTCTCCCAGAAGGTCGGCACGGTCAAGGACAAGGTCGTGGAGGCCGCGGCCGCGTTTCCGCAACTCAGCCACCTGGTCTCCGCCGCGGTCAGGGCGCAACTGAACGGTGCCCTCGACGGGAAGCCCGGCGTCACGGTCTTCGCCCCCGACGACCATGCCTTCCAGACGGTGACCGTGGCACAGCTGGCCTCGCTCCTCGCCGACCAGGGGCAGTTGAAGAAGGTGCTGACCTACCACGTCGTGGACCGGCAGATCACCCCGGACGAGCTCTCCCACGGCTCCTTCAAGACAGTGGAAGGCAGCAAACTGACCACGTCGGGCTCGGGCACCGACTTCAAGGTCAACGGCAAGGCGAACATCGTCTGCGGCAACATCAAGGCCGCGAACGCCACCATCTATGTCATCGACGCGGTTCTCCAGCCGCCGTCCTGACTCCGCTCCCGTTGCCGGGTGCCGCCCCGTTGCCGGGTGCCGCGGCCGACGGCGGGGGCGGTGGGGCCGACGGTGGGAGCGGTGGGGTCGTTGTTCAGCGGCGGATCCGGTCGAAGGCGAAGGGTGTCAGGGGTTCGGGGCGGTGGCCGGTGAGGAGGTACCGGGTGAGGTGGTGGCCGGTGGCCGGGCCCAGGGTGACGCCGAGCATGCCGTGGCCGGTGGCCGCGTAGGCGTTGGCGTGGCCCGGGACGCGGTCGATGACGGGGAGGCCGTCGGGGAGGAAGGGCCGTCCGCCGACCCAGGGGTCGCGGATCAGGCCGACCAGGTCGTCCGGGTCGTCGAACCAGCGCCCCAAATAGTGCCGGCTGGCGAGGGCGACGGCGACGACGCGGCGCCAGTCGAGGCGGTTGTTGTTGCCGCTGAGCTCCATCGTGCCGCCGATGCGCGTGGTCGTGCCGATCGGTGAGGCGACGGCCCGGCGCTCGCCGAAGTAGAGCGTGTGCCGGGGCGCCGGGTCCAGGTCGACCGAGAAGCTGTAGCCCTTGCCCGCCTGGAGGGGCAGCGGATGGCCGAGGCGGCCGAGGAGGGCCGAGGAGCGGGTGCCGGCCGCGATGACGACGGCCGCGCAGGGGATGTCGCCCTGGGTGGTGCGCAGGGCGGTGACCCTGCCCCCGCCCCCGCCCCCGCTCCCGCTCCCGCTCCCGCTCCCGGAGGTGCGGAAGCCGGTCGCCTCCGCGTTCTCGTGGATCTTCACCCCGGATGCGGCGAGTGCCTCGCCGAGCGCACGGGCGAACGCCTCCGGGTCGACCACGCCCTCCCCCTCGACGAGGTACGCGGCGCGCACCCGGTCCGAGAGCGCCTCGTCCAGCAGCCGTGCCGCGGAGCCGGTGACGACGTCGTCGGGGAGCGGGTAGCGGTCGTGGGCCATCTCGCGCTGGACGGCGAGGTGGTGGCGGGCCTCGGCCGGGGAGAGGAAGGCGTGCACCATGCCGGGGCGGGTCAGGGTGGTGTCGACGCCGGCCGCGTGCAGGCCGTCGAAGAGGTCGAAGGTGTCGCGGTTCAGCTCGGCGATCGCCGCGTAGCCGCGCTGGAAGGCGGCCGGTGTGCTGCTGCGCCAGAACCGCCACAGCCACCGTACGAAGGCCGGGTCGGGCAGGGGCCGCAGGTAGAGGGGCGAGTCCGGGCGGCCCAGTGAGCGCAGGGCGTAGCGCACGACGCCGGGGGCCGGGACGGGGGTGGAGTGGCTGAGGCAGATCCAGCCCGCGTTGCCGCGGGAGGCTCCCGAGGCCAGGCCGCGGCGCTCGACGACCTCCACGGGGACGCCGGCCTCGGCCAGGTAGTAGGCGGTGCAGAGGCCCACCACGCCGCCCCCGACCACCACCACGGGGCCGTCGCCGCCGAGGCCGGGTGTGGTGGTCATGACGCGGATCCGTACGCGGCGAGGAACTCCCGGGTCCGGGGCTGGGCGGGGTGGTCCAGGACGTCCTGCGGCCTGCCCTCCTCCACGATCCGGCCGCGGTCGACGAAGACGACGTGGTCGGACACCTCGCGGGCGAAGGGGAGTTCGTGGGTGACCAGCAGCATCGTCATGCCGTCCGCGGCCAGTTCCCGCATCACGCTCAGCACCTCGCGGGTGGCCTCCGGGTCGAGGGAGGACGTGGGCTCGTCGAAGAGCAGCACCTCGGGTCTGAGGGCGAGGGCCCGGGCGATGGCGACGCGTTGCTGTTCTCCGCCGGAGAGCATCTCGGGCTGGGCGAGGGCGCGGTGGGCCACGCCGACCCGGCGCAGCAGCGTGACGGCCCGCTCCAGCGCCGCCTGCTCGGGGACACCGGCCGTGCGCTGGGCCAGGACGACGTTCTCCACGGCGGTGAGGTGCGGGAAGAGGTTGAACCGCTGGAAGACCATGCCGACCGTGCGGCGGAGTCCGGGCAGGTCGCGGCAGACCTTCCGGCCGTCCTGGTGGACGACTTCGCCGGCCACTTCGACGGTGCCCGCGTCCGGGGATTCCAGCAGGTTGACGCACCGCATCAACGTCGTCTTCCCGCCGCCGCTCTGCCCGATGACGCTCACGATGCTGCCCCGGTCGACCTCCAGGTTCACGTCGTCGAGGACCGTACGGCCGTCGAAGGCCTTGCGGAGACCTCGGATGCGTACGACCGCCCCGGTGGGCGACGACGACGTGGTCCTGGTCTCGGTCGTGGTGACAGGCTCGGTCATACGACCGCCTCCTTCCGGTCGGTTCCCGCGCCGAGGTCGGCGGCGAGCAGGGCGCGGGCGGCGCGGATCCGGCGCCGTCGCCACGGGGACAGGGGGACGCCGGCCCGTACCTTCCGTTCCAGCAGCAGGAGCAGCTGGGAGAGCGGGTAGCACAGGGCGAAGTAGACGGCCGAGATGACCAGGTAGACCTCCAGCGCCCGGAAGGTGGCCGAGGTGATGAGCCGCCCCTCCGACATCAGCTCGGCGGCGGAGATGGTGACGAGCAGCGAGGTGGACTTCAGCAGGTCGACGAGCATGGTGTTGGTGCCGGCCAGGGCAAGCCGGACGGCCTGCGGCAGGACGACGTGGCCGAAGATGCCGGCCCGGCCCAGGCCCAGTGCCTCGCCCGCCTCGGTCTGTCCGGCGTGCACCCCGCTGATCGCGGAGCGGAAGATCTCGGAGAGGTAGGCGGCGTAGAAGACGACGAGGCTCAGGCAGCCGGCGGTGAACACGTCCAGCCGGATGCCGGCCGAGGCCAGGCCGAAGTACGAGAGGAAGATGATGGCGAGGAGGGGGACGTTCTTGAACACCTCGGTGTAGACGGCGGCGAGCGCCCGTGCGGGCCACACCCGGCTGAGCCGGAGCAGCGCCACCGCCAGGCCGAGGACGACCGCGCCGGCGAAGCTGACCACGGTGTAGGACACGGTGCGGCCGAGCGCGGCGGTCAGGTCGGGGCGGTAGTCGGACCAGGGGACCTGGAAGAAGCCGGACATGTCATCCCCTCACTGGCCGGCGGAAGAAGTGGAGCCGATGGTCGGCGGGGTCCAGTCGGCGGGGCGGTCGACGCCCTGGCGCGCGGCGGCCATGCCGGCCGAGGGCTTGAGGAACTGCTCGGGATCGCCGCCGTACTTCTTGATGAGCTTCGCCAACTCGCCGTTCTTGTACATGGCGTCGATCTGCGCGGAGATCGCCTTCTCCAGCTTCGGCTCCTGCTTCGGGAGGTAGAAGCCGGTCTGGTACGGCTGGAAGTAGGAGTACGCGGGCTTCGCCTTGACCTGCGCGGCGGTGGGCGGGGTGAGGTACTCGGTACTGATCTTCAGATCCGGGCGCTGTTTCTGGGCCGCGATGATGAGCAGCGGGTCGAGGAAGCCGACGTCGATGCGGCCCGCGCCGAGGTCGTCGAAGACACCGTTGGCGTCCGGGTAGGCGTGCAGCTCGGCGCCGGGCACGGACTGGATGGACTTGACCCAGACGTAGCCCTCGACCGTGCCGAGGTTCAGGTTCTCCAGGTCGTCGACCGTCCTGTAGGTCTTGCCGTCGCGGACGGCCATCGCCGGGGGCGAGTAGTAGGGCGGGTCGGTGAACAGGCCCTGCTTCTGCCGGTCGGCGGACCAGGCGACCCCGCCGACGGTGATGTCGACCCGGCGGGACTGCACCCCGGCGAGCATGCCGGCGAAGTCCGTCACCTGCGGCTTGATCTCCAGGCCCAGCTTCTTGGCGGCGTAGGCGAGGATGTCGCCGTCCAGGCCGACGATCCTGCCGCCCTGGACGGTGGTGTACGGCGCGTACGGCTCGACGGCGACCTTGATGACGCCGGGTGTGAGGGTGCCGAGGGCGGCGGTCTTCGCGGAGACGTTCTTCGGGGCGTCGTCACCGCCCGAGCCGCAGGCGGCAACGGAGGAAAGCAGGAGGAAAGTTGACAAAGAGGCGGCGATGGAGCGCACACGGATCATCGGCATGGGCCTTCCGTTCCGGCTGAGGGAGCCCGCCGTTCACCGCGTTGTGCCCCCGGCGGGGAGGTGATTGGGGCCATACGCTAAGGAGCGGCCCGCCGTACGTCACCGGTCACTTCGTACACAGTTGTGGCTGGAATCGTTCCCTTCCCTGTACGGTGCGTCCAAGCCAGGCCCGCCCCGCGACGGGAGGAACGCCCGTGCTGAGCCCGTCACTCGCGCAGGAGATCGCCGGGGACACCTCCGCCGTCATCGGCTTCAACGTGCTGATCACCGATGCGGAGGGCATGGTCATCGGCAGCGGCGACAGCAGCCGTGTCGGCACCTTCCACGAGGCGTCCGTGCAGGTCGTCCGCACCCAGGAGGCCGCCACGCACAACGCGTCCCAGGCCCAGCAGCTGCGCGGTGTGCGCCCGGGCATGACGCTGCCGTTGATCGCGGGCGGGCAGGCGGTGGGGACGGTCGGGATCACCGGGACGCCGGCCCAGGTCCGGCGTTTCGGGCTGCTGGTGAAACGGCAGACGGAGATCCTGCTGCGGGAGTCCGTGATGCTGCGCTCCCGGCTGCTGGCCGAGCGCGCGGGCGAGAAGCTGCTCGCCGACATCGCCGCCTACGATCCCGAGGTCGTCGAGGGCGAGTTCCTCGTGTTCCGGGCCGCCGAACTCGGCTTCGACCTGCGGCTGCGGCGGGTCGCGGTGGCGTTCGAGGTGACCGTGCCCACCGCGGCCGCGCACCGCCAGGGCACCCACCGCGCCGACCATCACGCGGCCCACCGCCAGGGCACGTACCGCCGGAGCGCACCCCGTCAGAGCGCGTACCGCCAGGCCGCGCCCACCCTGGCGCTGGTCCGTTCCGAACTGCTCCGCACCGTCGGCGAGGTCTTCGCCGACCCCCAGGACATCATCGCCGCCACGGCCCCCGGCTGGATCGGCGTCCTGCACCGGCTGCCGGCCCATGGCTCCACGGAGTCCCTGGCCGCCGACTGCCGCCGCGTCACCGACGCCATCGCCGCCCAGGACGGGCTGGCCGCCCGTGCGGGCATCGGCGAGCCGGCCACCTCCGTCGGCGGGCTGCACGACTCCTACCAGGACGCGTGCGAGGCGCTTCGCCTCGGTACCCGCGTGGCGGGCGGCTCCGCCGTCCACCTCATCACCGATCTGCGGGTCCACCAGGTGCTGACCGCGGTGAGCCAGTCCGCCCGCAACCGCCTGCTCGACCTCACGACCGCGGACCTGCGCACCCAGCCGGACTGGCCGGCGCTCCGCGACACGATCACCGCCTGGTGCGAGAGCGGGTTCAACCTGGTCAGGGCGTCCGAGGCCCTGCACGTCCACCGCAACACCGTCGTCTACCGGATGAACAAGATCGAGCAGATCACCGGCCGCCCGCTGCGCGAACACCGGACCACCATGGCGCTCTACCTCGCCTGCCTGGCGGACCAGTTGGGCGGCGGCACCGACTCCGGAAGCGGAGCCGACCGCGATCGCGGCTGAGGGTCGTAGGCGATGTCGGGCCCCCGCCCCGCACCGCGTGGTCCGGTTGCTACTTCTCAGCGCAGTTGCTCGGCCAGTCCGACGATGATGCCCTCCGGGCCGCGGAGGTAGCAGAGCAGATGGCTGTCCTCGAACCGGGCGATCTCGCCGACGAGTTCGGCGCCGTGCGGGCGCAGACGGGCCACGGTGTCCTCGATGTCGTCGACCGCGAACATGACGCGGTGCGTGCCCACAACGTTGTGCGGCCGGTCGCGCGGCCCGGCGCTGCTCGCCGCGGGACTGCGGTACTTCGCCAGCTCGAGCCGGCCGTGCCCGTCCGGGGTCCGCACCATCGCGATGTCACAGCGGACGCCGTCCAGCCCGGTGCACCGGTCGGCGAAGAGACCCTCGACCTCCGCCCTGCCCTCCAGCTCCATCCCGAGTTCCACGAAGAACGCGATCGCGGCATCCATGTCCTCGACGACGATGCCCACGTTGTCCATCCGCTGAATCGCCATGCCGATCTCTCCCTCTTCCTCGTACGGCCCGTGGCGGCCACGCGACCGCTGATGCCCCTGGGACGGAGCACGCGGCACCATCTCGACATCCACAGGCCGCCGGACTCCGGAGCATCCGCATCACGCCTCAGGCCGGTTCCCTCCGCATGCACCGACCCACCGCCACCACGATGAGAGTGCCTCGAGAATGCCTCCCACGAAGGCCCGCACCGTGGTTGCCGCGCTGTGCAAGGTGTCGATCAGGGCAGCCACCATCGCCGCGGGACGGAGGCGGTGCGCGGTCGGCGCTGGCAGGTCACTGCTTGGCCATCGACGAAGCCCAGCCGCCGATTGGGTCCCGGACGAGTCTCCGGGCCGCCCTCAGGCAGACCAGGGATGCAACCATTCCCTTCAGAGCTGGAACCCCCGGAAGCCGACCGCGCGCCAGAGACCATAGCCGTATGCACTGACAACGGTCCCGACGGCAACGGCGCTGAGCCCGACAGGGGGAAGCAAGGCCGCTGCACATCCGGCCTTCGACGTGCCTCATCATCCCCGGGCGGTGATGTCGGTGATCTCCACGGACACATGCGTACCCGCCGAAGCGGTGCTGATCATGGATGGCGTGTAGTTCAGACTCGTCCGGTCCGACAGTTCGGCCGTCTCGATGACCGGGCCGGACTCGTCGCCGTGGATCTCGTAAGTGATCTCGTACACGGCGTCCGGGTCGATACTCTCGCTGTCCCCCAGGTAGGTGAGTTCCGGCTCGACCGTCACACTGCAGCCGGCCGTCCCGAAACACTGCCGCTTCGTGGTTCCCAGCTCGATGGTGAAGCTGTCGGCGGTCACCTCGTCGTACGACGGCGTGGTGGTCGGTGTCTCCGTGGCCGACGGCTCCGTGGCGCCGCCTGCCGGCTCGGCGGCCGCGGCCGCCTTGCTGCCGTAGCCGGAGTGCGCGACGACCACTCCGGTGCCGACGACGGCCGCGATGACGGCGGCGGCCGATGCCGCGATGATCAGGTTGGTGCGGGACTTCTTCACCGGTGGTGTCGGGCTGTACGAAGGCATCGGTGGTGGGCCGGCGTCGGTCATGGTTCCCCCGGGGCAGTTGTTCGGTTCGAGGACGGACGGACGGGCGGGCGGGAATCCGCGGCCGCCCCTACTGCCAGCCGCCGGTGAAGTCGCTGCTGAGCTGGGCGTCGCAGATGTTGTAGCCGCCGGACGCGTGCGCGGACTTCGTCTGGCCGTCCACGGTCACGCTGCAGTTGATGTCCCCCGAACCCTGCAGCTGGGCGTTGAGCGTGTAGTACATCGCCCCCTTCTTGAAGGGCAGGGTGGCTTCGAACCCGCCGTCCCTGAACGCGCCCTGGCGGGTGTCGCTGTCGGAGCCGTAGGTGATGTCGAGACCGCCGAGCACTCCGGCCGGGGCGGTTCCCCAGACTTTGAAGACGACGGTCTTCGGGGCGTCGGCCTTCTTGCCGTCGGCCCTCTCGTCACCGGCCTCCTTGCTGTCGTCCTTGGCGCCCGCGGCCGCGCTGTTGCCGGTCGTGGTGGAGGACGCGGGCTTCGAGGCGCTGCCGCCGACGGATGCGGTGGCGATGCCGAGGACGACGGCCACGCCGATGAGGCCGAGACAGCCGAAACCGATGATCTTCCCTGCGCCGGGTCCCTTTTTCGGCGGCTGCGGCAGGAACGGCGGCTGCCTGTACGGCTGCTGCGGGCCGACCCATCCGGAATGCTGCGGCTGGTGGTTGCTCATGGGTCCCCCTCAGATGTCTGCTGTCGAAAGCAAAATGTGGGACATGTGCAGATGGCGTGCGGTTGCCGCTTACCTGAGGGATTCACCCGGTCGTGGTAAAGCGGGCAGGCGCGGCTGCGGCAGCGGAATCCGCCCAGGTGCAGGAGGCCACTTGGACAGGGAGAACGCAACTTCGACATGGGCCGCAGAGGCAGCTACCTTCACCGCCACCGAACCGGGCCCACAGCAGGCACCCCCGACCAGGGAGAGACGCATGCCCCGTCTTGCGCTGTACACATTCGGCGTCCTGAAGTCACCTCTCGCCGATCGCGCACCTCTCACGCGCGACTTCTACGACATGGGTGAGGCCGTCTACCCGAAGATCAGTCAGCATCCCGGGTACCTCGCGCACGCTGAAGCGGCAGGCGGTGACCGGGGTGTGCTCTTCGAGGCGGACTGGGATGTCTGGGGAGAGTTCGCCGTACCGGCCTGGTACGGCAAGGGCCGTACGGCGGAGACCACCGCCCTGGCCGCGACCCTCTCACTCTGGACCGACCTGCGCTCCGCCTTCGACGCCGTCTACACCGGTCCGCACCGTGAGGCGCTGAACAGGCGTTACGACTGGTTCGAGAGGACAGGACACCCGAGTCACGTGTTCTGGTGGGTCTCCGACGGCGTGATACCCACCTGGCAGGACGGGGTTTCCAGACTTGAGCACCTCCGCGACCACGGTTCCGCGCCGCACGCCTTCACCTTCCACCACTCGTTCGCCCCGGACGGAACTCCGGCCAGGATCGAGGGCATCGGGCCACAGAGCGACCAGGTTCGCTGACAAGGCCAGCGGGTCCTCGCCGCGCGGCTCTTCCCACCATGAGCGCCGACCACCGAACTCGCGCGGCAGAGCGTCGTACATCGCAGCCCACCCCCCTGCCCGGTGCCCCGGTCACCGCTGGGGCACCATGGTCTTCCCGTAACTCGCCCTCGTCGAGGGGCTGTTGGAGCCATGCGTGCATTCGTGAGGCGCTCGGGGACCGCGACGGGGAGGATCCGTTCATGCGCATGCGGCGAGAGGCCCGCTGGGTCCTGTGGGGGCTGTGGCTTGCTTGTCTCGGGTTCTCCGTCTGGTTCTTCGCGGAGGTGATCACGCTCTTCCTGCAGGCCGAGTCGTGGTGACGCGGCGAGGTGCCGTGCCGTTCCCGCGCGGGAACGGCGGGAACGGCGGGAACGGCGGGAACGGACGGGGAGTCGGGATGCGCCGGGGCGCCTGCCTTCACCTTCCCGCCGTTGGGCGCCGGTGGCCGGATCCGGTGATGGCGTGGCGGCGGGCGGGGAGATTTCCCATGGCTGGGGCGCGGGCGGCGGGGCGGTGGGTCCGAAGGGGTCCGTAGCGGGCCGGAAGCGGATCGGAAGCAGCTCGGTTCTGGCCACGGAAGCGGTGGCGCTGGTCGCATCGGAGGCGTCAACCGCCTTGCCGCGCACCGCTGTTCACCGCCGGCCCAGGACAGGTCCGTCACCGTGCGGGCCTGCCGCCGGGTCGGCCGGAGCGGGCCCGGTGCACTGCCGTCACCGCTGGAGAACCCCATGACCGACCCAGGGCTGACGCCGCCCGCCGAGCGTCCCGACCCGCCGTCCACCCACCGCGCGCCACCCTTCTACAGCGCCCCGGGGCTGATACCTCCGGGCGGCCCCGCCCGCACCTGGGGGCTCGTGGTGATCGCCACGCCCCTGCTGCTCACCCTGCTCCTGGCCCTGATCGGCGGCCTGTCCGGCGGCTCCGGATCGTCCGGATCGTCCGCCGCGTTCGGGTCGTCCGGTGACGGCTCCGGCCTGTACGGCTCGGGCACCTCGGGGTCGGACGGCGGCGGCGACGGCGGCCTGCCGACCTATGCCGACCCGACGACGGCGTCCGCCTGGCCGTACGGCGACACCAGCACCCCCGAGGCGACCGCGACCGACGGCTGGGGCACCTACCCGACGGACACCTATCCGACGGACACCGCCACCGACACCGCCACCGCCACGGACACCCCGAACGCGAGCGCGAGCAGCGGGCCGGGCGGAGTCGTCACCGCCTACTTCGCGGCGATCTCCGCCCACGACTACCAGACCGCCTGGGCCCTCGGCGGCAAGAACCTCGACTCCAGCTACGACAGCTTCGTCTCGGGTTACTCCACCACCGCGCAGGACACCATCGCCATCGTCTCCGTGACCGGCACCAAGGTGCGGCTGACCATCGAGGCCCTGCAGACGGACGGCACGACGCACTCGTACGACGCCACCTACACCGTCCAGGACGGCGTGATCACCAGCGGCACGGCCACCCAGACCGGCTGACACCCACCGGGGCGTGCCCCGAGGGGTGCGCCCGCACGAGCGGAGCGCTGAACCACCATGGCCACACAGGTACTCGACCCCAGTCCTCCCGGCCCGGCACCGCAGGAGCCGCCGGAACACCGCGCGTACGCGCGCACCAGAGCCACCCGGCTGCTGTCCGCCGGCGCCTACCTCCATCCCGGCTACCGGCGCGCCGTCATCCGGGAACTGCTCCACCGGCGGTGGCGGGTCGTCGCGCCCTCCTACGGCTACGACGCCGTGTCGGTCCTCGCCCACGCCCTCGCCGCGCGCCGGCTGCGCCGTCTCCAGTGGGCGGTCGCGGTCGGCGTGGACGTCCTGATCCTGGTGCTGCTGAGCAACGGGGTGCTCAACCCGTTCCTCGGCGTCGTCCTGCTCTGCTGGGTGCCGTGGGCGGCGGCCTATCTGCGCCGGATCGTCACCCTGCACGTGCTGATGACCCGGGTGCGGGAGAGCGGCCCGGACGGCGGCTTCGACGGCGGCTGCCCGTCGCACCCCCGGCTGACCGACGCACTCGCTCGCAAGATCGACCACGAGCAGGCCGGCCGCAGCGGACTGGTCTTCTACGGCGGCTACCGGCCCTTCGTCGGCGCGGGCCTGCCGCTGCGGGACTGGTCCAACGCGCAGTTGCTGCTCGGCGCCCCGAAGACCCGGATCATGGCGCGCAAGAGCACGGACGGCACCCCGCCCGACCTCGACACCGTCGAGCGCAGGCAGGTCGTCTCGTTCACCGTGGACGAGATCACCAGCGAGGTCGCCGCCCGGCTGCGGGCCGTCCTGCGCGACGAGACCCGCCCCGACGAGCGGATCGAGGGGCTGACCGTCGAGCAGCGCCGCTACACCACCGCGATCCGCACCAACGACCGCACCACCGGCGCCGGCTGGTCCCAACTGCCCGGCGCGGACGGCCTGTCCGGCGCGGACGGCCTGTCCGGCATCCACTGGCGGGAGGACTACGACGCGGCCCGCGAGTACCTGTGCGTACGCGTCGGGTCGTGGGACGAGGAGCTGGTGACCTCGATCTTCGTCGGGTTCGACCTCAAGGGCGACACGCTGCACACCGAGTTCTACACCTATGTGCTCGGGCCGCTCGTGGCGGACTTCCATCTCGTGGACCAGCTGCCGAGCGCCGTCGACGGGCGGCTGGCGGTGCGGGTGGCGTGGGACATGTTCACGGCCATGGTGCGCTGGTGGATGTCGCTGTGGCTGTGGCCGCTGCTGCTGGTCCCGGAGCGGTTCCTGCCCGGGTGGGCGGTCCGGTGGACGCAGCCCTGGCGGGTCAGCAGGGCCAGGCGGGCCGCGATCGCGCTGCTGCTCTCGGACCGCACGACGGACACCAGCGAGTTCCGGATCGGCCGTTACGTCAACCGCTGGCGCAACTGCGGTGCGCTGGCGAGCGTCCGGGAACTGGCCACCAGCGAGACGTACCACCACTTCTTCCAGCAGTCCGACGCGGTGAAGTACATGCAGATCGTCGAGCGCCGGCTGCTCGAGACCATCGGTGCGTTCCTCTACGAGCACGACGTGGACCTCGTCGAGCACAACCGCGCGCAGACCAACATCCTGTTGGGCGACAACAGCCAGAACATCTTCGGCGGCGAGAACAGCAACTTCGGGTACGACTACCGGCCGTCGGACGGCGGTTCATCGGGAAAGGCAGGCAAGTGACCATGAGCCAGGGCCACACCTTCGGCGAGAACAGCCAGAACATCGTCGGCGGCCGGAACAGCGGCTTCGGGTACAACGTCTACAACACCCCGCAGCAGGACGGGCAGTCCGCGAAGGAGAGCGCCGAGCAGGAGGCGGCGCGCGCGGCCCAGGCGCGCGCCGACTACGGCCGCAGCCGCAGCGTCTTCGTCGTGCACGGCCGCGACGAGGAGGTCCGCACGGCCATGTTCGGGCTGCTGCGCCGGCTCGACCTGCGTCCGCTGGAGTGGGAGCGGCTGGTGCGGAACACCGGGGGGACCGCGCCGTTCCTCGGCGAGGTCATCGAGAAGGCGCTGTCGCAGGCGCAGGCGGCGCTCGTACTGCTCACCCCGGACGACGTCGCCAAGCTCCATCCGCACCTGCTGGGCGACCGGGAGCAGCCCTACGAGACCCAGTTGACCGGCCAGCCCCGGCAGAACGTGCTGATCGAGCTCGGCATGGCACTGATGGCCTACCCGGAGCGGACGATCATCGTGGAGGTCGGCGAGGTGCGGCCCGCCGCGGATCTCGCGGGGCGCAACGTGATCCGGTTCGACGGCTCCGAGACCGCCGTCTCGAAGATCGTCGAACGGCTCAAGGGCGCCGAGTGCGACCTCGACGACACCCGGCCGGACTGGCGTGACACCTCGTACTTCAGGAACCTTGCGGCCTACCGGCGACTGGCCTGACGGACAGCACGGACAGCACGGACAGGGGGGCGGGGGCCGCGGGCCGCCCGTCCCCCTGCCCGTGCCCCCCTGTCCGTGCCGCGCTACCACTCCCGGCCGCGCTACCGCTCCGATCCGGACGCCAAGGCGCCCAGGAACGCGGCCAGTTCGCGCATGTCGATGCTCTCCAGTTCCCCGGGCCGTATGACCAGGCGCAGTTCGCGGCAGATCGCGGCCTCCCGGGAGCGGGCCACGAAGGACATCAGGATCAGCCGGAGCAGGCTGTCCCGGTCGAGGTGGCCGAGCCGCGCCAGCCCGGAGCCGACCAACGGCATGGCCACTGCCTCCAGTTGGGCGTGCGTGCGCAGCGCGTCCCACAGTCCGCCCAGGCCCCGCCACAGGTCCTCGACGCCGGAGGAGGCCACGTAGTCGTTGCCGATCCGGCTGTAGGCCACGCCGAACACCAGCCGGGGCCGGGTGCCGAGCACCGCCACCGTGCCGACCGGGTAGCGGTCGAGCTTGCCGAGCGGTTTGTCCGCCCGGTCCTCCCGCGCGACGGGCCGGGCGGAGGCGAGCGCCGCGCCCAGCTCCGCGTCCAGGCGGTCCACGTCGCCGCCGTAACGGCGGTCCAGCAGTTGCGCCTGCACGCTGTCGCCGTTGATGACCCGGCCACCGGCCGACAGGGTGTCGAAGGTGTCGCAGAACCCGACGACGAGATGGGCCGGCTGGTCGAACACGTCGCCCGTCTCGACGACCACCGTCATGTCGGGCCGCCGGAACACCTGTCGTACCCGGGCCGCCGGACGGGACCGCAGCAGCCCCCAGCCCAGGCAGGCCCCCACCGACAGCCCGACGACCGCGCCGGAGGCGCTGTGCGGCACGAACGGGCCCGCGATCTGGAACACGGCGGACACCCCGCCGAACGCCACCATCGTGTCGCGCACGAAGACCTGCCGGGCGCGCCGCGTGCCCCGGGGCAGGCGGAGCCGCAGATACGGAGGAAGGTGCGGGCGGGGGCGCGGGCGGGGGCGGGGAGGGCGTGGCCGGATCGGGTCCGTGGGCCGTATCGGGCCGATCGGGTCCAGCCTGCCGGAATCACCCGAACTCATGGATTCCCCAAGGCATCATGATAATCTTTCGGTCACTATGGGCTGACGCAGAGTGACGCAAAACCGCCGGGGGGCGACGCGGATGGCCGGTGAAAGAGCACGTATCCGGGTGAAGGTACTGGGCCCGGTCCAGCTCGAGGTCGACGGGGTTCCGGTCCGGCTGACCCCGCTGACGGTACGGCTCCTGGTCCGCCTGGTGGCGGCCGAGGGCGAGGCGGTGCCGGTACGGCAACTGCGCCGCGACGTGTGGGGACTCGCGGACGAGCCGCGCCATCTGGACCAGCGCAACCGGAACGAGGTGCAGAAACGGGTCCTGGAGCTGCGGCGGGCGCTGGCCCCCGGCCAGGACGGCGCGGGCACACATGTCCTGCGCACCGAGCAGCAGGTCACCGTGCAGGGCCCGGAGACCGCCTACCGTCTGGTGCTGGGCCCCGAGGAACTGGACAGCGCGCGGTTCTCCGCGATCGTCGGCGAGGCCCTGCTCGCCCCGCCGGCCACCGCCGCGCACCGGCTGGCCGAGGCGCTGTCCCTGGTGCGCGGCCGGCCGCTGGCCGAGGTCAACGGCGAGGGTTTCGCGGCGCTCTTCGTCCGCCGCCTGACCACCCTTCAGGACACCGCCCGACGCGAACTGGTCCGGGTGCAGACCGACTTGGGACGGCCCGAACTCGCCCTGCCGGTCGCCGAACTGATCGCCCACGAGCACCCCGACGACGCCGAGGCCGCGCGCGTCCTCGACGCGCTGCGCGCGGAGCTGCGCGCCCGGCACGGGGCCGAACTGCTGCGGCACCGGGTGCCGTTGGCCGGCCAGCGGGCGGATGTGGTGCTGGTCCGCGGCGACCTGTTCGACCAGACGGACTGCAACCTGGTGGTCGGGTTCTCCGACACCTTCGACACGGAGACCGCGGAAGACCTGGTGATCAGCCGGGAGAGCCTGCAGAGCCAGCTCGTCGACCGGCTGTTCGGCGGGCGTCGGCGCCTGCTGGACGACCGGCTGCGGGCGGGGCTGCGGGCGGTGAAGGCGGCGGGCACCGAGACCGTACGGACCAAGCCGCTGGGCCGCCGGGTCCGTTATCCGGTGGGCACGACCGTGATGGTGCCGGTCGAGGGCCGCCGGGTGTTCGCCACGGCCTATTCGCGGCTCGGCAACGATCTGGTGGCCCGGTCCAACCACCTGGACCTGCGGCTGAGCCTGGCGAACCTGTGGGCCTCGGTGGCCGTGCACGGCCTGTTCAAGCCGGTCGCCGTCCCTCTGATCGGCTCCGGCCTGGCCCGTGTCACCGACCTGGACCGGGGCCAGCTGGCCGCGCTGATCGTCGACTCGTTCATCGACGCCTGCCGCCGCCACCCCGCGCTGACCCCCGAACTCCGGATCGTCATCCTGCCCCAGGAGCTGGCCCGGACCGACCTGGCCCCGGTGGAGCGGCGGTTCGAGGACCTGGTGCTCGGGCTGCGCGCCGCGGACTGACGGCGAAGACGGAGAAGACGGCGGGACCGGGCGGAGGACCGGGCGTGTCCCCCGGGCCGGCGGGCTGCTCCGCATCTCCAAGCTCCCCCTTCGCGGCATCGTCCCGCCGGCCACGCCGCGCGCCGCTCCGCCCGGCCCCACCGCTGTCCACGAGACCACCCCGGACGCTTCCGCCGGTACCCGCCAACCGCTTCCGATCCGATTCCGAGCAGGCTCGGTGAGGATCCGGGCTCAGTGACGGACCATGGTGCAGGTGACCGTGGCCTTCCCGTCGGCTGTGTTGACGACGAACCTGCTTCCGCTGAGGCCGCCGATGTCGAACCGCCCCGTGCGGTCCGTGGAGACGATGCCCGAGGCGGAACCCGAGTAGGTCACCTTGGCGCCGCCGGGGAACCCCACACCCCACAGGTGGTACCTGCCGTCGGACTCCGTTTCGACATGGCACGCCGCGCGGGACGGGGCGTGCGGTGCGGCGGCGGTCACGGCGTGTGCGGTCGTGGTGGGGCCCACCGCGAGCGCGGGGGCGGCAAGGAGGGCGAGCGCTGCGAGACGACGAGTTCGGTTCATCATTCAACCTGCTTTGGCTGACTGCTGTGGATGGCTGCTGTGGATGGCTGCTGTGGATGGCTGCTGTGGATGACATGGATTCGACCGATGGGACGTGACGGGCGTGGTGGCTCCGCCGCGTCGCGCACATGTCGCCCCGCATGAGCGATCCGTCCCGCCCACGATGCGGGCAACTGTGCGTGGCCTGACAGCTTTTACACCGTATCGCCCTTCATGTCGCACGGCATCTCACCGGTCGGGGCGGCGCCCCGCCGGGGCGGACGGCCGGTGGCGCAGGACGGTCCCCCCTGACCGTTGGGTCCCGCACGGAACGGGTCTATCGTCGGAATCATGGGGCCAGAACGAGGAGGACGGCCGGTGATGCCGCAGGACGAGGCCGTGATCGGCTGCACGGGGAAGGTGCTCATCGGAACCCGCGGTTCCGCAGGCCCCGGCGAAGTCCTGGTGCGGGTCAGAGGCGGTTCGGAGACGTTCCTCGCCTGGTCGGAGGAGCCCCTGCCCGTCGGCGCCACGGTGCTCGTGATCGAATCACGGGGATGCCGCGAGGTCGGCGTCATCGAGTGGGTGGATCCATTGGACGCGCTCGGCGACAGCGCCGAGGCCGGCTGAGGAGAAACAGGAATGTTCGGATACCGCGTACCCGCTCCCGACGAGGCGATGTTGATCTCGGGGGGCAGGCGGGGACTGGGGGGCGCGCCGTTCCGAGTGGTCACGGGGCATGGAAAGTTCGTGCTGCCGGTCTTCCGGAAGGTCCGGTTCCTCACCCTGTCCATGTGTGAGTCCGAGGTCACCGAGACCTGCGTGACCAAGCAGGGCATCGCGCTGCACGTGCGCGCGGTCATCGCCTTCAAGGTCGGCAACGACCACGAGAGCATCATCAACGCGGGCCAGCGGTTCCTCTCCGACCAGGAGCAGATGTCGGTGCTCACCGGCCGGATCTTCGCCGGACACCTGCGGGCCATCATCGGCTCGATGACGGTCGAGGAGATCGTCACCGAGCGGCAGAAGCTCGCCGCGGAGGTGCTGGACACCTCGAAGACGGAGATGGCGAAGATCGGTCTGATCGTCGACTCGCTGCAGATCCAGTCCATCGACGACGGCGACACCGGCTACATCGACGCGATGTCCGCCCCGCACAAGGCGGCCATCCAGCGCCAGGCGCAGATCGCCCAGGCCCAGGCCACCCAGGCCGCCGTCGAGGCGGAGCAGGCGGCGGCCCGCAAGCAGGCCGAGTACGCCCGGCAGACCGCCATCGTCAAGGCCGAGTACTCGGCCGAGGTGGACCGCGCCCAGGCGGAGGCCGGCCAGGCCGGACCGCTGGCGCAGGCGCACGCCCAGCAGGAGGTGCTCGCCGCCCAGACGGAGCTGGCCCAGCGCCAGGCCAGGCTGCGCCAGGAGCAGCTGGTCGCGGAGGTCGTACGGCCCGCCGAGGCCGAGGCCGAGCGGGTCAGGATCCTCGCCGCCGCCGAGGCGCAGCGGATGAAGATCCAGGCGGAGGCGGCCGCGTCGTACGACCGGGTCGCGCTCGACCGGATGCTGATCGACCAGCTCCCGCAGATCGTCAAGGAGGCCGCCGGCGGTCTCGCGGGCGCCAACGTCAACGTGCTCAACGGCGCGGACGGCCTCGGCGAGATCGCCGCCGGGCTGGTGTCCCAGGGCCTGACCATCCTCGACTCGGTCCGGCAGAACCTGGGCGGCCAGGACTCCGACGCGCAGCGGCCCGACGGCCGGCGCTCCGGGGAGGGCGAGGGCGGCGGCCTGCTGCAGCTGCCCACCAGCAAGGGGCGGAAGTCGGACGACGGTCCGGTGGACGTCGACTAGGCGCTCCGCTGGAGGGGCCGCGACAGTCCATGCCGTCTGTTGTCTGCGGCGCCGTCGTGGCTGGTCGCGCAGTTCCCCGCGCCCCTTCGGGGGCGCTGAACGAACCGCAGCTCGACCGGACCGGCGCGTTCTCCCTTACGGGGGCGGGCGCGCCGGTCGCCGTTCGACCGCCGGTTTCGTTGCCGATGGACTCGAAAATCGAACACGTGCTTGAATTTGGTCATGCGATCGTTTCCCGTGGACCTGGCCCGGGCGCAGCAGGAATGGAGCGCCACCTACCGGCAGCTCGCCGAGCGGCCCGGGCGTACCGAGCTGCGCCGGCGGCTGCACCTGCTGTCGGTGCAGGTGTTCTTCCATCCCTACTGGCAGCAGCGGCGCCCGAGCCCCGCCGCGTGGCGGGAGCTGAGGGGCCGGGGATGACGGGCTGGAGTGCGGGACCGTATGTCCCGGATGATCCTGAAGGCATGTCCGGACCGATACGGGTGATCGTGCATCCGCCGTCGCCGACGGGGGGCCGGCGCGTGCGGGTGGACGGCGAGATCCTCGGGTTGGCGCACAACGTGACCGACGTCGCCGAGTTCCTTCGCCGTGCCGGGCTGGAGATCGACCCGGCGGAGGTCGCGCGGGTCCCGTGGATCGACTGGCGGGGCGGCGGGCCGGAACACTGGGGGCCGGAGACGTGAGGGCCTCGGCGCCGGGCAACGCGCGAGGCCCGTCCACACAGTGGACGGGCCTCGGGATGGAGCGCCGGGCAGGCCTTGCACCTGCATTTCCCCGCAGGAAGCGGGGCGTCTTTCCTTGGACGACCAACGCAGTACCGGGCGACCCCGATCGGGTCGGCCAGCTCTGGATTGATCATAGCCCATGCGGGTGGGGCGTGCCCGCACCGGACGGTGACCTGCTCGCGAAGCCCGGAGGCCGCGGGGAGCGGGGGCGGAAGCGGTCCAGGTAGTAGGCGCGGCGGAGGCCCGGCTGTCCGTCCGGGGTGCCGGAGGTCCGGGCGGCGGTGACGGTACGCCAGCAGACGGCGACCGCCGCCCTGAAGAACGCGGACGCGGTCTCTGGTTCGTGGTCGGCGGCGGTGACCTCGACCAGCAGCCGCTCGGGCGCCGGAGCGCACTCGGCGGTGGCCTCCGACGCGGCACGGCCGGGGGGCGCGGGCCGGTTGGGGAGGGTCGCGCCCCCCGGTTCGGCCTGCGGGACGTGGGGGGCGCGCAGGGTGGTCGCGGCGACGATGATTTCCAGGTGTTCCGCGAAGTTCGGTCCCGGTACCGGGATTTCGAGGTCCGGGTGGAGGTCGTAGCCGATGGCCACGGCGGTGGCCACGAAGTCTATGACCGCGGCCGCGGTCGGGGTGTGCCGGCGGGGGGTGGCCCGGGTGAGGCGGCTGAGGACCCGCAGGACCGTGGGCAGGCTGGTGTCCGCGGTCACCATCCGGTACGCCGGGGCGTCCCCGCCGGCCGCACCGTCGCCGTCCGGCGCGTGGGCGCCCGCCTGGGCCTGCCACAGGGCCGCGGCGTGGGTGTCACCGCGGGCGAGGTGCTGCAGGTAGAGGCAGTACGACGGCGCCTCGTCACCGGCGCCGGCGGCGTACTGCCACCAGAAGCGGGCCCCGTCGTCGGCGCCGGCGAGCTGGAGGGCGCAGCCGAGGATCCAGGCGGCCCGCGGCTCCGGCAGCTGGTCGGTGAGGAAGTCGGCGAGCTGGTCCGGCGTGCAGTGCGCGACGACGGCCTCGCACAGGGCGGCGAGGCTCTGTGCGGCGCCGTCGTCGGCCAGGTCGGGTCCGTCGCCGTCCCAGAGCAGCCGGCCGTCGTCGGCGAAGGCGGGGTAGGCCACGTCGTCGTACGGCACGACGTCGGCGGGGACGTGCGGGTCGGGCAGCAGCAGGGACTGGGCGAGAAGGTCGTCGATGATGCTCATGGCCGTGGTGATCACTCCAGGGTGTCGATGGTGACGGTGGTGCCGGTGCGGAGGTAGAGGCCGGTCAGCGCCCCTCGGGCGTGGTGGTCCAGGGTGTGGGTCATGGCCGGGGTCAGGCCGACGATGCCGGGCACGGCCTCGGCACGGACGCCGCACAGGTGGCGCAGCACGATGACGTCCATCTGGTCCTGGGGCAGCCGGGCGATCGCGTCGAAGAAGTCCGCCATCGTGTCGATCCGGGTCTTGCGCTCGGCCAGGTCCGCGATGCCCGCCTGGGCGACGGTGGCGAAGGCCGCCTGCCGCAGGTCGGGGTGCCCGTCCTGCTGGGCGGCCCGGGACATGACCCGGGCGCGCAGCAACTGCCAGGCGTGGCGCGGGGTGTCGGGGACGGCGACCGCCTCGTCCCAGGTGAGCCAGAGGATGTCGAAGGTCTCCCCGACCGCGCGCTGGGCCCGGTTCTCGGACTGCAGGAAGGCCCGGGCGTAGGCGGTGTAGGGCCCGCGCATGATCTGGGTGAGGCCCAGGTGCGCGACGGGCGGCAGTTCGGGGCCCAGCGGCTGCACGGCGCGGATGCGGTTCTCGATCCAGCCCTGGTTCTTGTCCGCCTCCCGGGCGGCCGCGGTCCACAGCCGGCGCAGCGGCCACGGCGGCAGGTCCAGGGCCTTCACCACGCTGTAGGTGATCTCCCAGCCGGGGTAGTAGCCCTTGCCGCGCAGGAGTTCCGACAGCCGGGTCTTGGAGTAGCCGGAGCGGCAGACGAGTTCGTCGAGGGTCAGCCCGCTGGCGACGAGCCGGTCGCGGACCGGCTCCAGCCAGGTGCGGTGGGCGACGCCGACGTCCTCGCCGATCGGCTCCGGCGGGCGCCCGCGGCGACTGGGAGGGTCTCCGCCGGGCTGTTCGGTCACCTCTGGCTTCTTCACCGCGACGGCTCCTCGCTCCCGGCCGGGGCCGAGGTCGGCGCAGGGGGCGTCCGGCCCTGCCCGGGGTCCGTGCCGCCGGGGCCGCCCAGCGCCGCGCCGATCTGCTGGACGAGAAGTCCGAGCGAGGGCAACAGTGCGGCGACCGCCGCGAGTTGCCCCAGCACGGTCATCACCGTGCTCCACACGAGGACCGCGGCCAGGACGGCCACGGTCATCATCTGCCTGTTGGTCATCTCACCTTCCCTGGAAGGAAGAAGCGTCTGGAAGCCGCTCCCCCGCGGCGGTGCTGAAGCGCCGCGGGGGAGTTGGACGACAGCATGGTGGGACAACCGGTCACCACTCAATGTGATCATGGGATTACGGAACAATCACACCGCAAGCCTCATGGGGTCCGGCACGCCCGTTACTCCATGACGGCCGCCCGTGGGGGCAACTCGGCGCCTGATGAACGCCTTTGGGGGCGAACCCGTACGTGTCGTCGCGGCGCGGACGGGATGGCGCACCATGGAAAACGGACGCCTCCCCCGGCGTCGCGCCTTCCGGTCTGGAAGGCCACGCGGTCCTCTTGTGCTGAGGAACGACCGGAGGGGACCGCCTCCGCTTCCGTCCGGCCGCACACGCGCCGGACGGAAGCCGGGGGGTGGTGAACCGCCCGGGCCGACCCGGCGCGGACCAGCGGACTAGGGGCTGTCCGGGCGGCGGGGCGCCTTCGCCAGGTCGCGGGCCTGTGATCGCTCCTCCGGGGAGGCGAACAGGGGTGCCTCCGCCCCGGGTGACGGATCGGGGGCGGGCACGCGCAGGCTCCCCGGGCTCGGCAGGCCCGGTCCGCCGCCGGTGCCGGGCAGGGGCGGGCGGCGGCCGGGGACACCGGGGGGCGGGGACGCGGGGCCGCCCGGCGGCGCGGACGCGGGACCGCCGGGAAAAGCGGGCCTGGTACGCGGGCCCCTGGCACCGGCGACCGCGTCGAGCAGGGCGGCGCGGGCCTGCTGCTCGTCCAGGCCGTGGAGGTCCCTGCGGATCAGCGGGGCCAGCAGGGCGGGCACGTCGGTGCCGTCGAGCGGCTCGATCACCAGCGGGACCAGACGCTCGCGCCGTGCCACCACCGAGGACCACTCCTCCCGGGTCCACCGCGAGTCGTCGAAGTAGTGCCGGGAGAACAGGGCCACCACCGCGGTCGCGCTGTTCAGCGCCTCGTCCATGCGCGCCACGAAGTTGTCACCGGCCGACCAGTCCCAGACGTCCAGCGCCACCCGGTGACCGGCATCGTGCAGATGCCAGGCCACCCACTCCGCCCAGACCCGGTCCGGTCCGGCGTAACTGATGAAGACCGATGATCCGCCGCCCGCCGCCGTCACACTGCCTCCCCCGCCGACCCCGCCGAGGTCCCGTCACCCCCATGATTCCCCACTGGTTCCCCACCTGCGCCGCGTACCGTGTGCTGCTTTTCTTTACGCACTCCTGACGCCGGCACCCGCATCCCGGGACGGCCGGGAAGTGTCCTCATCCTTGTCCGGATTCCTGTCCGGACCACGTCGAGAACGGAGTGTGTGCCCATGGACGGCGCCGTTGTAGGGGTCGTACTGGTGGTCGTGGCGGCCCTGCTCGTGCTGCGCAGCGGGATGCGGGTGGTCAACCAGGTCGAGCGCGGGGTGGTGTTCCGCCTGGGCAGGGCGCTGCCGGACTTCCGGCGGCCGGGGATCACCTTCCTCATCCCCTTCGTCGACCGGATGCGCAAGGTGAACGTGCAGGTGGTCACCATGCCGGTGCCCACGCAGGAGGGCATCACCAAGGACAACGTGTCGGTGAAGGTGGACGCCGTCGTCTACTTCCGGGTCGCCGACCCGGTCCGCGCGGCCATCGAGGTGCAGGACTACATGTTCGCCGTCGGGCAGGTCGCCCAGTCCTCGCTCCGCTCCATCATCGGCAAGAGCGACCTGGACGACCTGCTGACCGACCGCGAGCGGCTGCACGAGGGGCTCGCCCTGATGATCGACAGCCCGGCCGCCGCGTGGGGCATCCACATCGACCGCGTCGAGATCAAGGACGTACAGCTCCCGGAGTCGCTGAAGCGGTCCATGTCCCGGCAGGCCGAGGCGGAGCGGGAGCGGCGGGCCCGGGTCATCACGGCGGACGGTGAGTTCCAGGCCGCGCAGCAGCTCGCCAACGCCTCCCGGATCATGTCGGAGACCCCGGAGGCGATGCAGCTGCGCCTCCTGCAGACCGTCGTCGAGGTCGCCGCCGAGAAGAACTCCACGCTCGTCATGCCCTTCCCGGTGGAGCTGCTGCGCTACTTCGAGCGGGCGACCAAGCGGCTCGACCAGGAGGTCGAGAAGAACGAGCGGACGGCGGCGGACGAGCTCGGCACGGGTCTGAAGGCCGGGATCGAGCAGATCGCCGCCGTCGCCGACAAGTTCGGGCCGGCCGCGGAGCTCACCGCTTCGCCGGAGCCGAAGCAGGCGTCGGCGTCGGCGCCTGCGGCTGAGCCGGCGCCGTAGCCCTCCGCTCCCGCCTGGCGGCCACCGCCAGCGCCAGCGTCACCGCGAGGGACGCACCCGCGACGAGGGTCATCGCACTGGCGGGCGAGGTGAGTTGCGCCACCGAGCCCGCCAGCGTGGCACCGACGCCCTGCATGGTCAGCATGCCGGCCGAGTGCAACCCGAGGGCGTGGCCGCTGAGTTCGTCGGGAGTGAGGGACATCAGCCGCTCCTGCAGGACCAGGCTCGCGGCGAAGCCGACCGCGGCGACGGTCACGCAGACCGCGGCGAGCCCGACGGGCGGGTGCAGGGCGAACACCAGGTACGGCGCGGCCAGCAGCAGCCGCAGCGGGACGTCGAGCCGGGGCCGCAGCGCGGGCGGCACGAACCGGCCGACGGCCACGTCACCGGCGAACATGCCCAGCGCCCCGCAGGCGAACAGGACGCCGGCCGCGCGCGGGTCGTAGGAGACGTAGAGGGAGTCGCAGCCGACGACGAGCCCGTTGGGCACCCACAGGCCCAGGTAGGTGAGGCGGCGGGGCCGGGAGGACCACAGGAGGGCATTGGTGCGCCAGGTCGCCGCGACGGACGGACGGCCCGCGGTGCGCGGCGGCCGGGCGGTCAGGCCGAAGCGGGTACCGAGGGCCGAGGCGGTGTAGAGGGCGGCCGCCAGGAGCAGACAGGACCGCGGGGACAGGACGGTCAGCAGGGCACCGCCGGCCGCGAAACCGGTGACCTGCATCAGCCCGTTGGCCATGTTGAACACCGAACGGCCCAGCAGGTAGCCGTCCTTGGAGAGGATCTCGTTGAGCAGTCCGCCGCGCACTCCGCCGCCCAGCGAGGCGATCAGGCCCTGCAGGACGACGACGCCGAAGACGGCGGCGACCGGCAGGCCGGGCAGTGCCAGGGCCGCCGTGACGGCCGCGTAGCCGAGGCCCATGCCGGTAAGGGTGGCGCGCGGCGGCAGCCGGTCGGCGCCGGAGAGCAGGAGCGTGGCGCCGAGGACCTGCGCGAGCTGCGGCCCGAACATGCTCACCGCCGACAGCAGGGGCGAGCCGGTGAGCCGGTAGACCAGGGTGCCGAGGGCCAGGGCTCCGATCGTCTGGGCCGCGGAGAAGGCGGCGAAGGTCAGTAAGAACGGGGGGAACTCGGGGGCGCGGAAGAGCTCGCGGTAGCTGCGCATGCAGGGAGTCTCGGAGCGGGCGGCGCCCGGTCGTTAATGTTTCGCACAGGCGCGAAAGGCCAATGCGAGGGCCGACGCGAGGGACCGACCAGGGGCCCGTGCGAGGTCGGCGGCGGGCGGGAGCGAAAGGGTGTCCTCATGGGCTGGTGGCTGGTCAACGCCGACACCCTCGCGCGCAGCCGGTTCGTGCTCTCGCCGTTCGCCGAGACCTTCGCGGCCCTGAAGCTGCTGCACGCGGGCGCCGGCGCGCACCCGGGCGAGGAGGCCTGGCTGCGCACGCACCTGCCGGGCTACCGCGCATTCCTCGCGGCCGACCCGGTGACCGCGCGGCTCGTCCGCGCCGGGCTCGGCCGGGCCTGGATCGCCGACTTCCTGTCGCCCACCCCGTGCGAGGGGCAGACCGTCGCCGACGCGGCGGCGACGGTGCGCGCGACCGACCCCGGGCAGGCCCGCGCCGATCTCCGCGTCTCCCTCGCCGGACCGCTCCCGGCCGCCCTGGACCGCGCCGACCTGCCCGAGCGGGCGGCCGCACTGCTGGAGTACGTCTGGACCGAGACCGTACGCCCGGACTGGGACCGGCGCCGGCGGATCCTGGCGGCGGACGTGGCCGCCCGGACCGCACGCGCCGGCCAGGCGGGCTGGGCGGCCGTACTGGACTCGCTGAAGCCCGGCCAGACCCGCTGGCTCGGCGGGAACCGGCTCCAGGTGAACATGCACGAGTACCCGCCCCGCGAGATCTCCGGCGCCGACCTCCTGCTCGTCCCGGTCACCCCGCAGCGCGGCTGGGTCTCCTGGCAGGAACCGGACCGGTACGCGCTGATCTACCCCTGTGCCGGGGCGCTCGCCGCCCCCTCCGGGCGGGCGGTTCCGGCCGGTCTGGAGGCGCTGCTGGGGGCCGCGCGGGCCGGGGTGCTGGTGCTGCTGGACGCCCCGCTGAGCACCACCCACCTGACGGCGGTGACCGGGCAGGGCCTGGGTTCGGTCGGCCGGCACCTGCGGGTGCTGCTCGACGCGGGGCTGGTGGAGCGGCGGCGGGCCGGACGGTCGGTGCTGTACGCGCGGACGGCGGCCGGTGACGTGCTCGTCGAGGCCGGAACCCGGACCGCCACCCGGCGGGGTTAGCATCCGCTTATGACGACTTCCGAGAACAACGGGTCCGTGCTCGACGTGGAGATCGGTGCGCTGCAGGGCGGCTCCGCCGACCTGCCGGGCTACGGCGGCAAGGCCGTGCTCATTGTCAACGTGGCCTCCAAGTGCGGCCTGACCCCGCAGTACAACGGCCTGGAGAAGCTCCAGGAGCGGTATGCGGCGCAGGGCTTCACCGTGCTCGGGGTGCCCTGCAACCAGTTCATGGGCCAGGAGCCCGGCAGCGCCGAGGAGATCGCCGAGTTCTGCTCGGCGACGTACGGCGTGACCTTCCCGCTGACCGAGAAGGTCGAGGTGAACGGGGAGGGCCGGCACCCGCTCTACGACCGGCTGGTCGGGTTCGCCGACGGCGAGGGGCACACCGGGGACATCCGCTGGAACTTCGAGAAGTTCCTGATCGGCCGGGACGGACAGGTCGTCGCCCGGTTCTCGCCGCAGGCCGAGCCGGAGTCGGCGGAGGTCGTGGCGGCGGTGGAGCGCGCCCTCGGCTGAGCCCGGGGCGGGATCGCCGGCGGCGCGGCGGGCACAAGCCGAGCCCCCTCGGCAAGGACGGCGGGCTGGTCGAGAGGGCTCTGGGTCACGCTTGTGCAGTTGTGTAGTCGGGAGCGTGAGCGGTGGGTCAGCGAGTGCCCCCCTACGCCTTGACCGAGGTCACGAAGGCGTTCCACGCGCCGGCCGGGAATGCGAGGACCGGGCCCTCCTCGACCTTGGAGTCGCGTACGGCGAGTCCTGCGGTCGTCGGCGACTTGACCTCGACGCACGCCCCGTTCCCTGCGGAATAGGAGGACTTCGTCCACGTCTCCGTGGCGCCCTGAAGCAGTGCCATGTCCACTCCTGTTGCGAGATTGCTGTGGTGCTTGCTGTAGTGCGATTCACGCCAACCTTTCTGACCGGTTGGCGTGATCGACGCTACTAGCCAACTTCCTCGCCTGGAGTACCCGTTCACTCGTCTGGATGGCATATTCCGGTGGAGACTTCCGCTGGACCGTGGCACCGGTGTAACATCCGCCGCTTCCTGCCCGGGAGGACCGGAGGACGGCTCAGCGGGCGTACTCCTTGGCCGCGTCGGCGATGAACTGCCGGGACTGCTCGACGTTCAGCGACTGGGCGCGCAGGTGCTCGTACATCACGGCGTACTTCTGCACGTCGTGGGCCTTCTCCAGGTAGAGGTCGCTGGTCACGCCCTCCAGGTAGACGACGCTGGAGTCGGCCGCGTCGGCGAACTCCAGGATCGCGTACTGGCCGTTGAGGCCGGGGTGCGCGCCGCACTCGAAGGGCAGCACCTGGACGGTGATGTGCGGCTGCTGGGACATCTCCAGCAGGTACTCCAGCTGCTCGCGCATCACGAGCCGGTTGCCGACGAGCCGGCGCAGCGCGGCCTCGTCCAGCACCACCCACAGCCGAAGGGGGTTGTGTTCTGCGGCGATACGTTCCTGTCGCCGCATCCGGACCTGGACCCGCTTCTCGATGTCGGCGGCGGAGGTCTCCGGCAACGCGCCCTGCACCAGGGCCTCGGCGTAGGCACGGGTCTGCAACAGCCCGGTCACCAGCTGGGGTTCGTACACCCTCAGCGACTCGGCGTCCGTCTCCAGCCCGATGTAGACGCTGTACGGAATGTCCCCGAACGCATGCCACCACCCTTGCTGCCGCGAATCCCTGGCCATCTCCATCAGGGACTCGACGACCCGCTGGTCCTCGACCTCGTACACCCCGCACAGGTCGCGGACGTCGCGCTGACTGATGCTCCGGCGCCCGTTCTCCAGCCGGCTGATCTTCGACTGCGAAACGAGCAGCCGCTCCGCCACTTCCTCCGCCGTCATGCCCTTGAGCTCGCGGAGCCTGCGCAGCTCCTGGCCCAGCCGGCGTCGCCTGACGGTGGGATTGACATTGGACGCCACGGGACGTGCACCTCCGGCTGCCTGCCTGTAACTACCACTTTGCGTATCTGCTGTTGAGCAGACTGCCACCAAGGTGCTTCCTACCGCTGGGAAACAGTGGATATGCGGCGCGTACGCGTCACTTCGGGCACGTTCCGGATACTCCGGACCCGGGGTGGGCCGGGGGCGGGCCGAGTGCGGACACGGCCGAGCGGGGCGACGAGGCGCGTACTGCTCGTACGCCTCGCCGCCCCGCTCGGACCAGCGGCTCCCGGAACCGGGTCTCAGGGGTGCTGTGTTGCTGCCGTGGAACTGCGGCTCAGTGCACCACGGCACGGGCCATCGCACCTCGGCGCGGCTGCATCGGAACCCCACGGGCGGGTTCCGGCGCACCGGGCCTGGTGCCTGGTCCGGTCTGCCGCCCGGCGGGGGCGGCGGGGTTGCGGCGTGGCTGTGCGGCCGCGCCGTTCTGCACGTCCATGACGGCGTGGGCGACGAGCCCGCCCATGGGGTCGTGCCGGATCAAGTCCCGCAGCCTGGAACGAGAGGACCGTCCCTCGTTGCCCGGATACAGGTGCTTGCCGAGTCCGACCGCGTGGGCCAGGGCGGCGAGCGCGGCGGTCCGCGGGTCCGGCGGAACGCCGGTACGGATCGCCGAATCCAGCCGGCCACGGATCTCCCGGGTGACGGCGTTGTCCGTCGCCTGGTACCGAGTGGTCGGCAGCACCCCGCACATCTGTCCCGCAACGGCGGCGACCATGCCGCACCGTTCGAGATGCGCGAGATAGACCTGGCGGAGCCCGAGACGCGGCCCGCCGATCCAGTTCACTGCCCGCACGGGAGCGCCACGCCTGCGTAGCAACTCCAACGCGCAGTCCAAAGTCGGATCTCCAGTCGGCCGTGGCTGCACCACGGCGATACGATCCCCGTCTGGGGCTATCCGTCCGGCCAGCGCCAGCTCTACTAGCTGTGCTCCGGCCAGACCGAGGTCGAGCGACTGCGGCTGTGCAGTGGTACCCGTGGCCGGGTCCAGTGCCAGCAGCAGAAGCTCCTCCGGAAGTGTTCTGCGGCTCCTGCCCATCCATGCCTCCCCGCGTGGATGAATGACAGGGTGACCCCTCTCACATTGGTCTGTCGAGGGTGCGTGACCGGTTCGTAAGGGAACCGGTAGGTATGTCGTTCTCGTCTACCGCAGGGGCTAAGCCCGCACACAGGACACTGGTACATGGTTCGGACAGCGCACGGCAACGTGCGAAGCGTGGAGGAGGCATCGGTGGCGGGCGAGTCCCCCGACAGGTCGAAGCAGCGCGAGTCGTCGGCAGAACCGACGCCGGGGAGCGCGGATCCGGTTCCCGAAGCACGCGACCCGCGGCTGGCGGTGGCCGCCGAGAAGGAGACCGCCGGCGGCGTGGACACCGCCACCCGGGTCTTCTCGGTCCGGGACCTGAAGACGGCCGAGGAGACCGGCGAGGGCGACGCGGAACTCCGCGACGCGGTGGCGGCGTGGGTCCGCACGGGCGAGCCGACGGCGAGCACCGAGGACGCCACGGCCCCGGAGGCCCCTGAGACCCCCGAGGCGGCCACGGAGGCCGAGGACGGCCCCGAGACGCCCGAGGAGCGCCAGGAGACCCCGGAACCCCCGGAGAACGCCGACAAGCCCGCCACGGCGCCCGAGGCAACAACCACCCCGGAGCCCGAGGACACCAAACCGACGGCGACGGCGACAGCGACGGACGAACCCGAGGACACCAAGCCGACGGCGACGGCCGACCCCGAGGACGCCAGACCCGAGGCGGCCACCGAGCCCCAAGACGCCACGCCCCAGGCCGAGTCGGCGACCGCCCCGGAGCCGGAGGACACCAAGCCGACGGCAACGGCAACGGCGACGGACGAGCCCGAGGACGCCAGGCCCGAGGCCCCCGCCGAGCCCCAAGACGCCACGCCCCAGGGCAAGTCGGCGACCATCACGGAACCCGAGGACGCCGCACCCGAGGACGAGCCCAAGGCCGCGACCGAACCCGAGGACGCCAAGCCCGAAGCGGCGGACGAGCCCGAGGACGCCAAGCCGACGGCGACGGACGGGCCCGAAGACGCCGCGCCCGAGGACGAGCCGAAGGCGGCGGACGAGTCCGAGGACGCCAAGTCCGAGTCGGTGGACGGTGGTTCGGGGTCCGGCGGCGGAGGCGCGGACGCCGACGGCGAGGAGGCACCGCAGGAGCCACCCGCACCTGACAACGATGGCCGCACGGGTGGTGCGGGTGGGAAGACCGGCGATGCCGAAGGCGAAGCCGAGGCCGCCGTCGACCAGCCCACCACCATGCTCAAGGCCCCCCGCCCCCCGCAGGTCGACCAGCCGACCACCACGCTCAAACTGGGCGACGCCAAGCCCAAGCCCGCGCCGAAGCCCCCGGAGGACAAGGCCGAGGCCGACGCCGAGCGCACCAGTCGGTTCGTCGCGCTCAAGTCGGACATAAAGCAGGGCCCGAAGCCCGAGCCCGCCCCCGCCTCCACCACCCGCACCACCGTCCTCCCCCAGATCGGCCCCGAGCGCACCACCCAGCAACCGCTTCCCCCGAAGCCCCCGCTGGACCTGCTCGCCGAGCTGACCAACACGCCTCCGCCGCCGGAGACCCCGGTCAGGACCCTCTTCCGCCGGGTCAAGATCTGGACGCCCCTGGTCATCGTCGCCCTGATCATCTTTGCGGTCGTACAAACTCTGCGTCCGCTCCCCCAGCCCACCCTCGACCTCACCGCGAAGGACACGTACACCTTCGACGGCAGCAAGGCGGACATCCCCTGGCCCGCCGACGGCCAGGCCGCCCTCGACGTCCAGGGCATCGGCACGTTCGGCTCCTCCGGCGAGCAGAAGGCGGTGCCGATCGCGAGCGTCGCCAAGGTGATGACCGCGTACATCGTCCTGCGCGACCACCCGCTCAAGAGCGGCGCCGCCGGCCCGAAGATCAAGATCGACCAGGCCGCCCAGGACCAGGCGAACGCCGGCCAGGAGTCGACCGTCGACGTGACGGCCGGTGACTCGATCACCCAGCGCGAGGCGCTGGAGAGCATCCTCATCGCCTCCGCCAACAACGTGGCCCGCCTGCTGGCGCGCTGGGACGCGGGTTCCGAGAAGGCGTTCGTGGCGAAGATGAACGCCACCGCGAAGAAGCTCGGGATGACGAACACGACGTACACCGACCCGTCGGGCCTCACGGACTCCACGGTGTCCACCGCCGTGGACCAGGTGAAGCTGGCGAAGGCCGCCATGGCGAGCGAGCCGTCGTTCCGCGAGGTCGCCGCGATGATGTCGTACGACGACTACAAGGGTGTCAACCACTCCAACTGGAACCAGCTGGTCGGCCACAACGACGTCGTCGGCATCAAGACCGGCACCACCACCTCCGCCCTCGGCAACCTGGTCTTCGCCGCGAAGAAGACGGTCGGCGGCCAGACCCGCACGGTCATCGGCGCGGTGCTGCGGCAGCCGGCCTCCGCGGCCGCGGACAACAGCATCCTCACCGCCGCCCTCAACGCCGGCGACAAGCTGATCCGGGCCGCCCAGGGCGCGCTGAAGTCGGCGACGATCTACAAGAAGGGCAGCGTCGTCGGGTACGTGGACGACGGGCTCGGCGGCCGTACCCCGGTGGTGGCGACGGAGGACGTCACGGCCGTCGGCTGGTCGGGGCTGAAGGTGAAGCTGTCGTTCCAGGCGGACGACGTGCCGCACACCGCGAAGGCCGGCACCAAGGTCGGCACCCTCACCGTGGGTGACGGCTCCGGCTCCGCCGTCCAGGTGCCGGTCGCCCTGGGGAAGGCCCTCGCCGAGCCCGGCTTCACGAGCAAGCTGACCCGCCTCGGCTGACCCATAACCGGCATTCCGTCACCGCACCCCGCCGATGGCGGCCCACCCCAGGGCCCCGCGGCGGGGTGCGTGCTAGCGTCACGAATCGGGGCAGGTCGCCGGTCGCCGGGACACGGCCGCGAACTGGACGGAAAGCGGCCGCCAACACCGTGGAACACGGCCGAGAACAGAAGACGGGACACGGGGAGTGCCTTCAGGTGGCCACAGCGGAGCCGACACGCGCCGACAACGCCGATCCGGGCCCGGTAGCCGGCCCGCGAATAGCCCTGCCGCCGGCGGCGGCGGACCGTACGGAGCGTAAGCTCGGCGACCGGCTGCTGCGGGCCGCCGAGCCGCTGCGCCGGCGCCTGCTGCGCCACCCGGTGCTGTCGGTCACGGCCCTCGCCGGCATCCTGCACGTCATCTGGTTCTTCACGTTCGCGAACAGCGGCGGCGATCTCGCGGCGCAGGACGCCTGGGCCGAGTTCGTCGGCCGCCACCCGGACTCGGCGTACAACCTCGCCTGGTACGGCGGCATGCACCCGGTGTCGTACAGCGTGGTGTCGCCGTACCTGATGTCGCTGATCGGTGTCCGTACGACGATGATGCTCGCCGGCACCGTCTCGGCCGGTCTGCTGACGCTGCTGCTCATCCGCAGCCGCGCGGTGAAGAACCCCCTGTGGGCCGCGCTCGCCGGGGTGTTCGCGCTGATCTGCAACGCGCTGTCCGGGCGGGTCACCTTCGGGCTCGGCACGATGTTCGCGCTGGCCTCGGTCGGGGCGGTGTTCTGCTGGCCGTACCGCTGGCGGGACAAGCGGTGGGCGAAGGCGCTCGTCGCCGCGCCGTTCGCCGCGCTCGCCACCATGTCGTCGCCCGTGGCCGGGCTCTTCGTCGGGCTGGTCGCGGTCGCGCTGTTCCTGCAGAAGCGGCGGCCGGGCGCCTGGGCGCTGGGCCTGGCGCCCGCGGCCGTGGTGGCGGTGTCCGCCTGGCTGTTCCCGTTCTCCGGCACCCAGCCGATGCGCTTCGGCTCGGTGATCATGCCGCTCGCGTACGGCCTGCTCTGCCTCTTCCTCGTCCCGAAGGAGTGGCGGACGGTCCGGCTGACGGCGGCCGTGTACAGCGCCGGCGTGGTGCTGGTGTGGCTGGTCAGCTCGCAGATCGGCTCGAACATCTCGCGGCTGCCGATGCTGTTCGCGGGCGCGACGCTGATCGCGGCCCTCCCGTACACGGTCCCGCGCTCGCGCAGGTACTACACGGTCGTCCTCGCCTTCCTCGGCGTCTGCGGCTGGATCGGCTTCAAGTCCGTCGACGACATCGTCCACACCACCCCGGCCGCGTCCTGGGCCCGCGAGCTCGCCCCGCTGGTGCACCAGCTCCAGCAGGTCGGCGCCGAGAAGGGCCGCGTCGAGGTGGTCCCGGCCCGCTCGCACCGGGAGGCGTCCGCGCTCGCGCCGTACGTCAACCTGGCCCGCGGCTGGAACCGCCAGGCCGACATGGAGCGCAACCCCCTCTTCTACGACGACACCCTCAACTCCGCGAACTACCACGAGTGGCTGCAGCGCTGGGCCGTGCACTTCGTGGTCGTGCCGAAGGACCAGCCCGACGGCGACGGCGGCGGCGAACGGGAGCGGGCGCTGGTGCAGCGCGGGATGCCGTACCTGAAGCAGATCTGGGGCGACGCCAACTGGCAGCTGTTCCGGGTGACCGATCCGGTACCGCTCGCCGAGCCGAACGCGGTGGTGGACAGCGCCGAGCAGGGCGAGCTGACCATCGAGGTCCGCAAGGCCGGGCGGATCCTGATCCGGATCCCGTACTCGCCCTGGCTGAGCATCGTCGACGCGGACGGCAAGAGCTTCAAGGCGCCCCAGGAGACCGAGGCCTCCAAGGACCGGGCCGACGGCAGTCCGAAGTCGTACACCAACGTCAACGGCTGTCTGCGGGAGACGCCGGAGGACGCCAAGGGGGACAAGTGGACGATGCTGCTGGCCCCGAAGGCCGGGACGTACCGGCTGGCGGCGCCGTACCAGCTGCCGCGGGGCACGCCCTGCCCCGACGGGCTGAAGTGACCGGCCGCACGACCGACATGACAGGCCGCATGACAGGCGGACCGGGTGGATTGACCCTCTGAGTCAATCCCCATCAGATCCATATATTCCCAGCTCAGAATTGCGATCCGGAGGGCCGGAGAGGCCCACCGGCGCCTCCGTTCGCCTCTTTTCATTACTTTTTACTTGACTCTCAATGACGGGCTCAGTTGACTGATTGACATTGATTCGTCGGCCGAGGAGGCAGCGCAGTCATGGGGGACGAGACGTTAGGGATCATCCTGGCCGGAGGCCGGGGCGAACGCGCCAAGCCGCTCACCCTTGCCTCCTCGGACTACATCCGCAGCAAGGCGCTCATCCCGTTCGCCGGCCGGCCCGTCATCGAATGGCTCGTCGAGAACTGCCGGGACCAGGGCATCCGCCGCTTCTACGTGGTCGCCCAGGGCGCCGAGAACCACAGCCAGATCAAGCTCGTGCTCGGCCGCGGCGAGCGGTTCGGCGTCGAGATCCACTACTCCCGGGCCCGGCTCGACCGCTACAACGTCGGCTCGGGCGCCGCCACCCTGCACAACCTCGAACGGTGGGACCTGACCGGCCGCGCCCTGGTCATGCCGGTCGACTCCGTCTTCGAGTTCTCGCTGCGCCGGCTGACCGACGCGCACGACGCCGCCGACGCCGTCGTGACCGTCGCCTCGGTCGGCCGCACGGCCGAGGAGATCGCCGGCAAGTACGGCGTGATGCAGACGGCCGTGGACGGCACCGTCTCGGGCTTCCTGGAGAAGCCCGGCCTCGACCGCGTCCACCACCTCTTCCCCGAGACATCGTTGCCAGGCACCACCTTCACCCTGCCCACCAACGCGGGCATGTACCTGGTCGACTGCGGGCGCCTGCGGCTGGCGGCCCGCACCCCCGAGATGATCCGGCTCGCCCAGCAGCGCCTCGACTGGGGCGGCGACCTGCTGCCCTGGCTGGTCCGGCGGGGGCTGCCGGTCGCGGCCTCGCCCATCGACCGGCTCGGCGACCTCGGCAGCATCCCGGACTACCTGGCCACCCTCGGCGACGTGCTGCGCGGCCACTACCCGTGGATGAGCCGGGCCATGGGCGCGCCGGTGAGCACCGACCCGCCGTACTGGATCCACGAGTCGAGCCTGCGCACCAAGGACAGCGCGACCGGCACCACCCTGGCCCAGAAGATCTCCGAGGGCAGCGTGGTGCTCGGCCCGGCCGTCCGCATCGGGCGCAACGCCGAGATCGGCCCCGGCGTGAAGCTGCGCTACACGGACGTCGGCGACGACGTCGACATCGACGAAGGGGTCCGGCTCAGCCGGACGGCGATCGGCGACGGCGCCGTCGTCGGGCCGTACGCCCGGGTCACCGACTCGTACGTGGGGCCCATGGCGCAGGTGCACTCCGCCCGCGACAACCCCGTCCGGCTCGTCCACTCGGCGATCGGCGAGGCCGCCGACCTGCGTCCCGGCACCCGGCTCTCGGGGGTGAGCGTCTACCCGCGGCTGCGGGTCCCCGCCCTCACCGGGCTGCCCACCGGCACCCATCTGACCAGCTCCGACGACATCCTGCGCTGGATCTGAACCGCTGCGTCCGGACCGCCGGATCCGGACCGCTGCGTCCGAACCGCCGGATCTGAACCGCTGCATCCGAACCACCGCATCCGAACCGCTGCATCCCAACCGCCGGATCCGGACCGCCGGATCCCAACCCGCGCCCCGGCACCCACCCGCTCCGTCCCGCACGCCATCCGTCCGGCTCGGCTACCGCCCTGGGGAGTTTTCTCGATGGACAGCCCGATCGCAGTCATAGGAGGGACCGGCCGGGTCGGCCGGCTCGTCACCCGGCAGTTGCTGGCCCGGGGCGAGACCGTCCGGGTCATCGGCCGCAGCACCCAGCGCGCCCGGCGGCACATGCCCGCGCAGGCGCAGTACTTCACGGCCGACGTACGCGACCCCGGCACGCTGAGCACCCCGCTGCACGGGTGCGCCGCCGTCGTCTACGCCGTGGAACCCGGCACCGACGCCGCCGGCCCGGACAGCCCGGAGTCGACCCTGCACGGCGGTGTCCGGCACGTCCTCGACGCCCTGGGCGCCGCCCTGACCGGCCGCCACTTCGTGCTCGTCAGCCAGCGGCACGTCACCCGCCGCGACCACCCCATGAACGCCTACGGCAGGATGCTGGACTGGCGGCTGGCCGGCGAGGACGCGGTCCGCTCCTCGGGCCTGCCCTACACGGTGATCCGGCCGGGCTGGCTGACCGACGAGCCCGGACACGGCGTGCTGCACCTGGAACAGGGCGACGTCGGCGACGGTTTCGTGGCCCGCTCGCACGTCGCCGAGGCCTGCGTCCGGGCGATCGGCTCGCCCGCGGCGCACGGCGTGACGTTCGAGATGCGCAGCGAGACCGGCCCGGCCTCCGGCGCCGTGCCCTGGGGCGAACTCTTCGCCGGGCTGCGGGCCGACGCCCCGGCCGGGACCAGGGCGGTGTTCGCATGAGCGTCTCCACCGAGGCCCAGGACCAGCCGGCCGCCGGCGCCACGACCGCCGCCACCACGACGACGGATGCCGCGAACCCGTACATGACCCTGCCCGCCGACCACGACACCGAGACCGGCACCCTCGGCGTCCCCCAGCCCGGCGTCACCCCGGGCCACCCGCAGCCGCTGGGCAGCACCGTCGACGCCGACGGGGTGAACTTCTCGGTCTTCTCCGAGCACGCCACCCGTGTCGACCTGCTGCTCTTCGAGAACTGCGACAGTCCCGAGCCCTACCGGACCATCCGGCTGCACCCCGGGCGGCACCGCAGCTTCCACTTCTGGCACTGCCATGTGCAGGGGCTGGGCGCCGGCCAGGTCTACGCCTACCGCATGGACGGTCCGCGCGACCCCGCCGCCGGGGGCAGCCGCTTCGACCACCGCAAGGTGCTGCTCGACCCCTACGCCCGGGCCAACGTCAACAGCTGCTGGGAGCGGACCCGCGCGATCGGCCCCGGGGACAACGTCGAGCACTCGATGCGCAGCCTGGTGGTCGACCTGGACGACTACGACTGGGAGGGCGACACCCCACTGTGCACCCCGATGGCCGACACGGTCGTCTACGAGATGCACGTCCGCGGCTTCACCGCCTCGCCGACCTCCGGGGCGGCCCATCCCGGGACCTTCTCGGCCGTCATCGAGAAGATCCCGCACCTGCAGGAACTCGGTGTCACCGCAGTGGAGTTGCTGCCGGTCTTCGACTTCGACGAGACCCAGGTGCTGCGGACCGGCCCCGACGGTACCCCGCTGCGCAACTACTGGGGCTACGACCCGTACGGGTTCTTCGCCCCGCACACCGGCTACTGCTCCAGCCCCCATCTGGCCACCCACATCACCGAGTTCCGCGACATGGTGAAGGCGTTCCACAAGGCGGGCATCGAGGTCATCCTCGACGTGGTCTTCAACCACACCAGCGAGGGCAACGAGTTCGGGCCGACGATCAGTTTCCGGGGCTCGGCGAACGAGGCCTACTACCACCTGTGGCCGCAGGACCGCTCCCACTACATGGACTTCACCGGGTGCGGGAACGCGGTCAACGCCAACCATCCCATCGTCACCAAGTTCATCCTGGAGTCGCTGGAGTACTGGGTCTCCGAGCACCACGTCGACGGCTTCCGCTTCGACCTCGCCTCGGAGCTGTCCCGCGGTCCGATGGGCTACGAGATGGCGGTGCCGCCCGCGCTGTGGGCGATCGAGCTGTCGCAGATCCTGGCCGAGACGAAGATCATCGCGGAGCCCTGGGACGGCGGCGGGCTCTACCAGGTGGGCCGGTTCCCGGGGAAGCGCTGGGCGCAGTGGAACGGCCCGTTCCGGGACGACGTACGGCGGTTCGTGCGCGGTGACGCGGGCATCGCCGGCGAGGTCGCCTCCCGGCTCGGCGGCTCGGCCGACCTGTTCGCCCCGCAGGAGGAACTGCCCACCAACAGCATCAACTTCGTGACCTGCCACGACGGCTTCACCCTCAACGACCTGGTCAGCTACAACACCAAGCACAACCACGCCAACGGTGAGGCGAACGCCGACGGGGCGAACGAGAACTACAGCTGGAACTGCGGCGCCGAGGGCCCCGACGACGCCCCCGAGGTCGAGGGGCTGCGGGTGCGGCAGGTCAAGAACCTGCTGTCGGTCCTCATGCTCAGCCGCGGCGTCCCGATGCTGCTGGCCGGCGACGAGTTCCGCAACAGCCAGGCCGGCAACAACAACGGCTACTGCCAGGACGGCCCGCTCTCCTGGCTCGACTGGGAGCAGGCGAAGACCGAACGGGAGACGCTCGGGTTCACCCAGGGCGTCATCGGGCTGCGCAAGCGCTACCGCACCCTCCGTGAGCCGCAGTTCTTCTCCGAGCGGCTCAACCCCCGCCTCCTGCCGGACATCACCTGGCACGGCACGCGGCTGCACCAGCCGGGCTGGGAGAACCCCGACGCCCACGTACTGGCCTGCACGTACGGCGGTTTCGACGGCGACCCGGACCTGCACCTGGTCCTCAACATGTACCACCTGGGCCTCGACTTCGAGCTGCCCGACCTCCCCGGCCACAGCTGGCACCGCGTCCTGGACACGGCCCGGCCGGCCCCGTACGAGATCCTCCCGCCCGGAGCGGAGGAGCCGGTCGACGGTCCCACCTATCACGCCCAGGGCCGCAGCGTCGTGCTGCTGGCGGCCCTGCCCGACGAGAAGGGCACGCGACGATGAGCGCACTCTCCCAACGACGCATCACCTCCGACACCCTGGCGGGTTACGTCACCCACTACAGCCCCGCACGGCGCATGTTCGGTCTGCGCAGCCCGGACGGGCGTGAGTTCACGGTCCACCTGACCCACAACGCCGTCTCCCGCATCGTCCGCAACCTCGGCGACTCCTACCACGACACCACGGCCGACACCGTCGACATGCTGGCCGAGGGCCGGTTCCTGTTCGCGTACGGGATCCTCTACGAGTGGGAGGGCGGCGCCCGCTTCGACGCGAAGGAGATCACCTTCCCGGAGGAGAGCCGCGGCCAGTACGTCTTCGAGCACCCGAACTGGTGGGTGCAGCAGGCGGCCGCCATCGCCGACTTCTACCTGCGCGGCCAGTTCCCGGACGGGAACTACGACTGGCGCACCTTCCGCACCCACCTGACCCTCAGCGGCACCCACTTACCGGACTTCCACGGCAAGGACGTCCGGCAGGAGACCGACACCATCTCCCGGCTGGTGTACGGGCTGGCCACGGCCTACCTGCTGACCGGCGAGGACCGCTTCCTGGAGGCGGCCCAGTCCGGCACCGAGTACCTGCGCGAGCACATGCGGGTGGACGACCAGGCGGACGGGATCACGTACTGGTACCACGGCATCGACATCACGCCGGGCGGCCACCGGCCGGTCTTCGCCTCGGAGTTCGGGGACGACTACGACGCGATCCCGATGTACGAGCAGATCTACGCGCTGGCCGGCCCCACCCAGACCTTCCGGATCACCGGCGACCCGAAGATCCTGAACGACATCGACCGCACGGTCGCCCTGTTCCAGAAGTACTTCCGCGACCCGGTCGAGGGCGGGTTCTTCTCGCACCTGGACCCGATCGCCCTGGACCCGGGCGCCGACTCGCTGGGCCGCAACCGGTCCCGCAAGAACTGGAACTCGGTCGGCGACCACGCCCCGGCGTACCTGATCAACGCCTACCTGGCGACCGGCCGTCCGGACTTCGCGGCGCTCCTGGAGGAGACCGCGGACACCATCGTCAAGCGGTTCCCGGACGAGCCCAACTCCCCGTTCGTGCAGGAGCGGTTCCACGCCGACTGGAGCCCGGACCGCACCTGGGGCTGGCAGCAGGACCGCGCGGTGGTCGGCCACAACCTCAAGATCACCTGGAACCTGACCCGCATCAAGGCCCTGCACGACAAGCCCGAGTACGGCACCACGGCGGAGCGGATCGCCGAGCTGATGCCCTCGGTGGGCAGCGACGGCCTGCGCAGCGGCTGGTACGACGTGGTGGAGCGGCAGCCCGACCCGGACAGCGGCATCCACCGCATGGTGTGGCACGACCGCAAGGCCTGGTGGCAGCAGGAGCAGGCGATCCTCGCCTACCTCATCCTGGCCGGCACCACCGACGACCCCGAGCACCTGCGCCTCGCCCGGGAGGCGGCGTCGTTCTACAACGCGTACTTCCTCGACTACGAGGACGGCGGCGTCTACTTCAACGTCCTGGCCAACGGCATCCCGTACCTGCTGGGCACCGAGCGGCTCAAGGGCAGCCACGCGATGGCGGGCTACCACGCGCTGGAGCTCTGCTACCTGTCGGCGACCTACACCGGTCTGCTGCTCGGCAACGACCCGGTGACCCTGCACTTCCGGCCGCGCCCCGACGACCTCCCGGAGCGCGTGCTGCGGGTGGCGCCGGACCTGCTGCCGGCCGGCTCGGCGGAGCTGACCCGGGTGTGGGTGGACGGGCAGCCGTACCAGAACTTCGACGGCAAGGACCTGACCGTACGGCTGCCCGAGGGCACCGAGCCGGTGCGGGTGCGGGTGGAGCTGGAGCCCGCGCAGATGCGGCTGCGGATGCGCAGCGAGTTCGACGGCGGCACCGCGCACATCAGCTGCCGCGGGGTGATCGACGCCGCCGAGCTGGGCAAGTTCCGCAGGATCCTGGGCGAGGTCATGGCGGCCGCCCCCGCGCGGGTGGAGTTCCACCTGTGCGAGACCGGCGAGATGTGCCGGTCCGCCATCAACGAGCTGCTGTTCCAGCGGACCAAGGCGGGGCTCGACGTCGACTTCGTGATCGTGGGCTGTGCCCTGCCGGAGGTCGCGGACGCGCTGCTCGCCACGGACGCCTTCCTGCTGGAGGGTGGTGACGACTGCAACCATGAGTGATCTCGCGACCATCACCCTCCCGTTACCGTCCGTGCGCACCCCGGGCGCCCCGCCCGGTGCCCACGACCTGCCGGCCTACTGCGGCGAGCTGTTCGGCCAGTTCACCCGGGCCGACCAGCGGCGCTGGGGCGAGGTGTACCTGCGCGGCCTGCTGGCCGTGCCCGGCCGCAAGACGCCCGCCCGGATCACCGAGCAGGTGCTGGGGCGGCGGGCGGTGCAGCAGATCCAGCAGTTCGTGAACCAGAGCCCCTGGGCGTCCGCGCCGGTGCGCGGCCGGCTGGCCGGGCAGATGGCCCGGGCCTTCCGGGCCGAGGCCTGGTCGGTGGACGAGGTCGTCTTCGCCAAGAACGGCGACCGCTCGGTCGGCGTGGCCCGCCAGTACGCGACCTCCCAGGAACGCACCGTCAACTGCCAGCTGGCGCTGGCGACCTCGCTGGTGGGGCACGCCGGCGGGGTCCCGGTGAACTGGCGCCTGGTGCTGCCGACCCGCTGGGACCGGGACGAGGGCCTGCGCGGCCAGGCGCACCTGCCGGAGCACGAGCGCTGCCGTCCGCGGTGGAGCTACGTCCTGGAGGCGCTCGACGAGATGCTCGACGAGTGGTCCCTGGAGCCGCTGCCGGTGCTGGCCGACTGGCGCGGCGACGGGGACCCGGACCCCCTGTTGCGGGGCCTGGAGGCCCGCGGTCTCGGCTATGTGGTCCAGGCATCGCCGCACACGCCGGTGCTGCTCCCCCGCGGGCGGGCCACCGCCCGCGGGGCCGGCGGCACCCTGGCCGAACTCGCCGCGCACGCCGTCCGGCAGACCGAGCGGACGTCGGTGACCTGGCACGACCCGGTGACCGAACGCATGTGTCACTCGGAGTTCCTGACCGTGCCGGTGCTGCTGCGCGCCGAGCGCTCCCCCGAGGGCTGCCCGGCTGCCGTGCCACGGCCGCGGATGCTCCTCGCGGACTGGCCCTACGGCCGGCCGCAGCCGCGGGCCTACTGGCTGACCAACCTGCCGGTGCGCCGGCTCGCGGAGCTGGTGCTGCTGGCCCGGCTGCGCAGGTTCGCCGGGGAGGCGCTGGGCCGGATGCACGACGAGTTCGGCCTCGGCGACTTCGAGGGCCGCTCCTTCCGGGGCTGGCACCACCATGTCACCCTGGCGTCGGCCGCCCTCGGCTTCGACATGGTGCGCCAGCAGGCGGACGAGAGAGCCCTGAGCACCCCGCATGCCTGACCGGCACCACCGAGGCGGCCCCGCGCGGACACCACCGCACGGGGCCGCCGCATGCTCGCTTGCGCACCCGGCCGGCCCGTGCTCACTTCTCCCAGCCGACCTTCGTGAAGTCGATGTCGCCGAGGCCCGGGACGCCGTAGTTGGCCAGGCCCTTGCGGACGGCGAGGATCTGGGGGCGCTGGTAGAGCTCGATGTCGTGGCCGAGCCGCCAGATCTCGGTGTCCGCCTCGTTGTAGAGGCGCTGCGCGGTCCGTTCGTCGAGGGTGCCGGCGGCCTGGTCGAGGAGCCGGTCCACCTTCGCCGAGCCGACCCGGCCGTAGTTCTCGAAGACCTGCCCCCCGGCCGGGCGCCGGTAGATGGCGTGGGCGGAGCTCGGGTACGTCAGCCCGGTGAACCGGAAGATCGCGAGGTCGAAGTTGCCCTTGTCCAGGTACTGCGGGCCGTAGGCCGAGGCGGGCACCTTCTCGATGTCGACGCGGACGCCGGCCCGGGCGAGCATCTGCTGGACGAGCTGGGCGAGGTCCTCGCCGAGCCGGTTGGTGCCCTCGCTCAGCACCAGGCGCAGGGTGAGGCTGCGGCCGTCCTTCGTCCTGGGCTTCCCGGCGCCCTGGCTGCGCCAGCCCGCGCGGTCGAGGGCGCGCTCGGCGGCCTTCAGGTCGAAGCGGCCGTACCGGCCGGAGTCGTCGGCGTAGCCGGGCTGGTTGGTCATGTAGAAGTGGTTGCCGAGCAGCGGCACCTTCACCGGCAGGCCCGCGGCCGCGACCTGGGCGAGCGCCGGGCGGTCCACGGCCTGCTGCAGGGCGCCTCGCACCGCCCGGTCGGCCAGTGGCCCGCCGGCGCCGTTCAGCGTGATGTGCACCTCGTCCCAGGCGGAGCCGATCCGGATGGCGGTGTCCGGCGCCTTCGCCAGCTGGGCGTAGGCCTCGCTGGTGGCGGCGTTGACGGCGTCGACCTCGCCGTTGAGGAAGGCCTGCAGGGCCGCGTCGGGGTCGAGGACGCGCAGGACGATGCGGTCGAGCCGGGGCCGGGTGCCCCACCACGCGGCGTCGGGGACGAGGGTGAGGGTCTGCGCCGTGCGGTCGACGGAGGCGAGCTGGAAGGGGCCCGCGGTGACCGGGAGCCAGCCCTGCCAGTCGGAGTCGAAGTGCCGGGGGCTGTCGTAGGCGACGGCCGGGAAGAGCGGGGTGAAGAGCCGGCGCCAGTCGGCGTACGGCTTCTTGAAGGTGACCCGGACCTCGTGCGCGCCGGCGCCCCGGCGGACGTCGGCGATCCGGTCGTAGCCGCTCGGGTCGGCGACCAGGTACCGGTCGTCGCCGCCGCCGACCGCGTGCCACTGGGCGGCGAAGTCCCGCCAGCCGAGGGCCCGGCCGTCGGACCAGCGGGCCTTCGGGTTGAGCCGGTAGGTGACGACCTGGCGGGAGCCCGCGGTGGAGACGGTGGCGGAGGTCAGGTAGTCCCGCACGATGCGGGGGACGCCCTCGGCGTCGCGGGTGAAGAGCCGCGGCTCCGTCATCGTGTCGACGGTCCACACGTCGTCCAGGGCGCCGTCGACGTGGTTGAAGTTGAACTGCGTGATCATCTGTGTGATCGGCAGGGTCAGGGTCCCTCCGGAGCGGAGGTCCCCGGACGGCAGGGCGTTGATGTCGTAGGTGCCGTAGGTGGGAAGCGCCCGGTGCGGGGAGTCGTCGTGTCCGCCGGAGCCGGAGCATCCGGTTGCCGCGAGGACGACGAGCGTCCAGACGGCCAGCCACGCGGCCCCAGCCCGTAATCGCTCCACCTGCCAGCCTCTCCGGCGTCGCGGCACCGCCAACTACCTTGACTTTCCTGCGAATTGTGGCGTCGGAGCTTAACATCACGATGTTTCCCCCAAATGAAGAGAAGGCAGACTCCATCCCCCGGCGGACGCCCGCGCTCCGCCCCGGCCGTCGCTCTCCGTGCCCCGTCGGGAGTCCCATGTTCTTCCTGATCGCCAGGCGCCTGGTCCGCTGCATGGTCCTGTTCCTCGTCTCCCTGGTCCTGTCCTACGCGCTCGCCTCGACCGCGCTCGATCCCCGCGCCTACTTCGAGGACCGCAGGCCACCGCCGCCGGCCCGGGTCGTCGACCGCGAGCTGTCCCGGCTCGGCATGGACGACCGCGCCCCGCTGCCGGAGCGCTTCGCGCACTGGGCGGACCGCGCCGTCCACGGCGACCTGGGCCGCACCGTCGACGACCAGTCCGTGACCGCCGAATTCGGCCGCCGGATCGGCGTGTCGGTACGGCTGCTGCTGGTGGGCACGGTGACCGGCACGGCCGTCGGAACGCTGGCCGGGGTGTGGGCGGCGGTCCGCCGCGGCGGGCTCGGCGACCGGGCGCTGGCCGGGTTCTCCTTCGCGGTGCTGTGCGTGCCCACGTTCGTGCTGGCGCTGCTCCTGAAGACCGGGGCGCTCGCGGTCAACCGCGCCGCGGGCGGCACCGTCGTGAAGTACACCGGCGAGCACACCCCCGGGCTCCAGGGCGACTGGACCGTCCAACTGCGGGACACGGCGGCCCACCTGGTGCTTCCGGCGCTCTGTGTGGCGCTCGCGGCGATCGCCCTGTACAGCCGCTACCAGCGGGCCGCCACCCTGGACGTGCTCGCCGCGGACCACCTGCGCACCGCCCGCGCCAAGGGGCTCACCCCGGGCCGTGCGCTGCTGCGGCACGGGCTGCGGATCTCGCTGGTGCCGGTGACGGTCTTCTTCTCCTTCGGCGTCCTCACCCTGGTCACCGGGTCGGTGTTCACCGAGCGGGTCTTCGGCTGGCCCGGCATGGGCAGCTGGCTGATCGACTCGGTGGAGAAGGGCGACGTGAACTCGGTGGTGGCGGTCGACGGCTTCGCCGCGGCCGTCGTCCTGCTGGCGGGGCTGGTCGCGGACGTCCTGCACGCGCTGCTCGATCCCCGGGTGCGGCAGCCGTGAGAGCGGGGCGGCGCGGGCGCGCGGTGCTCGGCCGGCTGGCCCGGCACCCGGGGGCGCTGTGCGGGCTCGCGCTGCTGCTGGCCCTGGTGGTGCTCGCGGTCGCCGGGCCGTACGTGTGCCGGTGGTCGTACGCGGACGTCGACTACACGGCGCTGCGGCAGCCGCCGGACGCCCGGCACTGGATGGGCACCGACCGGATCGGGCAGGACGTGTTCGCCCAGGTCGCGCACGGGCTGCGGAAGTCGCTGCTGATCGGGGCGCTGGTGGCGGCGGTCGCCACCGGTCTGGCGGCGGCGGTGGGCGCCTCGGCGGGCTACTTCGGCGGCTGGACGGACCGGTTGCTGATGCTCGTGGCGGACCTGCTGCTGGTCGTCCCCGGCTTCCTGGTCCTCGTGGTGCTCGCGCCGCGCCTTCGCCGGTGGGGCTGGCTCGCGGTGGCCGGGCTGCTCGCCCTGCTGGGCTGGACGGTCACGGCGCGGGCGGTGCGCGGCATGACCCGCTCGCTGAAGGAGCAGCAGTTCGTGGTGGTGGCCGGGCTGATGGGGGTCGGGCCGGTGCGGATCATCTGGCGGCACGTGCTGCCGCACCTGGCCTCGTTCCTGATCACCGACGCGACGGTCACGGTGGCCGGGGCGGTGGTCAGCGAGGCCGGGCTGTCCTACTTCGGCTTCGGCGTCCAGCCACCCGACGTCTCCCTGGGCACGCTGATCGCGGACGCGTCGGACGTGGCCCTGGTGTATCCGTGGATGTTCTTCTTCCCTGCGGGTCTGCTGATCGCGTTCGTGCTGGCCGTCAGCCTCCTCGGCAACGCCCTGCGCGACGCCCTGGACCCCACGACGGTACGGTCCGCCGGGCCGCCCCGCGGTGTCGTGTCGGGGCTCGCGTGATGGGCGCGGGCCCGGCGCCGCGCGGGGCGGCGGGGCGTGAACCTGCGGGGCGTGAACCTGCGGGGTGCGGACCGGCGGCCCCGGTCCTGGAGGTGCGCGGTCTGACGGTCGCCTTCGGCGGCGGGCGGCGGCGGCCGCCGGTGCCTGTGGTGCGCGGCGTCGACCTCGTGCTGCGCCCCGGCGAAGTGCTGGGCCTGGTGGGCGAGTCCGGGGCGGGCAAGTCGCTCACCGCGCTGTCCCTGCTCGGCCTGGCACCGCCCGGCGCCCAGGTGGGCGGTTCGGTGCGGCTGCTGGGCGAGGAGGTGCTGGGGCGGCCGGAGCGGGAACTGGCCGGGATCCGGGGCCGCCGGATCGCCATGGTCTTCCAGGATCCGCTGCACGCCTTCACCCCGGTGCTGCGGGTCGGCGACCAGATCGCGGAGGCCCTGCGCATCCACGAACGCCCGCGCCCGCGCCGCGACACGGCGCTGCGGCGGGCCGTGGAGCTCCTGGACTTCGTGGGGGTGCCGCAGCCGTCCCGGGCCGCGGGCGCCCTGCCCCACCAGCTGTCCGGCGGGATGCTCCAGCGGGCCATGATCGCGATGGCGGTGGCGAACCGGCCCGCGGTCCTCGTCGCGGACGAGCCGACCAGCGCGCTCGACGTGACCGTGCAGGCCCAGGTCCTCGATGCGCTCGCGGCGGCCCGGCGGGAGACGGGAGCGGCGCTGCTCCTCGTCACCCACGACCTCGGCGTGGTCGCGGGCGCCGCGGACCGGGTCGCGGTCCTGTACGCGGGGCGGGTGGTGGAGACGGGGCCGGTGGAAGCGGTGCTGTGCCGCCCCCGGATGCCGTACACCCTCGGGCTGGTCGGCTCGGTGCCGCGCCTCGACGCCCGGGTGCCGCTCACCCCGGTGCCGGGCACCGCCCCCGCGCCGGGCACCGCCGGCCCGGGCTGCCCCTTCGCCCCGCGCTGCCCGCTGGCGGAACCGGAGTGCCGCACGGCCGAGCCCCCGCTCACCGGAGTGGACAGCCCGTCCCGCGCCGACGCCTCGGCACCCGACGCCCACGAGGCGGCCTGCCGACGGATCCCGGAGGTCCGGCACCGGAGCGCGGCGGAGCTGTTCGGGCCGCCGACGCAGCCCCCGGGCCGGGGCGGGACACCGGGCCGGGGCGGGACACCGGGCCACGGCGCACCGGGCCAGGGCAGCACACCGGGCCAGGACGCCACACCGCAGGGCACGGGCGCCGACGTCGTGCTGCGGGTCTCCGGGCTCGGCCGGTCGTACCGCTCGTACCGGTCGTCCGGGTTTCGGCAGCGGCGGGTTCCCGAGGTGCGGGCCGTCGAGTGGGTCGATCTGGAGGTGGGGCGCGGGCAGACCCTGGCGCTCGTCGGGGAGTCCGGGGCCGGGAAGAGCACGACGCTGCGGGAGATCGCCTCGCTGACGGCTCCGCAGGCCGGCCGGGTGGAGGTCCTCGGGCAGGACACCGCGCTGCTGTCCCGCCGGGCGGCGCGTGAGCTGCGGACAGCGGTGCAGCTGGTGCCGCAGGATCCGATGTCGAGCCTCGATCCGCGGATGCCGGTGGGCGACATCGTCGCCGAACCGCTGCTCGCCGCGCGGGTGCCGCCGGCCGTCGTGGCGGCGCGGGTGCCCCGGCTGCTGTCCCAGGTGGGGCTGCGCCCCGCGGACGCGGACGGCTACCCGCACCGGTTCTCCGGCGGACAGCGGCAGCGCATCGCCATCGCCCGGGCCCTCGCGGTCGGGCCCGCGCTGCTGCTGCTCGACGAACCGGTATCCGCGCTGGACGTGTCGGTGCAGGCCGGGATCCTGGACCTGCTGCTGCGGCTGAAGCGGGAGCTGGGCCCGGCGTATCTGCTGGTCTCGCACGACCTCGCGGTGGTACGGCAGCTCGCCGACCGGGTGTCGGTCATGTACGCGGGCCGGACGGTGGAGACGGGCGGTGTCGCCGAGGTGTTCGGGCGGCCGCGCCATCCCTACACCCGGGCCCTGCTCTCGGCGGTCCCGCTGCCGGACCCGGTCGCCGAGCGCTCCCGGCGCCGGATCGTGCTGCCCGGTGACCCCGGGCCGGACCCGCGCACCGCCTCCGGCTGCGGCTTCCGGGCCCGCTGTCCCCACCACGCCGTGCTCTCCGCCACGGAACGGCGGCGCTGCGCGCAGGAGGTGCCCCGCGGACGGGCGGCGGGCCCGGAGGCCGGCCACACCGTCGCCTGCCACTTCCCGCACGACCTCCCACGCGACTTCCCGCACGACGAAGGACCGGGTCCGGTCCGACGGCCGTAGTGCGGCCGCCGGACCGGACCCGGTCCCGTGCGCAGCGGGTGTCCGATCAGCAGCAACCACCACTCCCACCGCTGGACGCGGCCATGCCCTCGTGCACCGGACGGTTGCTCGGACCGGAGGCGCTCAGCCACAGGCCCCCCGACACAAGACCACTGACCAGGACGACGATTGCAAAGAGCGCGATTATTTTATTGCTCACGAAAATCCCCTCCCCTGAACAATAGAAGGCTGCGCCTTGACAATTAAAGTCAACATTGAATGACAGTTATAGTCAAGTAGTTTCTCGCAAAATCAATAACAATCAAACGGAATATCGCGCGCCGCATAAGCCTGCCGGTAAATCGATCAGAGAACCGTGCTGCAAAATGCGGTCGAGAGCCACTAAAAGATCACCGGAAGCCCATTGGGTAGATATCAACTTACTGGTAACATCGATCTGTCATCCCGACAGTCAAGTACTGCACCGAGGAGTTGGCATGGATCCACTCGGTACCGCGACGGCCGCAGGGCTGGGCGAGCGCATCAGGTTGTTGCGCGGCAAACGTGGACTCAAGCAGCAGGACCTCGCGTCCGGGGAGATTTCGGCGAGCTACATCTCCTTGATCGAGTCGGGCAAGCGCGGCGCCCCGTCGGACTCGGTGCTCGCCGCACTCGCCGAGCGCCTCGGGTGCTCCGTGGAGTACCTGCGCAGCGGACGCGACGACCACGAGCTGGAGGAGACCCGGCTGCGGCTGGCCTTCGGCGAGATGGCCCTGCGCAACGGCAGCAACGGCGAGGCCCTCCAGACCCTGAGCGACCTCCTGGCGAAGCCGTCCCTGCTGGACCCGTCGATGACCCGGCGCGCGCGCATCGCGCAGGCCTCCGCCCTGGAGAAGCTCGACCGGATCGAGGCCGCCATCACGATCCTCGAAGACCTCCAGCGCGACCCCGAACTGCCGCCCGGTTCCGCCGACTGGTGCACCGTGTCGGTCGCCCTGTGCCGCTGCTACCGCAACGCCGGCGACATCACGACGAGCATCGAGATCGGCGAGCGTGCCATGTCCCGCCTCGACGCCCTCGGCCTGGACGTCACCGTCGACCACGTCCAGCTCGGCGCCACGCTCATGGCGTCGTTCCACATGCGGGGCGACCTCACCCGCGCCCAGCTCCTCGGCGTCCGGCTCCTGGACGCCGCCGAGAAGCAGGGGGCACGGGCCGCGCGGGGTGCCGTCTTCTGGAACGCCGGGCTCGTGGCCCGCTCCCGCGGCCAGCTGAACGAGGCGCTGGCCCTGGTGGAGCGGGCGCTGGCCCTGATGTCCGAGGACGACAACATCCGCCATGTCGCCATGCTCAAGATGAACTGCGGCTCGCTGCTCCTCCAGGTCGACCAGCCCGAACCGGCGCGCGCCAAGCAACTCCTTGAGGAAGCCCAGCAGTTGCTGGCGGAGGTCGGCAACGCGCCCGAACTGGCCCAGTGCGAGATCGGCCTGGCCGACGCGGACGCGATGCTCGGCAACTGGGACGAGGCCGCGGCCCACGCGGAGCGGGCCCTCGGCCTTACCGGCCCGGAGTCCCGCATCCAGGCGGTCGGTGCGCGGGCCACGCTCGCCGAGATCCATCTGCTGCGCGGCGACCACGAGCAGGCGGCCCAGTGCCTGCAGGCCGCCACCCGGCAGCTGCGCCAGTTCCCGCCGTCCCACCAGACCGCGCTCAACTGGCGTTACGTGGGCGACCTGTGGCGCCGCCAGGGCAACAGCACGGCCGCCCTGCAGGCGTACGACCAGGCGCTGTCGTCGGCCGGCCTGGCCCCGAACCGCGACCCGAGCACGTCCTTCACCGAGCAGGGCCGCTCCTGACCCGCTCCGCCCTGTTCCCCGGACCACCCGAATTCCCCTCCCGGAACCGCCGTGAAATACCCCCACGACAAAGCGAATTGAAAGTCCGTCGAGCACTGATTTCCCTGTACCGGTTCCGGTCCTTTCCCCGCCGGATTCGACGCCGTTCGACGCCGGTTCGGACGCCGAGTCGGACATGGGGCCCACCGCCCCGGAATCCGGGTCAGCCGCCGACCCGACCCCGCCCGGACACCGGGTCCGTCGGCCGGGTGGGGGCGGTGCAGCGGGGCCGGGTCGGGCCGGTGGCCGTCAGTGGGGTGCGGTGGCCAGTCGGTGCACCGCGGCGAGCGGGACCGGCAGCCGTTCGGGGCGCAGCCGGGACTCGTACACGGCCTCGTAGACGGCCTTGTCCGCCTCGAAGGCCCGGAGCAGCACGGGGTGGCAGTCCGGGTCCTCGTGTCCGGCGGCCGCGTACCCGGCGACGAACGCCCGCCGGTTGCGCACCGCCCACGCGGACGCGCGCCGACGCCGCCGCAGCCGGGCCGCGGGCGAGCTCTCCGCCGGTTCGCCCGCCTCGACGGCAGTGAGCCCGGTGCGGGCCGCGTAGTCGAAGGAGCGCAGCATGCCGGCGACGTCCTTCAGCACCGGCTGCGGGCGGGCGCGTTCGGCGGCGGACCGGGCCGGCTCGCCCTCGAAGTCGACGATCCGCCAGCCGTCGTGGGCCCGCAGCGCCTGCCCCAGGTGCAGGTCGCCGTGGGTGCGCTGGACGTAGAGGGGGCAGCCGCGCCCGGCCACCCGGGCGCAGTCGTCGAAGAGGGCGCCGAGCCGTGCGGTGTACCGGGCGAGGGCCGGGACCTCCTCGGCGGCCTCCTTGGCGCGCATGGTCATCCGCGCCGCCTCCTCGGCCACGTCCGCCACGGTCAGCCGGGTCCGCCCGAACGCCTCGCCCAGCGCACCGTGCACGTCGGCGACGGCCCGGCCCAGACCGAACGCGTCCCCGGTGAAGCCCCGGGCCGAGCCGCGGCCGGTGCCGGCCACGGAGTCGGTCGCCTGCCGCAGCGCCTCCTCCCAGCCGTCCCGGGCGTCCGGCAGGAACTCCTCGACGAGGCCGAGCACCAGGCCCTCCGCGCCGGGGGCGTCGCTGTGCACGGCCCCGTAGAGGTGGGGTGTGCGGGCGCACTCCTGGCGGGTGAGCGCCCGCAGCGCCTCGACCTCGGTGTGCGGGGCCGGCTCCGGACGGCGGAAGATCTTCAGCAGGACCCGGTCGCCGTAGGCCACCGAGGTGTTGCTCTGCTCCACCTGGAGCGGCTTCGGCACCAGGCCGACCGGCAGCGGATAGCGGGAGCTGCGCTCCAGGCGCGGCCCCTGCGGTGCGCCGCCGCCGGCCAGGGTGCGCAGCAGCAGGGCGAGCAGGGCGCCGTCGGCCAGCGCGTCGTAGACCCGCCAGCCCTGCCAGGGGCCGCTCGGCACGGTCGCGATCGCGGCGGTCGCCAGCCGGTCCGGCAGCTCCGGGCGCAGGCCCAGCAGGAGCTGGACGCGCAGCGGGCCGGCCTCGCCGTCCGCGGAGACCACGGCGTGCAGCAGCAGCGGGGGTTCGTCGCCGACCACCGAGGCCGCCTCGGCGTTCAGCGGGGCTCCGGCGTAGCGCGCGTCGAACCAGCGCCGGCCCGTCAGCCAGGGCCCGAGCGCGGGCAGCAGCGGCCGCAGGATCTCCGACCTCGGGTCCGGCCTCCTGTCGGACCTCGTGCCCGTCCCGGTCTCCGTCTTCGTCTCCGTCCTCGTGTCCGTCGTCATGACGCCTCCTCGGTCGTCAGTACGTGCGCGACCTGGTGGGCCGGGTCGAGGCGCACATAGGTGGACTCGCCCCAGGCGTAGGCGGCTCCGGTGAGTTCGTCGCGGAGCTTGAGCGTGCCGTCGGCGGGCAGGCCGAGGGCCGCCAGGTCGCAGGTCACGGTCGCCTCCTGGGCCCGGTGCGGATCCAGGTTGACGACGACCAGCACCACGTCGGTGCCGCCCTGGGGCAGGTCCACGTGTTTGGAGTAGGCGAGGACCTGGTCGTTGTCGGTGTGCTGGAGCCGCAGGTTGCGCAGTTCCTGGAGGGCCGGACGGGTCCGGCGGATCCGGTTGAGCCGGGTGATCAGCGGGGCGATGGTCCGCCCCTCGGCCTCGGCACGCGCCCAGTCCCGGGGCCGCAGCTGGTACTTCTCCGAGGCGAGGTAGTCCTCGGTGCCCTCGGCGAGCGGGGTGTTCTCGCAGAGTTCGAACCCGGCGTACACCCCCCAGCTGGGCGCGGCGGTCGCCGCCAGCACGGCCCGGACCTCGAAGGCGGCCCGGCCGCCGTGCTGGAGGTAGGCGTGCAGGATGTCCGGGGTGTTCACGAACAGGTTGGGCCGCAGGAAGTCGGCGCTGTCCCGGGTGAGTTCGGGCAGGTACTCGGTCAGCTCCTGCTTGCTGTTCTTCCAGGTGAAGTAGGTGTACGACTGCTGGAAGCCGGCCTGGGCCAGGGCATGCACCATGGCCCGCCGGGTGAACGCCTCGGCCAGGAACACCACGTCCGGGTCCGTGGTGTTGACCTCGGCGATCAGCCGCTCCCAGAAGTGCACCGGCTTGGTGTGCGGGTTGTCGACCCGGAAGATCCGGACGCCCTGCGCCATCCAGTGCCGCAGGACGCGCAGCGCCTCCGCGTACAGGCCCTCGAAGTCGGTGTCGAAGTCGAGGGGGTGGATGTCCTCGTAGGTCTTCGGCGGGTTCTCGGCGTAGGCGACCGAGCCGTCCACCCGGTGGTGGAACCACTCGGGGTGCCCGGTCACCCAGGGGTGGTCCGGGGAGCACTGCAGGGCGAAGTCGATGGCCACCTCCAGGCCGAGGCCGCGGGCGGTGGCGACGAAGTACCGGAAGTCGTCCAGGGTGCCGAGATCGGGGTGGAGGGTGTCGTGGCCGCCCTGCCAGGAGCCGATGGCCCAGGGCGAGCCGACGTCGTCCGGGCCGGCGACGAGAACGTTGTCGGGGCCCTTGCGGTGGGTGGCGCCGATGGGGTGGACGGGCGGCAGGTACACCACGTCGAAGCCCATCGTGGCCACGGCGGGCAGCCGCCCGGCGGCGGTCCGCAGGGTGCCGCTCACCGGCGGCGTGCCCGACTCCACCACGGCGCCCTCCGAGCGCGGGAACAGTTCGTACCAGGAGCCGACCAGGGCCCGCCGCCGCTCCACGCGCAGCGCCGACGGCCGGGAGGCGGTGACCAGTTCGCGCAGTGCGTAGCGGCCCAGGGCGGCCGTCACCCGGGGGTTCGTGACGGCCGCCAGCCGGGCCGAGGCCGGGCCGAGGGTGTCGCGGAGCGCGGCGATCGCGGCCCGGACCTCCTCGCGCCGGTACCGGTCGGTGATGTCGTTCTCGCCGTGTGCGGCCCGTTCGTGCAGCAGCACGCCCTCGCGCAGGGTGAGTTCGGTGTCGACGCCGGCCGCGGTCTTCAGCTCGGCGTCCCGGCGCCAGGTGGCCAGGGGGTCGGCCCAGGCCTCGACCCGGAAGGTCCACAGGCCCTCGGTGCCGGGCACCACGGTGGCGCTCCAGCGGTCGGCGTCGGGGTCGACGAGGGTCATCGGCACCCGCTGGGCGGGGGCTCCCTCGGGGCCGCGCAGGACCACGTCCGCGGCGATCACGCCGTGGCCCTCGCGGAAGACGGTCGCCGTGATCTCGACGTGCTCGCCGGTCACGGCCTTGGCGGGCAGTTCCCCGTCCCGCACCCGGGGGCGGACGTCGAGGACGGGGATGCGCCCGGTCACCGGTGTCATGTGATCGCTCCTCTCCCCGCTCGCCGTCCCGTCAGCCCTGCCCGGCCGGGACGGCCTGGGCGGGCTGGACGGCCTCGGCGGGCTGGGCTGCCTGGGCGGCCGGAGCGGGCTCGGCGGGCCGGCGGTCGGCGAGCAGGTCGATGATGGTGCGGGCGAAGACGTGGCAGTGGTTGCCGGTGCGGCCGGTGACCAGGTCGTCGTGGATCACGACGTCCTCGTCGACGTACTCGCCCCCCATGTTCCGCAGGTCGCCCAGCAGGTTGTTGTGGACGACCGCGCGCCGGCCGCGCATCAGGTTCGGGATCGGCGCGGCGAGCCACATGCCGTGGCAGATGATGCCCTTGACGATCGCCGGGTCGGCGAACGCGCGGCGCAGGAACTGCGAGGCGGGCGGCAGCTGTTCGGGGTCGTCGGTGTAGCGCAGGCGGTCGGAGACCATCCCGGAGGGGACGATCACCGCCGAGTACTCCTTGAGCGCGAACTCGTCGAGGTCCTCGAAGGACTCGGTGACCTCGAAGGGCATGCGGTGCTCGTGCCCCTGGAAGGTCATGGCCTCGTTGCCCCAGAGCCGGGTCAGGAAGTGGACCTCCGCGCCCTCCTCGGGGAAGCGGTAGCGGTAGTAGAGGATCTCGGGCTCGTAGAAGTCGCTCTCCATCAGGACGGCGATCTTGTGTCCGTTCAGTCGCACGGCGGTCACCCCTTTCCCTTGGCCGTCACCAGGTCGACGAGGAACGGCCCGTGGTGAGCGAGGGCCTGTGCCACCGCGCCCTCGGCCTGCCCGGGCTTCTCCACCCGCACGGCGGCCACCCCGAGCGAGCGGGCGAGGCCGGTGAAGTCGATGGGCGGGTGGGAGAGGTCGAACATGCCGGGCTGTGCGTGGGCCGGTATGCCGGTCTCCCGCCAGTACTCCTCGATGTTGTCCTCCAGCAGCCGGTAGCTGCCGTTGTTGCAGATCACGAACTTGGTGGGCAGGCCGTAACGGGCGGCCGTCCACAGGGCCTGGAAGGTGTACATGGAGCCGCCGTCGCCGGTGAAGCCGACCACGGTGCGGTCGGGGTGGGCGAGCTGGGCGCCGAGCGCGCCGGGCAGCCCGACGCCGAGGGAGCCGCCCCGGGTCTGCATCCACTGGCCGGGCACGGTGGGCGGCAGGTGCCGGAAGAGCGTCGGGGACGCGGTCAGCGCCTCGTCGAACAGCAGGGCTTCGGGCGGAAGTTGGCGGGCGAGCTCACGGGCGAAGGCGGCGGTGGGCACGGACTGCGCCTCGCCGTCGGCCAGGTCCCGTTCCCGGGCACCGGCCAGGGCGTCGGCCCGCTCGGCGGCCCGCACCCGCAGCCGTTCGGCCGCTTCCGTCCGCCGCGCCTCCCCCATCTCCCCGTGCAGCGCGTCGGCGAGCAGCCCGAGGGTGGCCTTCGGGTCGGCCACGATGCCGAGGTCGACCGGGAAGTTCTTGGCGATGGCGTCGGTGTCCAGGTCCACGTGGACCACCGGGGTGCCCTCGGCGAAGACGTCGTACAGGGCCGGGAACACCTCGGGCAGCGCGTAGGTGCCGACGATCAGGACGCCGTCGGCGGCGCCGGTGACCCGCCGGCTCTGCTCGCCGAACATGTGCCCCAACTGGCCTGCGTAGGAAGGGTGTTGGGTGGAGAGGTTGACCTCGGCCCAGTCGGCGCCGTACACGTCGGCGCCCCACACCTCCGCCAGCCGCGCCAGTTCGGCCTGGGCAGCGGCGAAGTGCACGCCGTCGCCGGCCACGATCAGCGGGCGGCGGGCCCCGGCGAGCAGCGCGGCGGCCCGGGCGACGGTGTCCGGGGCGGGCAGGCTGCGGGTGTCCGGGTAGCTGACCGGAACGACCGCCTCCCGGGTGCCGGCGTCCATCACGTCGGCCGGCAGCACCACCAGGACCGGCCCGTAGGGCGGGGTTCCGGCCACCTTGAAGGCGCGGCGCAGCACCCGCAGCGTGGAGTCGGGGTCGAGCACCCGGGTCGCCCACTTGGTGACGGGTTCCGCCATGCCGACCAGGTCGGCCGCCATCTGGGCGTCCAGTCCGGCGTACCGCAGCCCGGCCTCGCCGACCAGGGTGACGATCGGGGCGTGGCCGCGCATGGCCTGGTAGAGCATGCCGATGCCGTTGCCGAGGCCGACCCCGGAGTGCAGTTGCAGGACCGCCGGGGTGCGGGTGGCGCGGGCGTGGCCGTCCGCCATGCCGACGGCCGTGGCCTCCTGCAGGGCCAGGATGTACTGGATCGAGGGGAAGGAGCGCAGTTCGTCGAGGAACCCCTGCTCGACCGTGCCGGGGTTGCCGAACATGTACCGGACGCCTTCGGCCTCCAGTTGCTCCAGGAGCGCGACGCGCGCGGGCCTGCTGTCCATGCTGGTCACCTCTCGGACCTTTCGCGGGACGGGGGTCAGGACGTCAGGAGGTCCTGAACCCCCACTGGCGCAGGCCCTGTTCGAGGACCTCGACGGTCTTCTGGCCGGTCAGGTAGGAGTCGGGGGTCGAACGGCCCGTGATGAACGGGTAGTCGACGATGACCGAGGTCTCCTTGCCGAAGTTGCCGTGGTAGGCGCCGCCGGGCGCGGTGGCGTCGCGCAGGATGTACTCGAGCGGGTACGGCGGCGGGCCCATCACGAAGTCGGTGCCGAGGAATCCGGTGCCGTCCTTGTAGTCGTACTCGATGCAGTGCCCGGTGACGTGCTTGCCGCGGATGATGGAGGTACGGGTCTCCTGGTCGCGGGCGAAGGCCAGGCAGGCGACGCCGTAGCACTCGGCGGCGATCGGCCGGTCCAGCTCGCGGAAGGCGAGGATCAGGTCGTGCACCCGCCAGTTGTTGGCGAGGTCGACGATGGGTCCGCTGCCGCCGACGATCAGCAGCGCGTCGTAGCGGTCGGCGATCTGCCGGCGGATCTGCTCCAGGCGGCTGTGGTAGGCCTCCCAGTCGCGCAGGAAGTACGGCCGGGAGCGGTAGGGCCGGTCGGGCAGCCAGGACGCGAGGTCGAGGGGGTTGTCGAGCCGGTCCGACTCCTCGACGGCCCGTACCTTCGCCGCCATCTCGGGCGTGGTGACGGACCGGCCGAGCGGCGGGTCGACGTACTCGGGGTCCATGCTCGGCGGCAGCGCGTTGGGCCGCTTGCCGGTGGGGGTGGCGAAGGTGACGTGGTAGCCGGCCTGGTCGAAGGTCTCCAGGGGGCCGATCAACTCCTCGCCCCAGTAGCCGTGTTCGGACAGGACGACGAGGATGCGCCTGCTCATGGGATTCCTCCCGGATCGGCGGGACGGTGCCAAGTGGCGGATTCCTGTCTACGGCGGGGCACTTCGTCCGGACCATCGCCGTCGCCCGTGCTCACGGCACATGCCCAAGTGGCCGAATGCACTACGGCATGTTGTGGCCAACGCCTGCGGGGGCGTCGCTACCGGGCAGTACGGCCGTCACGGGCGGCGAGTTGCCCGAGCCGGAGCTGCGACTTCGCACAGTCCGAACGGAGTTCCGGCGCGCGGCCCGCGGGGCGTCCCGGCTGTGGGGTCATCGGACGCGTACCGCTCCCGGTTCCCGGGGGCGGGACCCCGATGAGCGGAGACATCCATGTCCACCGAACAGACCGGCTCCGACCGGGAGATCGAGGAGTTCGTGCAGCGCTGGTTCGGCCTGCTCAACGTGCACGCCCCGGTCGCGGAGCTGCTGCCCTTCGTCGCCGACGAGGGCCTGGAGATGGCCTTCCCGGAGCGCACCCTGCACAGCCACGCGGACTTCCTCGACTGGTACGCGGCCGTCGGTGAGGCCTACAGCGAGCAGGACCACACCCTGGAGAAGCTCGTCCACCAGGAGACCGGAGCCCGGATCGGCATCGACCTGACCGTCGTGTGGACGGCGAAGTCGACCGCCGACGGCTCCGTGTCCTCGTTCCGGATCAACCAGCAGTGGCAGCTCGAACGCCCCGCGCCCGGCACCGCCCCGGTGATCGTCGACTACCAGGTCGGCGAACCGGCCGCCCTCTGACCCCGTCACCGTTTGGAGGCTGACATGCCGTCGAATCCGACTCCCCCGGTGCCCCAGGGCGCCGACTACGTGGTGGTCGGCGCGGGTTCCGCCGGCTGCGCCGTCGCCGCCCGGCTCAGCGCGGACCCGTCCGTGACCGTGATCCTGCTGGAGGCCGGCGGCCCGGACGAACGCCCGGAGATCCACCACGCCGACGCCGCCTCGGTCCTCTCCCTGCTGACCGCCGACTGGCGCGGCGAGATCGACTGGGGCTACGAGACCGAGCCCGAGGCCGGCATGGACGGCCGCCGCATCCCGGTGGCCCGCGGCAAGGTCCTCGGCGGGTGCAGTTCCGTCAACGCCCTGATGTGGGTGCGCGGCAGCCGCCACGACTACGACCGCTGGGTCGCCGAGGGCGCGAGCGGCTGGTCGTACGACGAGGTCCTGCCGTTCTTCCGGGCCGCCGAGAGCTACTCGGGCGGCGGCTCCGAGCTGCGCGGGGCCGACGGCCCGGTCCGGGTACGGCAGTTGGACCGCCCGTCGCCGCTGGCGTCCGCCTTCGTGGCGGCGGCCGGTGAACTCGGCCGGGACGCCGCGAGCGACGGCGACTACAACGGCGCCCGGCAGGACGGCTTCGGCTTCCTGTACCAGACCAACCGCGACGACGCGGGCGGCCGGTGCAGCGCCGCCGACGCCTACCTGCGCCCGGCCCTGGACCGGCCCAACCTGACCGTGCTGACCGGCGCCCGCACCACCCGCCTGCTGCTCGACGGCAACCGCGTCACCGGCGTCGAGTACGTCCGCGACGGCGCCCCGGCCCGGCTCCGCGCCGACCGCGAAGTCATCGTCTCCGCAGGCGCGTTCGAGTCGCCGAAGCTCCTGATGCTGTCCGGCATCGGACCGGCCGACCACCTCAGGGTGCACGGCATCCACTGCGTGCGCGACCTGCCGGGTGTGGGCGCCGGGCTCCAGGACCACCTCTTCACCCCGGTCTGCTACCAGTCCCTCCAGGAGCACCCGCCCGGCGCGCTGCTCTCCGAGGCCGGGCTGTTCACCCACACCCCGGCCGCCGACCCGGACGGGCCGCCCGACCTGCAGTTCACCTTCGGCCCGGTCAAGTTCCTGCCCGCGGGTGCACCCGCCGACCAGTGGGAGGGCCCCGGCCTGACCTTCGCCCCGATCGCCGTGCTCCCGCACAGCCGGGGCCGGGTCCGGCTGCGCGACGCCGACCCCGGGTCCAACGCGGTGATCAGCGCCGGCTACCTCACCTCGGCGGCCGACCTGGACGTCCTGGTGTACGGGGTCGAGCTGGCCCGCGAACTGGCCGCCACCCGGGCCTTCGACGCCTTCCGCGGCGACGAACTCGGCCCCGGCAAGGACGTCACGACCCCGGCCGAGCTGCGCGCCTACGTCGCCGCCAACGCCACCACCCTGTGGCACCCGGCCGGCACCTGCCGGATGGGCACAGGACCGGACGCCGTCACCGACCCCGAGCTGCGCGTCCACGGCATCGACGGCCTCAGGGTCGCCGACGCCTCCGTGATGCCGTCCATCGTGGCCGGCAACACCCACGCACCCAGCGTCATGATCGGCGAGCGCGCGGCGGCGTTCGCCCTCGGCAGCTCCCGGCCGCTGTCCTCCGCCGCCCGACCGATCGAGGGGATGCACCATGTCCACCCGTGACCAGCAGGAGATCCAGAAGCTCTACTCCCGCTTCCTCGACGCGCTGAACGCCGGCGACCTCCAGGGGGTCCGCGCCGTCCTCAGCCCGGACTTCACCGACCACCACCCCGGCTTCGACATCACCGGCATCGACACCTACCTGGACGCGGTGCGCGGCGCGCACGAGGGACTCGACATCAAGGGCGAGCTGGAGGAAGGCGTGCCGCTCGACGACGGCCGGCTCGTCACCCGGGTGAAGCTCACCGGCACCCACCTCGGCGACGTGCTGGGCTTCCCGGCCACCGGCCGCAAGGTCGAGTGGTCCACCACCGAGATCTGGCGGGCCGAGAACGGCCTGTTCGCCGAGCGCTGGGCCCAGGACGACCTGCTCGGCCTGCGCACCCAGCTGTCCTCCGACGACCTCAACTACACCGTGGTCCGCCAGGTCAGCGACGCGGTCAACGAGCGCCGCTACGACGACCTGGACGAGATGTTCGGGCCGACGTTCAGGGACAACAACCCCGCCTGGAGCGTCGAGAGCCTCGACGAGCTCAAGGGGATCATCAAGGCCGCGCACGACGCGCTGGACTTCACCGTGCACCTGGACGCCCTGTACCCGGCCGCCCCGGACAAGGTGATCATGCACATCACCTTCCACGGCCGGCACATCGCGCCGTTCTTCGGCAAGGAGCCGACCGGCAAGGAGGTCTCCTGGACCAGCCTGGAGGTCTACCGCCTGGAGGACGGCAAGGTCGTCGAGCGCTGGGTCCAGGCCGACACCACGGGCCTGATGCGCCAGCTCGGCGTGGACCTCCCCTGATCCCCACCACAGACCCGCAGCAGCAGGAAAGGACGGCCGCATGAGCACCCGAGAAGTGGTCGACACGTACTACCGGCTGGCCAACGAGGGCGACTGGGACGCCTGGTGCGACCTGTTCGCGATCGACCAGACCATGGACGAGCAGCTGGCCGGGCACGTCGAGGGACGCGAGACGCTCCGCGAGATGATGAAGGGCTTCCCGCAGATGTACGCCTCCTTCGCCAACGTCCCGCGCCTGGTGGTCGTGGACGGCGAGCAGGCCGCGGTGGTCTCCGACATCACCGCCCGCACCCCGGACGGCATCGCGGTCGAGGCCGCGGTGTGCAACTACTTCCGGGTCCGGGGCGGGCTGATCACCTACATGACGAACGTCCACGACACCGTGCCGTTCGCCCCGGTCACCGGGAAGTGACGGCGATGACGACCGCCGCCCCGAACGCCGCCCCGAACGGCCTGCGCTGGGCGCACGTGGGCCTCAACTGCCGTGACCAGAAGGCCACCGAGGACTTCTACACCCGGCACTTCGGCTTCCGCCGCGCCCGCGTGGTGGAGGCCGACGGCACCCGCGTCGTCTTCCTGCGCAACGGCCCGGCCTGCCTGGAGCTGTTCGCGACCGACGCGGACCCGCTCGTGACGGCCGAGAAGGACGGCCCGGCCGCCCCCGGCACGGCCCGCCACCTCGCCTTCCAGGTCGACGACGTGGACGCGTTCCTCGCCGCCGCCGGGGGCGAGCTGGAGCCGACGCTCGGACCGCTGACGTTCGACGAGTTCATCCCCGGCTGGAAGACGGTCTGGGTCGCCGACCCGGACGGCGTCGTGGTGGAGGTCAGCCAGGGATACACCGACCAGTCCACCGAAGAACTGGCAACGTACGCCTGACAGGAGAGTCCCCCACATGAAGGCCGTTCCCGAGCAGACCATTCTCATCACCGGCGCGACCGACGGTCTCGGCCGCGCGGTCGCCCGTGAACTCGCCGCGCAGGGCGCGTCGCTGATCCTGCACGGCCGCAGCGCGGCCAAGGGCGCGGACCTGCTGGCCGAGCTGCGCGCGGCCGGCGCCACCGGCCGGCTCAGCTACGAGCTCGCCGACTTCTCCTCCCTGGAGGACATCGGCAAGCTCGCCGACCGGATCCTCACCACGTACGACCGGCTGGACGTGCTGGTGAACAACGCGGGCATCGGGGTCGAGCTGGCCCGCCAGGAGAGCCAGGACGGGCTCGAGCTCACCTTCCAGGTCGACTACCTGGCGGCCTACATCCTCAGCTGCCGGCTCGCCCCGCTGCTGGTGGCCTCGGCCCCGGCCCGCATCATCAACGTCAGCTCCGCGGGCCAGGCGCCGATCAACTTCCGGGACGTGATGCTGGAGCGCAACTGGGACGGCGTACAGGCCTACTGCCAGGCCAAGCTCGCCCAGATCTCGCTCACCTTCGACCTGGCCGGGCGGCTGCGCGGCACCGGGGTCACGGCCAACGCGCTGCACCCGGCGTCGTACATGCCGACCAAGATGGTGGTGAACCTGTTCACCCCGCAGAGCACGGTCGCGGACGGCATGCGCAACACGCTGCGGCTGATCACCGACCCGGCTCTCGACGACGTCTCGGGCGTCTACTTCAACCGCTCCACGCGGTCCCGGGCGGGCGCCCAGGCGTACGACGAGAGCGCGCGAGCGCAGCTGCGCAAGCTGAGCGAGTCGCTGACGGGGGTGGCGTTCCCGGCGAGCTTCGGCTGAGCCGGGCGCCCACGAAGAACGGGACGAGCCCCCGCCTCTCCGCAGTGAGGCGGGGGCTCGTCCATGCCCCTCTCCATAACCAGTGCTACGACGGTTGCACCGACAGCCCCAACAGCGGTGGCAAGCGCTGAAGTGGCACCACCGATCGTGCAAGACTCCAGCCGCCCGGTGTCACAGCCGGGCGGCTGGCCCTATGAGCGGAGCACCACGTGACAGAGACAGCGATCGCCTGGGACACCTACTCGCGGCAGCGGCCCGAGCGACGGCCGGTGAACGGGCGCGGCGAGACCACCTGGTTCAACTGGACCCAGTACCAGGACCACGGTCCTGGCGCCGAACTGCTGGAGCTTCCGGCCGGCGGCCGCGTGCTGGATCTCGGCTGCGGCAAGGGCGGCAACGCGGCACACCTGGCCGGCCTCGGAATGACGGCCGTAGGGGTGGACGTCTCGCCCCGGCAACTGGCCGCCGCACGGGAACGCTGGGGGGCGACGCCGGGGCTGGAGCTGCACCAGGCGGAAGCCGTGGACTTCCTGGCGCTGGGCCAGGAAGGCTTCGACGCCGTCTACTCGGTGTACGGCGCCCTGTGGTTCACCGATCCGGCGCGGCTGCTGCCCGCGATCCGTGAGCGGCTGCGGCCGGGCGGCCGACTGGTGTTCTCTCAGCGGCCCCCGGTCGACGGCTGCTACGGCTGTCAGGCGTCGTACATTCCGCGCGGCGACGACGAGGACCCGCTCGTCGTGAAGCGCTGGGACTTCGAACCGGAGGCGTGGACGCGCCTGCTGCACGAGCACGGCTATGCGGACGTCGACGCCCGCGTGCTCGCCGCTCCCCCCGGCAACCGGACCATCGGGACCCTCATCGTCCGGGCCCGCGCCTGAGAAACCATCCCTGGAATCTGCCTTTCGACTAGGGGGCTGTGACGGACAGCCGGTGGTGGAAGACGTTGTGCGGGTCCCAGGTGGCCTTCACGGCCTGCAGCCGCGGGAGGTTGTCCTTGAAGTAGAGGCTCTGCCAGGGCACCCCCGAGGTGTTCCAGGCCGGGTCGGTGAGGTCGGTGTCCGGGTAGTTGATGTACGAGCCGTCGTTGGTGTCGTCGGGCGCGGGAACCCCGCCGGTGGCCGCGTACAGGTCGCGGTAGAGGGCGCGCATCCACGCCACGTGCCGGTCGTCGTCGGCCGCGGCGGGCCAGTACGTGGTGAAGTTGGCCTTCAGGACCGAGTCCCGCTGGGCCAGCGCGGTGGCCGAGGACGCGACGGTGTTGACCTTGCCGCCGTAGGAGTAGAGCAGGATCCCGGCGTGCCCGTCGTAGCCGGCGTCGGAGAGGTAGCCGTAGAGCGTCGAGGCCTGGGCTGCGGACCAACCCCTGCGCAGATAGGCGCCCTTGGACTTGGTCCGGTTGTACAGCCCGGTGTCGTACGGGTCCTTGAGCGTCGTCTTCATCCACGGCCACGAGGAGCGGACCTCGGTGTACGGCGCCCCGATGCCGCCGGCCACCGCCGTGACGTACGCGTCCAGCAGCGCGGATGCGTCCGAACGGGTTCCGTCGATCTGCGAGTTGAGCACGAGCGCGCCCTGCACCCGGTTGTAGAGGATGAGCACGCTGTGCAGGCTGTCGTAGGCGGAGCCGGCCACGCTGTTGCGGGCGTGCCAGGCGCCGTGGTCGGCGATCAGGGCGGTGAAGGCGGCCTCCGTCAGGTCGCTCCACTTGATGCTGACCGTGGACTTCAGGAGCGTCTTCGGAGGCCTGGGCAGCAGGCCGGCGGGGTCGGTGCCGGTGGCGTCCGGGGAGCGGAACCAGTAGCGGGTGACGATGCCGTAGGTGCCGCCGCCCCCGCCGGTGTGCGCCCACCACAGCTCGCGGTGCGGGTCGTCCGGCTCCCGGGTGGCGACCACCGCGCGGGCGGTGCCCGAGGCGTCGACGGTCACCACCTCCACGGCGTACAGGTGGTCCACGACCGCCCCGTGCTGCCGGCACATGGCGCCGTACCCGCCACCGGTGACGTGCCCGCCGACCCCGACGGTCGGACAGGTGCCGCCCGGCAGCGCCACCCCCCACTCCAGGTACAGCGTCCGGTAGACGTGCCCGAGGGTCGATCCGCCCTCGACGAGGAAGGCCCGGCGGGCGGGGTCGTAGCGGACCGCGTCCATCTCGGACATGTCGACGAGTATCCGTACGTCCGGGTCGTCGACGAGCCCGTCCAGGCAGTGCCCGCCGCCGCGCACCCCGATCCGTCTGCCGTCCCGCACGGCCTCCTGGACGACGGCCACCACCTGGTCGGTGCTGTGCACGAGCCGCACGGAGTCGGGGGCGGCGGTGAATCTCGCGTTGTAGCCGCGGGAGGTGAGGTCGAGATAGCGGGCGTCGGAGGCGTCGACGGTGACCGCGGCGGGGGCACCGGCGGCTCTCTCCGCGGCACTGGCGGGGGCCGGGAGGAGGGCCGCGCCGGCCCCGGCGGCGGCCGCGGTGCCGAGGAGCCCGCGCCGGGTGAGCCGGGCGGCGGGGCGCGGGTCTGGCTGCTGCTGTCGTGTCACGGGTGTCTCCTGATTCGTGAGGACGTGCTGGTGGGAAACGGCTGCCGCCCGGGAGGCGCGGAGCCTCCCGGGCGGCAGGGGGGAGCCGGCGGACGGGGCGGTCAGACGACCTCGTGTCCGCTGACGGTGGTCTCGGGGATCTCGTCGCGGACGTCCCAGTGCTCGACGATCAGTCCCTCGTCGATCCGGAAGACCTCCACGACGACCATGCCGCGGTCGTCCGGGTCGCCGCGGAAGCGGGTGTGCAGGAAGACCAGGTCTCCCGAACCGGCCGCGCGCCGCACCTCGAACCGGGCCCGCGGGTACTGCTTGTGGAAGCCGTCGATGAACTCGACCAGCGGGGCCCGCCCGTCGGGCAGGTTCGGGTTGTGCTGGATGAGGTCCTCGGCCAGGTACTTGTCGGCCAGCTCGGTCCGCCCCTGGTTCCAGACGGTCTCGATGTACTCCCGAACGAAGTTCACCTGGTGGCTGCTCATGGGGTTCTCCTTGGATTGACTTGAGGGACAGCGCCCCGACAGGGGCGCGGGGCTGTATCGATTTGCGGCTGCCGCCGCGTGGGCGCGACCAGCCACGACGGCGCCGCAGCCGGCCGACGAAACGCTCAGCTGGTGTGCACGGGCGAGGTCGCAGACCGAGCCGCACCGGCCGCCGCCGAGGCGACCTGCCGAACCGAGGACAGATGGGCCAGTCCGGCCAGCACGAGGACACCGAGGGCCGCCCACGGAATCGGCCCGGAGCCCAGATCCGGCAGCAGCGAGCTGCCGATGAAGCTGCCGAGGCTCATCCCCAGGTACAGCGCCGCGGCGTTCATCGCGAGGATCAGCCCCGGCTGCAGCGGCACCAGCTCCACCAGCCGGGCCTGCTGCGGCGCCTGGTACATCTGGCTGAAGAACGCCCAGAACGCGAAGAACACGACCCCGGGCGCGGAGTGCGGAGCCACCAGCAGCAGCGCGAAGCCGAGCGCGAGCCCGAGTACCGCGACGCTCACCGTGCGCCCGCCGCCCAGCCGCTCGGCGATCCGCGGCGCGAAGGCGTTGCCCGCCACGCCGATGACGCCGAAGGCGAGCAGCGTCAGCGAGATCAGCCCGGAGGACGCGCCGAAGCGGTCCTTCAGGTAGGCGCCCGCGATGCCGTAGACGGTGAACTGGGCGGCCATGAAGAGCAGGGTCGTGGTGACCGTGGCGGCCGTGGCCGGGGTGCGCATCGCCTCGCGGTAGGCGCCGACCGTCGGGGGTTCGCCGGCCGGGATCTCGGGGACGAAGACCAGCACCGTCACGAAGGCGAGCGCGGACAGCGCGGCCACGCCGAGCAGGGCCGGCCGCCAGCCCAGGGTGCCGCCGAGGAACGAGGCGAGCGGCACGCCGAGCACCGCGGCGGCCGTCATGCCGCCGAACACCGTGGCCAGCGCCCGCTGCCGGCGCTCCGGCGGCACGATCAGCGCACCGGCCGCCGAGGCGCCGGGACCGAAGACGGCGGCGCCCATCGCGCCGAGCACCCGGGTGACGGTGAGGAAGCCGTAGTCGGGCGCGACGGCGCCGAGGGCCGCGCCGACGGTGAGCAGGCCGATACCGACGAGCAGCACCCGCTTGCGGTTCCACCGGCGCAGCAGGATGGGGGCGGTGGGCGCGCAGACCGCGAAGGTCAGCGCGAAGACGGTGACCAGGATGCCCACGGTGGCCGGCTGGACGTGCAGGTCGTCGCCGATCGGGCCGTTCAGGCCGACGACCGCCAGCGAGATCGTCCCCAGGCTGAAGTAGCCCAGTGACAGGGAGAGCAGGGCGGGTAAATCGCTGCGGGACGGCATCAAGCCACCTCCTCTTCGTCATCGGTGCCGGGAGGGCGGGAGCCGAAAGGTTCCATAAGGCGAACCTAGGAACGCTCCGCGTCCCGCCGAGACCGCTCCGGAAGGCCCTCCGGCACTCCCCCAGGTCTGTCGGCCTACTACGTCACGTCGTCCCGAACGCCCGGTTCCGCAGCACCAGCGGGACCTGTCGCCCGGAGCTGATCAGCCAGTGCTCGACCGCGTTGACCAGCAGGAGCAGCACGGTGGTGACGGCGAGTGTGGCCACGCCCGGGAGTCGCCAGAACGGCAGGGCGAGGGCGAGCAGGACGAGGCCGCCGTAGAACCGGGTGGCGGACGCGGCGCCGAACATGCGGCGCCGGGTGTAGCAGAACGCGAGCATGAAGAGGGCGGCGCCGGAGGGCAGCAGGGCGGCGCTCAGCGCGTCCGGGGTGTGCAGGGGGGAGCGGACGGTGCGGGTGGCGCCGACGGAGACCAGCAACAGCCCGACGACCAGGACCAGATGGCCGTAGCTGAGCACGTCGCGGACGACGACGGACGGGGTCGGGTGGGTGCGCAGGGCGTGGGCGACGGCCGAGGCCACCAGGTGGAAGTAGAGCCACCACAGGGCGCAGCCGACCAGGAAGGCGAGGACGAGGGCGATCAGTTCGACCGGGGCGAACGGGCCGGTGGCGGCCCCGGCGCCGACGGCGAAGACGTTCTCCCCGAGGGCGATCATGACGAACAGGCCGAAGCGCTCGGGCAGATGGTTGACGCCGAACGCCAACTGGCGCAGGTGGCCGCTGAGTACGACGGGCGCGACGATCTCGGCGACGACGGCGAAGGCCCAGCAGACCTCGCGCCACGGCGCCGGCACGGTGGCGCAGGCGAACAGGACCAGGGCGAAGGCGAGTCCGGCCCGGTAGGGGTGGATGGTGTAGAGGGCGCACTCCTTGCGGATCGCCTCCCCGATCAGCAGGCGCAGGGCGAGGTAGCTTCCGGAGTAGAGCAGGGCCGCCTCCCGGTCGGCCAGGGCGAGCGGGGCGGCCACCGCCATGCCGTAGACGGCGAGCGCGGTCAGCAGCAGGAACACCCGTTGCAGGTTGGTCTCGAGCACGGCGTTCATCGCCATGACCACGTCCACCCAGGCCCACCAGAGCGGGACCAGTACGAGCAGGCATTCGCCCAGCACCGGCCAGCTCGGGTGCACCGTCACCGGGTGGGCGACCTGGCCCACGCCGAACGCGAGGACCAGGTCGAAGAAGAGTTCCGCCCAGGTGGTGCGGTCGCGCGCCGGAACGGCAGGAACGGTCGTCGTCGCTGCGGTTGCGTCGGTCATTTCTGTATGGGGACACGGCCCCCGTCCACCGCCACCACGGGCTGGAAAACCGGCCCGTACTGCGGGAAGTCACCGCCCCGGATGTCCGAACTCGGCCATCCGGAAAGGCGGCCGTCCCGGCCCCCGCAACCGGTGCTGCGTTCTCGTGCGTCAGTCATGCACAGGACGGGCAAGTGCCTTTGATGACAGGGGACTTGGAGAAGGCCGCTCATTCCTTCGCCGTTGCGTCCCGCGCTGCCCGATGGTGTGCGATCACGGGGAGACCGATGAACAGACGCACAGGCCGACCGGGAGTGCGCAGCCTGCCGCTTCTCGTGGCCACAGGAATGGGACTGGTGGCGATACTGGCCACCGTCCTGGTGGTTCTGCACGTCCAGGGTTCCGGTCCGGACTGCGACGTCCGACTGGAGGTCGACTCCTCCACCGAGAAGGGGGATCTGCTCGCCGAGCTGGCCGCGAAGTACAACGCCGCGGGTCGTGAGCTGGCGGACGGCCGGTGCGCCCGGGTGTCGGTGTCGGAGACGAGTTCGGGCGTCGCGATGGACGCGCTGGCGAAGGGCTGGGACGAGAAACGCGACGGCGCGCCCGAGCCGCAGGTGTGGACGCCGACCTCGTCGCTGTGGCTGACGCTGCTCACCCGGAAGGGAACCGCGTCGGACCGTACCGTCCTCACCGGGGACAAGCCCGTATCCCTGGCCACCAGCCCGCTGGCCATCGCCATGCCCCGGCCGATGGCCGAGGCGCTCGGCTGGCCGAAGAAGAAGATCGGCTGGCGGGAGGTGCTGTCGCTGACCAAGAAGGGCTGGGGCTCGCTCGGCCATCCCGAGTGGGGCCGCTTCTCCCTGGGCAAGGACAACCCGCACACCTCCACCTCGGGCCTGGCCGCGACCGTGGCCGCCTTCTACGCCGCCACCGGCAACTCCAGCGACCTCACCCTCGACCAGGTCAAGGACCCGAAGACCAGGGCGTTCGTGGCGGGAGTGGAGTCCGGTGTGCTGCACTACGCCTCCGACGCGACCGCCTACATGGCCAACCTCGCCGAGGCCGACGCCGAGGGCCAGTCGCTGTCCTACACCAGCGCGGTCGCCGTCCAGGAGCAGCTCGTCTACCTGTACAACCAGGGCAGCCCCACCGGCGACGTGGCGAAGCTCGGCAAGGGGCGCAAACCGAAGGTGCCGCTGGTGGCCATACACCCGGCGGACGGCACCCTGATGCTCGACCATCCCTTCGTGGTGCTGCCCTCGGCGGGCAAGGAACAGCGGGCCGCGGCCGCCGACTTCCGCGCCTTCCTGCTCGAACCCGCGCAGCAGCGCCGCTTCCAGCACTTCGGCTTCCGTGACCACGAGGGCAACGCCGGGCGCGAACTGGCCGCCTCGGTGAGCCTGCCCGACCAGGGCAGGCAGCAGCTGTCCCTCATCGACCCGCCCGCCCCGGCCGTGCTCGGCGCGGTCCTCGACAGCTGGGACGAGCTGCGCAAGAAGGCCCGGGTGCTGCTGGTGATGGACGTCTCCGGCTCCATGAACCAGTCCGCCGGAGGCGTGCAGAGCCGGCTGGAGGCCGCGAAGAAGGCGGCCGTGAACGCCCTCGGCCAGTTCCACCCGGACGACGAGGTCGGGCTGTGGGCGTTCTCCACCGGGACCGACGAGCATCCCAAGCCGTACCAGCAGATCCTGCCGCCGCAGCCGGTCCGGGAGAACAGGAGTCAACTCACCGCCGCCATCAACGGGTTGAGCGCCGACGGCGGCACGGCCCTGTACACCACGGTGCGTGCCGCCCAGCAGGCGGCCCTGGCCGACCTCGACACCAACCGGATCAACGCGGTGGTGGTGCTGACCGACGGCAAGAACGAGTACCCGGCCGACAACGACCTCGGCGCCCTGCTGAAGGACATCGACGCCACCCATCTGGAGCGCTCGGTGCGCGTCTTCACCGTCGCCTTCAGCGACCAGGCTGATTTCGACACCCTCAGCAAGATCTCCGCGGCGACCAAGGCCACGTCGTACGACGCCCGCGATCCCGCCGTCATCGACAAGGTGATGGTCTCCGTCATCAGCAACTTCTAGTTCCTGCCGGGCCCTCGCCGGGCCCTCGCGACGACACGAGAGGTGGTGAGCACACGGTGAACGGCAGACACCTCCCGGCCGCGGCCACGGCCACGCTGCTGGGCGCGGCGGGCGCCCTGGCCGCCCACCTGGCAGGAGCCGGGCCCGCCGCGGCCCTGCCCGCCGGTGCCGGCATCGGCCTGCTGGTCTGGACGACCCAGCTGGTCACCGACCGCGCGACCGGCCGCCCCGGAGCCGGGTCCGGACGGCTGCCCGGGTCCGGCTCCGGACGGAAGGGGAACGGCCCCGGCGGGACCGAGCCCCCTGCCGACGCGCGGCGCTGGCTGGAGCGTGCCTCGGCCGCCGCCGGCAAGCTGGACCGCCACCGGCACGACAGCACCGACTCCACCCTGACCGAGGCCCTCACCGCGGCCGTCGTCTTCGTCCGGGGCGCGGCCGACGAGCTGCGGGCCCGGGCCGAGGCGGTCCGGGTCATCGACGCCGCCGCCGAGGGCACCGACCACGAGGCCCTGCGCGGCGACCAGCGCCGACTGGAGGCGGAGGCCGGGACACTGCCGCGGGGAGCGGTGCGGGAGGCCAAGGAGACCTCCGCCCGCGCGATCGGGGAACGGGCCGCCTCCCTGGAACGCCTGGCGGGGCTGCGCGAGGTCCTGATGGCCACGCTGGAGTCGACCGTGCTGCGTCTGGAGGCCGCCGCCGACCGGGGTTCCCTGCTGGTCTCCCTCCACGCCGCCGGTGACGCCGCCATCGGCACCGCCGATCTCACCTTCCTCGAACAGGAGCTGGAGGCCGTCCAGGCGGGGCTCGACAGGCTCGACGAGATCAGCCGCTCCCTGCACGACACCGGCACGTCCCCCGGTGAGGCGGAGTGACCCGCCTCACCGCAGTTCGTTCGCGTAGCGGTCCGTCCCGGGCACGGTCGGTATGAACGGCGCCACCAGCTCCACCCTGCCCAGCCCCGACTCGGCGATCTGCTCGTCCAGGCCGGTGAAACGGGCGTCCCAGCACTCCCTGGGGTCCGCCTCCAGGAACCACAGCAGCGTCAGCCGGGTGTCGACGCCCTCCACCTGCTTCACGTACGTCATCCGGTCGCCGGGCAGCGGTGTCGGGCGGAACACCGTGACCATCGCCGTCGGGGATCCCGCGAGCCTCTTCGGCAGGTGCCGTCCGCGCAACCACTCCACGAGTTCCGCCCGCTGCTCGGCCGACTCGCTGTCGACGACCTCGACCACCAGCCCCGCGTAGGGGTGGTCGAGGGCGTGGAAGTCGCGCGGGCCGGCGGCCCCGTCCCGGTACACGGTGGCCTCGTGGTCCTGGAACGCCGTGAAGACGTGGGTCCGGTCCTGGTACACCCGGGCGTCCCGGTTCAGCCGCTTGTTGATGGCGACGGTCCACTTCATGTGGTCGGCGTAGCGGCCGTCGGTGATCCAGTAGGTGGAGATGTAGCAGCCCGCGGTCACCGGCTGGGCGACGGCCGACTTCTCGGGGTAGCGCAGGAGTTGCAGGTCGCGGGTGGCGACCCAGCGGCGCCCGGCGTACATCCAGGGCATGGCCATCGCGCCCGCGTAGTAGTGGTCGTCCTCGTACCAGCGGTTGTAGGCGTACTCGTGCCCGGGGTGCGGTTCGACCATGGTGATGAGGGCGTGGCCCGGGCGGACGCCGTACGGGCCCACGGCGGCGAGTTCGGCGTAGACGTCACTGCGGGTGTCCTCGCTCCGGATCCGCTCGCTGCGGGTGTCGTCGCTCATGCGGTTCCCCTTTCCGGTGGTCGCCCATACTCTGACGCTCCGTCAGATAAAGCGCCAGGGTTCAGGAGGCTTCCATGTCGCTGCTCGCGGGCAAGACCGTCGTCGTCTCGGGAGTCGGCGCCGGGCTCGGGCACCAGGTCGCGGCGGCCGTCGTACGGGACGGCGGGAACGCCGTGCTCGGCGCGCGGACCGAGGCGAACCTCGCGAAGAGCGCGGCCGACATCGACCCGGGGGGCACCCGGACCGCGCACCTGCCCACCGACATCACCGACGAGGGCCAGTGCGAGGCGCTGGCGGGGCTGGCCCGGGAGCGGTTCGGCGGTATCGACGCGGTGGTCCATGTCGCCGCCTGGGACTCCTACTTCGGCGGGGTCGAGGACGCCGACTTCGCGACCTGGGCCTCGGTCATCGACGTGAACCTGCTCGGGACGCTGCGGATGACCCGGGCGTGCCTGCCGGGGCTGAAGGCGGCGGGCGGCGGCTCGGTCGTCCTCATCGGCACCCAGTCCGCCGTCGCCGCGCCCTCACAGGTGAAGCAGGCCGCGTACGCCGCCTCCAAGGGGGCGCTGACCAGCGCGATGTACTCGCTGGCGCGGGAGCTGGGGCCGTACCGGATCCGGGTCAACACGGTGCTGCCGGGCTGGATGTGGGGGCCGCCGGTGCAGGCGTACGTCCAGTTCACCGCGCACACGGAAGGGGTGCCGGAGGACGAGGTGCTGGGCCGGCTGACCGGGCGGATGGCGCTGCCGGAGCTGGCGACGGACGGGGACGTGGCGGACGCGGCGGTGTTCCTGGCGTCGGACCGGGCGCGGGCCATCACGGGGCAGTCGCTGCTGGTCAACGCGGGGGAGCTGATGCGCTAGGGGCCGATCCGGGTCCGCCCATTCATTCACACTCATGAACCAAGGTCAGGAAGACGAACGATTTTACTTTCCCTTGACCCTACGCCCGCTTGTCGTGCCCACGTAACGGAACCCACGATGAGCGGGCACTTCGCGGCCTTCCCCGTCCCCGCTCCGCTTATGCGAAGTGCCAACCAGCTGAGCGGAGTTCAGTAGGCGGACCCTGGAAGGGGGGCGCATGAACGGGCTCGACTGGGCCGTGCTCATCGGCTACTTCGGTGTGATGGTCGCGATCGGCGTCTGGTCGCACAAACGCGTGGACAACGTCAGTGACTTCTTCACCGCGGGCGGCAAGATGCCCTGGTGGCTGTCCGGCATCTCGCACCACATGTCGGGCTACAGCGCGGTGATGTTCACCGGGTACGCGGGCATCGCCTACACCTACGGCGTGACGTCCTTCGTCACCTGGTCCTTCCCGATCGCGCTCGGCATCGCGATCGGCTCGAAACTCTTCGCCCCGCGCGTCAACCGCCTGCGCTCCCGCCTGCACGTGGCGTCCCCGCTCGAGTACCTGAAGAACCGCTACAACCTCTCCACCCAGCAGGCCCTGGCCTGGTCCGGCATGCTGCTGAAGATCGTGGACGTGGCCGCGAAGTGGGCGGCGATCGCCACCCTGCTGTCGGTGTTCACCGGGGTCTCCCTCAACCAGGGCATCTTCATCACCGGCGCGATCACGGCGGTCTACTGCACGATCGGCGGCCTGTGGGCGGACGCGCTCACCGAACTCGGCCAGTTCGTCATCCAGCTCCTGGCCGGCATCTCGATGTTCGTCGCCGTCGTCCTGAAGCTGAACGACAAGGGCATCGGCTTCTTCGACGCCTGGGACCAGCCGGCCCTGCACGGCCACGGCAAGCCGCTCGTCGGCCCCTACGGCACGGTGTTCCTGCTCGCCTTCCTCTTCATCAAGCTCTTCGAGTACAACGGCGGCATGCTCAACCAGGCCCAGCGCTACATGGCCACGGCCGGCCCGAAGGAGGCCGAGCGCAGCGCCCGCCTCTCCGCCGCCCTCTGGCTGGTCTGGCCGGTCGTCCTGTTCTTCCCCATGTGGATGTCGCCGCTCCTGGTGCACGCCCAGAAGCCGGACGGCTCCGACTCCTACGGCCTGATGACCGAACAGCTCCTCCCGCACGGCCTGCTGGGCCTGGTGATCGTCGGCTTCTTCTCGCACACGATGGCGATGTGCTCCTCCGACGCCAACGCGATCGCGGCCGTCTTCACCCGTGACGTGGCCCCGGTCGTCTCGCAGCGGGCGCGGGCGTGGAACGAACGCTCGGGCCTGATCGCGGCACGCGTCACGACGGTCGTCTTCCTGGGCCTGTCCATGACGGTGGCCACCCAGATCAACTCCCCCACCTTCAAGGACATCATCACCGTGGTCATCAAGTGGGTGGCCGGCCTGATGGGCCCGATCGCCATCCCGATGATGCTCGGCCTGCTCCGCCCGTTCCGCCGCTCCGGCCCGACGGCGGCCCTCACCAGCTGGGCGGCGGGCCTGCTGGCCTTCTGGCTGGTCAACTACCCGATCAACTGGAACGTCGACGGCGGCGTCCCCCTCCAGTACCAGGTCTCGGTCCCCCTCGCCGTCTCCCTGGTCCTCTACATCCTCATCGGCTTCCTGAAGCCGGAGGACACCCCGGAACGCCTCGCGATCATCGAGAGCGTGAACACGGACGGGGACAGCGCGGCGGCGGCCGTCCCGGTCCCCGCCCAAGCGGGCAGCGGCGACACCCTGGGGGCACCGGCCAAGGACTGACCGGCCGTCCGGTGCGGGGAGCTCGGTCGAGCTCCCCGCACCGGAGATCCGCCGTTCGATCCGCCATCGTGATCGTCAGTACATGTCGCTGCCGCGCGCGGTGGGGCCGGCGCACGAAGGCGGCGGGCCTGGTTCACAGGCGGACGATGACCAGGGCGGTGTCGTCGGTGGCGTCGCCGGGTGGGAGCAGGTCGGTGAGCACGGCGTCGGCGAGCGCTTCGCATGCGTCGGCCTGGTGGCGGGCCAGGGAGTCCGCGAGCCGGGCGAGGCCCTTGTCGATGTCCTCGCCGCGGCGTTCGATCAGGCCGTCGGTGTAGAGCACGAGGACCGCGTCCTCGCGGAAGGCCGTGACGGCCTGGGTCCGGGGGCCGTGTTGAGGGCGGGCGGCCAGTGGTGGGTCGGTGGCCCGGTCCAGGAACTCGACGGTCCCGTCCGGCTGCACGAGTACGGGTGGGGGGTGGCCGGCGCTGCTGTAGGTGATGGTCTCGCTCTCCCAGTCGACGAACGCCGTGGCCACGGTGGTGTTCTCGGCGCCGTCGACGGTGCGGGCGTACTGCCCGAGGACCTCCAGGGCGCGGGCGGGGCCTTCGGGGACGAGGGAGGCGGCGGTGAGGGCGCTGCGCAGTTGTCCCATGACGCCGGCCGCGGGCAGGCCGTGGCCGACGACGTCGCCGACGGCGACGGCGATGCGGTCGCCGGGCAGGTCGACGAGGTCGTACCAGTCGCCGGCCACGTTGAGGGCTTCGGCGGCGGGCCGGTAGCGGACGGCCGCCGGGTGCCGGCCGACCGGGCGAGGGGTGGGCAGCATGGCTTCCTGCAGGGTCAGCGCGACTTCACGGGCGCGGATGAGTTCGGTGACGTCCTCCAGCCGGTGCAGCAGCAGCGTCACCCGCCCGTCGGCTCCGAACACGGGAATGTTGCTCACGTTGAAGTACCGCTCGTGCCATACCCCGGGCTGGTCGGGGTCCGCCGTGTCGAAGCGTTGCAGCGCCACGTCACTGCGCTCACCGGTGGCCACCGCCCGGCGCAGCGACGCCAGGACCCTGAGCAGAAGAGGCTCGGCGGACTGGTTCTCGGGATTGTCCTCGGGCAGGAAGCGACCGATCACCTGCTCGCGGGGCAGGCCCCGCAGACGCACGAACTCCGCGTTGGCGTCCGCGAAGATCAGCTGCGGAGTCACCAGTGCCGCGGCCCCTGGAAGGGCCTGGAACACCGCCGCGTAGTCGACCGCCGGGTCTGCCATGATCTTCCTGCTCGCCAAGCCGTGCGCTGTCTTTTCACGATACGAGCAGGTGACCGTGGCCCGCACCACGAGGTCGCGGCCGGACGCCCGGCAGGTCGCCCTAGCGCGGATACCGGGCGAGCCACCCCGGTGACGCGCCCACCGGGCTGTGCAGGGCCGGTCCCTGGGTCATCTCCATCGCGAAGTCGTCGGCGAGTTCGAGGATGGTCTGACGGCCCTCAAGTTCGGCCACCCAGGCCGGCGGGAGGGCCGTCTCGCCGTACTGGGCGCCGAGGAGGCCGCCGGTGAGGGCACCGGCGACGGCGGAGGGCCCGGCCTGGTTGACGGCGAGACAGAGGCCGTGCCGTACGTCCTCCCCCACGAGCGCGCAGTACACGGCCGCGGCCAGCATCCCGTCCGCCGCCCCGTCCCCGGTCAGCTCCTCGACCCGGGCCGGGGAGGGCAGCCCCTGCCGTACGGCTCCGAGCGCGTGCTGCAACGCGTCCGACACGGGCTGGTGTCCCGGCCGGGCGGCGAGCAGGGCCAGCGCCCGCTGGACGGAACCGTCCAGCGAGTCGCCGCGGGCCAGCGCGTGCACGATCACCGCGTACGCGCCCGCCGACAGACAGGCGGTCGGATGGCCGTGCGTCTGCGCGGCGCACTCCACGGCGAGCTGGACGACGAGCTGCGGCTCCCAGCCGACGAGCAGCCCGAACGGCGCGGACCTGGCGACCGCCTCGGGCCCCATGTCATCGGGGTTCTTCGGCGCCTCCAGCGTCCCCATCCTCTCGTCGCCGAGGCCCAGCAGCAGCGCCCGCGTCGGCTCCCGCCGGGCGTACAGCCACTCCTCCCGCGCCAGCCAGCCGTCCTCCGGCCGCCGCACGTCCGGCCCCCAGTCCCGCTGCGTGGCCGCCCACCGCAGATACGCCCGATGCAGGTCGGTGGGCGGATGCCAGGCCCCCGTGTCCCTCCGCACCTGGGCTCTTATCAACCCGTCCACGGTGAAGAGGGTGAGCTGCGTGTGATGGGTGACGGTCCCGCGCCGCCCGTACCCGAACCCGAGGTCGACGAGCCCCTCGGGCCCGTAGGCCGCCCGTATCTCCTCCAGCGTCAGCCCGTCGACGGGCCCGCCGAGCGCGTCCCCCACGGCACCGCCCAGCAGCGTCCCCCGCACCCTGCTCCGGAAGTCCTGTTGCTCGACCCGGCCCCAGACGGCACCCAACGTCGCACTCACCACCATGACCTCCTCGGGCACCGTCCGTACATACAGCGCTCAGCACTGTAATCGACCGGGAACGGTCCGTTCAGGGTGCAGTTAGGTATGCGAAGTGTGGGTTGTGTGGTCCGTAGTGGCCATCTTTCGGCCAGGTCGGGGGATGGGTGGGGGTTCGCTCAGGCGAGCGGAAAGATGGCAGCCCTACACGGCCCGGCCTCTGCTCCCAGGCATCCACGATACGTTCGAGCTCGCGCGGGCGCGCGGCGCACACCGCCCTGGAGGCCACGAAGGCTTGCGGAAGCGCGCCGGCCGTCAGGCCTTGGGCAGGAAGCCGTGGTCCCGCAGTTCCTGGAGGGCGGCGGCGATCTCGAACTCGCTGTCTCCGAGCTGCCCCGCCAGCGCCTGGACGCTCGTGGGGGCGCCCTCGGGCAGCGTCCTGAGGTGGAAACCGACGCCCATCGCCATGAGGGACAGCCCCGGGCAGCGGGCAAGGTCGTCGTGGCCTGCGAAGATGCGCGCCTTGGCGGTGGGCCTGTACGTGTAGGTCATCGAGAAGTCTCCCTTTCGCTTTCGTGAGGTGCGCATCGCCGGTCAGGCAGCTCTCTGAGACCTCGCCCGGCAGTCGCGGCAGCGGCCGGGACGGGCCGACCGGAACGCCCGCTCGCAGCCCTCGCACGTCTGGAGCGGAGCCGGGCGCAGCGGTGCGGACGCGTCCCGCGCTGCCGGAGCCGGAGCCGGGAGGTGGGGCGGCAACTGGCTGGTGAGGCGGTGGGCGAGGAAGGCTGCCGGGTGCTTGATCGGATCCCGGGGCAGGTCGGTCGTGAGCACGCGTGCGACCGCTGTGGGCGGCACGCCGCGCTCCAGCCACTCGGAGACGGCCGGTGCCAGCCGGACCACGTCCCGCTCACTGAGCAGCAGGCGGGAGTCGTACGTGCGAAGCCCTGCGAGCAGGTCGGCGGCCCCGCGGGGAGCCCGCGGGGCCCTCGGCGGGACGGGAGCCTTCGGCTTCGGTTCGGGGGCCCGGGCGGCTTCGACGACCGCCGGGCGCGGCCTGTTGTACGAGAACGTCCGGGTCACGACCTGGCCCGACGGCAGCCGTTCCTTGGTCCGCAGATGGAACCCGTACCGCTCCAGCTCGCGCAGGGCCGCGGCGATCCTGATCTCGCCCTCGGGCAACTGCTCGGCGAGCGCCTTGATGCCGACCGGGGTGCCCTCGGGCAGCGACTGGATGTAGCTCCCGATGCCCCTCGCCGTGGAGGACAACTCCGGGTGCTGGAGCAGTTCGTTGCTGATCACGGTGAAGTTGCCTTCGAGGCGTTCCTTCACCTGGGTGACGCCGGAGTGGGAATGCCGGGTCTTCGCGGGCGCGGGCGCGCTAGGGTGCTTGTCAGTCATGGGGAAGGTCTTCTCTTCCTTGATGATCAGGCCCTCGCAGTGGGATGGCAGTCCCGGCGGGGGCCGAAGTATGTCTGGACTTGTCGCCGCAGACGCTGCCGCACAACTGCCCCTCCACGCCAGCCGAGTTCGGCATATTCACTCCGGCGGGTGATCGCCGGGGACGGTAGGGGCGGGTTGGGTTCTTTCCCCGGTTCTTTGGTCTTTGGCGTCGGGAACGGCCGGATCACGGGCCACCACGACCCGGTGCCCACAGCTCCGCCCAGACGACCTTGCAACCGGCGGGCGCCTCGTCCACGCCCCAACGGTCCGCGTACGCCGTCACGATCAGCAACCCGCGCCCCGATTCCGCGTCGTCGGCCGCCGGATCGTGGCGGCGCGGGACGCGGTCGCCCCGGGCGTCGGTCACCTCGATACGGAGGGTGCGGTCGGGGTACAGCCGCAGCCCCAGCCGGAAGTCCCGTCCCGCCACGCGTCCGTGCAGCACCGCGTTGGACGCCAGCTCGGCCACGACCTGCGCCGCCTCCTCCCTGGACGGCATCCCCCAGTCGTCGAGTTGGCGTTCCGTGAGCAACCGCGCCAGTCGAGCACCTCTTCGAGTCGCGGACAGCTGAACCGTGAAGAGGCCTGTCGGGGTGGTGACGTGCGGGAGGGATTTCTGGTTCATGTCACCCAGCGTGGTCGCGTCTCCCTACCCTGAACAGCAACAACTCCGGCACAGAGCGTGACTGTCCGGGTGCCGAGCGGGGTCGTACGGGTCGTACGTCGGAAGGGGCGGGTGTGGAGGACGAGGAGGCCGAGGCCGTACTCAGGGCGGTCGGACGGCAGATCAAGGTGTGGCGGGAGGCCGCCGGGCTGCGGCAGGCCGAACTCGGCGCCGCCATCGGGTACAGCGAGGAGATGGTGTCGGCCGTGGAGCGCGGGCGGCGCATCCCCAAGCCCGACTTCCTGGAGAAGGCCGACGAGGTGCTGGCGGCGGGTGGAAAACTCGCGTTCATGAAGGAGGACATGGAGCGGGCTCGGTATCCGAAGAAGGTTCGGGATCTGGCGCGGTTGGAGGACGAGTCCGTCGAGATGGGGGCCTACTCCAGCCATTACATCCATGGCTTGCTGCAAACCCCGGAGTACGCCAGGGCGTTGTACGTGATGCGACGGCCCTCGTACACCGAGGAGGAGATCGACCAGTACGTCGCCGCCCGCATGGCGCGGAAGGCCGTCTTCGAACGCGTGCCCCTGGTGGCCCTCACATTTGTCCTGGAAGAAGTGACGCTGCATCGGCCGCTCGGCGGGAGACTGGTCCGGCAGAGGCAGCTTGCACACCTTTTGGAGATGGGCGCGTTGAGGCACGTCGAGATCCAGGTCATGCCCACGGACCGTGAGGACCACGCGGGCATGGGCGGGCCGATCCGCCTGCTGAAGCTACGGGACGGCAAGACCATGGCCCACGAGGAGGGCCAGTCGTTCAACCGCCTGGTCAGCGAGCCCAGGGAAGTACAGCCGCTTGAGATGCGCTATGGGATCATCCGGTCCCAGGCTCTCCCGCCTCGGGAGTCGCTCGCCTTCATCGAGAAAGTGCTGGGGGAAGAAGAGACATGACCGCCCTGGAGTGGTTCAAGAGCAGCTACAGCAGCAACGAGGGACCCGATTGCGTCGAGGTCGCCATATCCCTCGCCACCACCGTCCACGTCCGCGACTCCAAGGACAAGAACGGGGCTCGGCTCACCTTCACCGACGCCTCGTGGGCCGACTTCGTGACGTTCGCAGGTCACTCCGCATAGCGCTCCTGGACAGCGTCACGGGCTGCCGTGACCGCTGCCAGCCGGGGTGCCAGTCGCGCACGGTCGGCGCCAGGGCTGTCCAGTAGTTCGTTGAGAACGTCTAGGAAATCCGTCAGGTCGTCCCAGTCGAGGTCCGCGGCCAGAGCTTCGGACAGGCCTCGGTCGGCGCTGCGCCAGTCACCAGAGGCCACGCCGACGAAGCACCGTCCCATCGCGCGCTCCGCGTCATTCAGTTCGTGCTGGTACAGCGACCGGGCCAACTCGTGCCACAGGGGCGCGGCGGCTCTCAGCCCTTGGCATCTCCCCACCGTCAATGCCAGTTGGAAGGTGCCCGGGACGGGTTCCGCCGCGCGCATCCGCTCAGCGATCCGCAGGGCCTCGGCCCACCGCCCGGTGTGCCGGAGGGCCTCGGCGCGCAGATCGTCCAAGCCGTCGTGAGGCCTCGGCTCCCGGTCCGCGTCGGCCAACCGTGCCAACGCCTCGTCCCATCGGCCGCACCGCATCAGCAGTTCGATGATTGCCTTGCGCGCCCAATCCGCCCCCTCCTCCAGTGCAACGCACCTCTCCAGGTCGGCCAAGGCTCGCTCACTGCGGCCGATCGCCAGGCACACTCGCGCACGCTGTCCATAGGCCCACCCGTACTCCGGGCCCAGCTCCAGGGCGCGATCCAGATACCGGAGGGCCTCCGTGTAGTTCTTCAGAGATCGGTGCGTAGCTCCCACAGTGCCCAGCGCCGCGTCGTAATCCGGATCCCGCTCCAGCACGCGACCGGCAACGGCGATCGCCTGGTCGTACCGGCCCGCCAGCCGGTATGCCTCCCCCAGTTCGCAACCGACCCAGTTGGCTTCCGGGTCCGTCTCGACGGCCCGCTGCAGGTCCTCGAACACGCCTTCCTGATCACCCAGTTGACGTTTCACCTGGGCCCGTTTCACCAGCGCCCAGACATAGTCGGGGTCCAACTCGATCGCGCGACTGAGGTCGGCCAATGCCGCCTCGTGCCGGCCAAGCTCGTGGTGGGTGTCCCCACGGCTTGCGAGGGCCGAGGCGTATGTGGGTCTGAGGGAGAGGGCTCGGCCGAACTCGGTGACGGCTTCCTCGAACCGGCCGGAGAGGCGATAGGCCGTTCCCCGTTCCGACGCGACCCAGGCGGAGTCAGGCTCAAGACGGGCGGCCCGGTCCAGATCGGCGAACGCCTGGTCCCACGTCTCCATGTCGCCGTACAGGCGAGCCCTTCGTACCAACGGCCACAAGTAGTCCTCGTCGAGGCTCAGAGCGCGGTCGAAGTCGGCGAGTGCTTCGTCGTACTGCCCGAGCACGTGCCGACAGACGGCTCTGGAGGCCAAGGCACTGGAATCGGTCGGATCGAGTGCGATGGCCAGATCGAAGTCGGCGACGGCCACCTCGAAGCGGCCTGCCAGCCGATGCGTCTCCCCGCGTGCCGCGATGATCCGGCCGTTGTCAGGAGCCAGTTCCTCCGCCCGGTCGAAGGCGGCCACAGCCGCGGAGAAGTCGCCCAGAAACCTTTGAGCGAGACCACGGTGGTGGTGGGCCACATCCAGATCCGGATCGAGTGCGATCGCGCGATCGCACTCGGTCAGAGCCCGCCCGTACTCCCCGTCAGAGCGCAGTTCCATCCCCCGCAGTGTGTGCGCCAGCGCCCGATCGCTGCGGTTCAGCCCAGGATGAGCCAGAAGCAGGTCAGTTGCCTTGGTCACCCCGGCCTCGTCGTCCGCGAGCGCCTCAGCCAACCGGTGACCCCAGCGCTTCAGATCCGGGTCACCCGCCGCGTCACCCGCCTCCTCCAGCATCCGCGCCCAGTGCCAGCCGGCCACCTGATCCGCACCGCACACCCCGATCAGGTCCCGCAGCACCCCGGCGAGTGCCGAGCGCGGGCGGGCACACAGCAAGTGGTACGTCTCCTCCAGCCGCAGCTCACGCCACGGCTCATGCTCCCACTCCTCGTAAGCGCGCAGATCCCGTGCCGCTTCCTCGCGCCAACGGCCGAACACACCCGCGAGCCGCTCATGCCGCTCGATCCAACCCCGCGGGGAGCGACGCCGCTGCGATCGGAGCATCGGCTCGCGCACCAGGTCGTGGTAGCGCAGCCGATCGCCGCGGTCATCCACGAACGCCAGCCCGCGCAGCCAGCCGAAGAGCGCGTCGGCCTCTTCGTCCGAGCAGTCCACGGCCGCCCGGAACACATCCATGTCCAGGCGGCGGGGCAACGAGCATGCGAGTGCCGCCGCCTGGCGTACCGGATCCTGCTCCCACTTCAGGAAGCGTTCGACGGCCGTGGCGCTGGGATCACCTATGTCGTCCGGGTCAGTGGGGCGCTGCTCGGCCAGGGTGGAGACCAGCAGAGGCAGTCCGCCGGTTAGGCGCAGTACCTCCTCCACCACGGGCTCGGCGACGATCCCCTTGTCCGCCAGCAGCCCCCGCGCCTCGGCCTCCGTGAACGGCCCGAGCGGTACGTCTGCCATGAAATCGGCGAAGGCGCCCCAGCGTGCGGTGTCGAAGGGACGTTGGCCGGCGGTCACGATGACGGCGGTGGCGGGCAGGGTGCCGTGCCGGTCACTCGTCATCACCTCGTGCAGCCACCCATCGAGGAACGGCCCTGTCCGCTCGTAGGTGTCGAAGAACAGGACGATCCACGGTGCCGCGTTCGCGGCGTCGGACAGCTCGTTCAGCAGTACCGGTGTGAGCACGCGCTCCGGGGACAGCACCAACTGCACGTCCTCCTGACTCCTGAAGCGCGCACTCAGGCCTGCTCGCAACCGGTCGGCTCCCTGGGCGAGTTGAATCGCATCGAGAGCACCTGCGAAAGAGCTCACCCCCGGCACCATCCCCAGCCCTACCAGCCCGGCCCGCGCCACCGCCATGCTGCCCGCAGACGGCCCCTCCGGTTCGGGTTCGAGCGCGGCGACAGCGGCCTCTGCCTCATGTCGCCGTTCCCGATGCGCCGCGAGCAGGCGATCCAGCTCCTTGAACTTGTGCCCCTGTCCAGCGAATTGCCGACTGATCGCCGCCATCGCCTCCGGCACACTGCCGACGCTCTCGTCGACGTATGCGGTGAGCGCCGCCCGTTCCCGCGCGAGCTGCTCCAACTCTCTTACCAGGAAGGTCTTTCCGACTCCCGCATTCCCGTGCACATGAAAGAGGAAGCGATGCCGCTCGTCTTCGGGCGGAGTGTCGAAGTTCTCCCGGAAGGCCGCCCGTTCGGCGCCCCGCCCCACAAACCCGGCCCTCCTCCGCCGCCCGATCAGCTCCTGCATCGACGGCCGTGTCGACCCCATCCGCGCCTCCCCCGCAGCCGGTCCACGCCAAGTCTGGCAGAGAGCACGGCGGACGGCGGGGATCACGTCGCCGACCGGCCATCGTCCCGGGGACACAGGACCCCGATGATCAGGTCATGGACCATGAACTGGCTTGGCGGGCAGAAGGTGGGGGTCGGCGGGGCCGAACCAGTCGTAGGGGGAGTGCTTCGTCCACTCCAGTCGGGACTGCCGAGATCGCCGTCGACCTCGCCCACATAGTCGGCGTCGTGGCGCAGGCCGCCGCCGTCGTCGCCGGTCCAGGAGGTGACGCCGAGTAGCCGGCACACACGGCGCAGGCGCCAGCCGGTCTCCTCCTCGGCCTCGCGGGCGAGAACCGCCAGCAGTGACTCGTCCCGCTCGACATGTCCGCCCACGACGTCCCAGGTGTCCGGGAACAGGCGCCGGCCCGGGCTGCGCCTCTGGGCGAACGCCTCGCCCCGGCGGCTCAGGATCACCGCGTCGGCGGTTCACAACTCCCCCGGCACGGGCACGCCCAAGTCCACCACGACCTGTGGACCGTTCTCCGTCATGGGCGTCAGCCTAGGGGAGTCGCAGCCGGGTCCGGCAGAGGGCCCGACGCCCGGCCGGCCACCGCAGCGATTGACTTCGGAATACATTCCGAAGTATCGTCGAATCATGTCCACCCCCACGGTCGCCTTCTCCGAACTCTCTAAGAACTCCAAGCGGGTCGCGGAGACGCTCGACCGGGCCCAGCGAGTGCACATCACCCGCCGGGACGGCGAGGATCTCTATCTGACCACGGCCCGTCACGACCAGCAGCGCGAGGAGACGGCGGACATCACGGCCCGCCTTCTCGCCGCGCTCGTACGCAGCGACACCGGCGAGCGAGCCATACAGCGGGCGCTCCCGTCCGTCTTCCCGTGGGTCCGTCACCTGTCGACGGATGAGCTGAAGCAGTTCGTGGCCGAGCTCATCAACGCCACGTACGACGCGGCCCAGCTCGACGTCCACACCAACCTGCACCGGGTCATGGTCGAATGGCGCGCCACGGCCCGCATCCTCGCCGACCCCGAGCTCACCGCCCGGCTCACCCGTCGACTGCCCGACGAAGACCATGGCGAGGTGACCTCCCCGTGACTCCCAAGCGCGGCGACGACGCCGCCCCGCCACCGGTGGGCGACGAATGGCGCCTGCGCTTCGCGACGAACGAAGCGGCCAAGGGCTGGGGCGAGTTGGGCGCGGAGGCGCCGGGCAACACGCGGCGATGCTTCGAGTCCCTGCGGAGCGACCCCGAGTCCCGGGCCGACCCCGATCGCCAGCACCGGCTGCGGGGTCGACTGGCCTCGGGCAACCTCGGCGGTCGCGAGTACCCACAGTGGGAGTACGAGGTGACGGCGGGCGGTCGCGTGCGCTACCTCGTTGACGAAGCGCGCCGCACCGTCCATCTCGTGTACGCGTCCACCCGCCACCCCAAAGACACCGATTGATCCGGCCGGTCGTCGTTCCCTCACAGAGCCGAGTCGAGTACGGGTGGTCCTGCATGCGACCGATGTACTGATCGTCAGCGTTCCGGTGGGTGCGCCGCCCGCCCTCGACCGTGTGCGGTCACATCCCCGCCTGGTGGGAGCGCATGGCGGCGCACCAGTCGTAGCCGGAAGAGGGGGCGAAGCCAGCGCGGAGATAGAGGAGTTGGGTGGCTTGAGACCGCCGCGGCGGGCCACCTGACATGCTGCTCCCATGTCGACACCGCCCCCGCCCTCCCGCACGTCCGTCGAGGCTCCCGCGCCCTCCGTCAACGGGCTGCACCTGCGGGCGCGTCGCGTGAGCCGGGACGTCCGTGGGGGCGGGCGGATACTGAACGACATATCCGTCGAGGTCGCTCCGGGGCAGCTCACGGTGATCGCCGGCAGCAGTGGTGCGGGCAAGACCGTGCTGTTGCAGACGCTGGCGGGGCTGAGCGCGCCGACCGGGGGCGAGGTGCTGCACGACGGGGCGCGACCCGGGCCGCCGGGGCCGGACTTCGGGTTCGTTCCGCAGGAGGACATCATCCACCGCGAACTGCCGCTGCGCCGCACGCTGGTGTACGCGGCGGGGCTGCGGATGGCGCCGGGGACGCCGGCCGGGACCGTGCTCGACACCGTCGACCGGGTGCTGGACACCCTCGGTCTGGCGGAGCGAGCGGACACCCCGGTGCGCGCGCTGAGCGGCGGGGAACGCAAACGGGCCAGTATCGCCGTCGAGTTGCTCACCCGCCCCCGGGTGCTCTTCCTCGACGAGCCGACGTCCGGGCTCGACCCGGTCACCGGCGCGGCCCTGCTGCGCACCCTGCGGACGCTGGCCGAGGGCGGCACCACCGTCGTACTGACCACGCATGTCCTCGCCGACCTGCGCCGCGCCGACCAGGTGGTGTTCCTCTCCGCCGGTGGCGAGGTCGCGTACGCGGGTGAACCGGACGCCCTGTTCGAGGCGTTCGGGGTCGGCACCGTGGAGGAGGTGTACGAGGCGGTGGCGGACGGTGCGCGCGTCGCACGGGCCGTACCCGAGGGCGCGGACGCCCCTGATGCCAAGCCGACATCACCGTCACCGTCGCCGCGGCCGCCGCGTGTCGGGGTCCTCGGGCAGTGGGCGCTGCTGACCCGGCGCGGTACCGCGCTGATGCTGCACAACCGGCTCTCGGTCGCCGTGCTGGCGGGCTCGCCGGTGATGATCGTGGCCATGTTCGCGGTGCTGTTCCGGGCCGGTGCGTTCGACCCGGCGGCACCGGATCCGGGCTCCTCGGCGATGATCATGTTCTGGATCGCGTTCGGCGCGTTCTTCTTCGGGCTGACCTACGGCCTCCTCCAGATCTGCACCGAGCTGCCGGTGCTGCGCCGGGAGTGGCTCGCGGGGCTGCGGATCGGCCCGTACGTCGCCTCGAAGCTGACGACGATGCTGCCGGTGCTCGCGCTCGCGGACGCGCTGTTGCTGGTCGTGCTGCGCGCCCTCGACCGGCTGCCCGCGGCGGGCTGGGACACGTACGGGTCGCTGTTCGCGTCGAGTGTGCTGGCCTCGGCCGCCGCCCTCGCGCTGGGGCTGCTCGCGTCCGCGGCGGTGTCGGAGCCGGGGCAGGCGACGCTGATGCTGCCGCTGCTCTGCTTCCCCCAGGTGCTGTTCTCGGGCGCCTTCGTGCCGGTGCCCCGGATGACGGTGGCCGGGAAGGCGATCAGCTGGGCGATGACCAACCGCTGGGCGTTCGAGGCACTGGGCAGCGGGGTGGGACTGGAGTCGCTGTGGCGGGCGGGCCGCTCGCCACTCGGGCCGCCGCTGCTGGCGTCGTACGGGGACTCGTTCGGGCATCCGGCGAGCCGCGGGTGGCTGGTCCTGGCGGGGTTCGCGCTGGTGTTCCTGGCCGGGACGTGGGTGATCCTGGTGCGCAGGTGCCGGGACGGGGCGGCGCGGAGCCGGGCGGGGCGTTGATCCGCCGTGCGATAGCTCCGGCTCAGCAGCTCTCCCGGGCGGCCAGCCCGGCCGCCGTCGGCACCCGGTCCCGGTAGGTCTCCGTCACGAACGTCAGGAACGTCTCGATGTCCCTGGGCTGGGACGACACGCCCAGGGAGACCCGGACGGCGCCCGCCGACGGCAGCCCCAGCAGCTCCAGGTACTCGTCCAGGGAGGCGACCTGTGTGTCGGCCGCCGAGAGCAGCCGGGTCAGCGGCAGGTCGAACGCCTCCTCTCCGGCGCCCGGATTGCAGAAGCAGCCCGTGCGCAGGGATATGCCGTGGGCGGCGCTGTCCCGCGTGACGACGCGTTCGTCGACGATCCGGCCGTCCGCGCCGAGCACGTTCAGCGCGACCGTGCCGCCACGGTCCGCGTCGGTACGGTCAGGGTCGGCGCGGTCGGTGCCGTACACCCGGACCAGCGGGGAGCCGTCGCTGTGCCGCAACGCCCGCAACCCGCGGAGCAGTCGGGCGGTGAGGACGGTGACGTGGGCGTGTATGCGGTCCATGCCGATGGCGTCGATCCAGGCGAGTCCGGCGGTCACGTCCGGCAGGGACAGGAAGTTGACCGTGCCGTCCTCGAAGGCGGCCTCGTCGGCGGCGAGGACGTGCCACTGGGCCCGGGCGCTGACGGCGTAGATGGTGCCGCCCGAGAACCAGGGGCGGCGCAGCTTGGCGAGGGCCTCGCGGCGGGCGATCAGACTGCCGATGCCGGTGGGGTGCCCGAAGACCTTGTACCAGCTGACGGCGGTGAAGTCCGGGTGGTGGCGGCTCAGGTCCAGGACGTTGGTCGGGGCGAAGGCCGCCGCGTCGAGCAGGACGTCGTAGCCGTGCGACCGGGCAGCGGCGATCCAGTCCAGCGAGTGCTGGACGCCGGTGAAGTTGCTCTGCGCCGGGTAGGCGAGCAGGCCGCCGGCGCCCCGGCGCGGGCCGGGCGGGGACAGGGCGGCACGCAGCCGCCCCTCGTCGATGTGCAGACCCGGCACGTACACGGTGGCGGCGCCCCGCGCCCGCGCGTACTCCCTGAGGCCGTTGACCGAGTTGTGGTTGTCCAGCGACATGACGAGCCGGCTGTCGGGGGTGAAGGGGTACGCCTCACCGACCAGGCGCAGGGCGCCGGTCGCGTTCGGGGTGAAGATCACGGCGTACTCGTCGGGGTCGGCGTTGAAGTGGCGGAGCACCGCCTGCCGGGCCTCGGTCAGCAGGAGCCCGGAGGCGCGGGAGGCCGGGCTCTCGGAGTGCGGGTTGCCGAACAGCCCGCCGGTGATCCGCCGGGCGCTGCCCATGACGAGGGAGCGCGGGGGAAGGCCGGCGCCGGTGTGGTCGAGGTAGGTGTGCCCGCCCTCGTCGAGGTAGCCGAACTCACGCGTCCGCAACTCCGCGAAGCCGTCCACGGGACCCCCTTCGAACTTCGAACTTCGCACACCGAACTTCGCACGGAACTTCGACCAAGGTACCCGCGTGCGAGCGGTTCGCCACGACGCCGGGTCGCCCGGCAAAGGCCGAACTGGGGGTGTAAACAGCCGGGTTGGGGAAGGAGGGTGACATGTCCACCTCCCACGCGCCTCGTGCGCTGTCGCTTGCCGCTGCCGTTCTGACCGGAACGGTCGCCCTCTACATCGCCCTCGTCGCCTTCGGGAACATCACCGACTTCGGTACCAACCAGGCCTTCGTCCAGCATGTGCTGGCCATGGACACCACGTTCAAGGACGACGACCTGATGTGGCGGGCCGTGACGGACAAGGGACTTGAGAACGCCGCCTACGTCGCCATCATCGGATGGGAGACGCTGGCCGCGCTCGTGCTGATCGCCGGGACCTGGCTCTGGGTCCGCCGCGACGACGTCCGCGCGCGGCGCGTCTCCACCTACGGTCTGCTGATGCTGGTGCTGCTCTTCGGCGCCGGGTTCATCGGGATCGGCGGTGAGTGGTTCTCCATGTGGCAGTCCAAGACCTGGAACGGACTGGACGCCGCGACCCGGGTGCTGGTCCTCACCGGGCTCGCGCTGGTCGTCGTCCAGCTGAGCCCCGCGGACCGGGACGCGTAGCCCGCTACTTGACCACGGTCACCTTGGTGTCCGGCTCCGTGCCGAAGGTCCACAGGGCCGTGCCGTCCGTCTTGGGCATCCGGATGCCGCTGGTCTGCTTGCCGGCGGCGGGTGCCGGGGAGGAGCCGTCGACCGCGTTGGAGAAGGCGATCGACAGACCCGACTTCGCGGCGAAATACAGAATGTGCTCGATCTGGACGCCGTCCGAGCCCGTCGTCGCCGACAGGGTCTTGGAGATCGTGTAGGTGCCGGGGTCCGGACTGACGGTCCCCGGCCACACCGTGAACGTGCGGGTCGCCTTGCCGCTCGCGTCGACCGTCCACACCCGCTTGGCGCCGAGCGAGTAGACGATCCGGCGGCCGGTGCCGGAGGCCGCCGGCACGGCGGGGGCCTTCGCCTTGGCCGTCGGTGACGCCGAGGGGTGGGCACCCGCCGACGCGCTCGCCGACGGGCGGACCGCCGCGGCCGTGGGGTGCGGCCCCTTGTCGGCCTGGAGGGCGAGGAAGACGACGGCAGCCGTCGCCCCGGCCGTCAGGCCGGAGACCCAGACCCAGGAGGGCAGCAGTCGGGCAGCCACGGGTACGCATCTCCTCCGCTGTGAGCGTCATGAGGCCCCCTGCCTGTTCGCACAGGGGTCGGATCATCGTACTGTGCGCTGCCCGCCCGCCCGACGGCTCAGTCCAGCACCGGCAGCAGCTCCGGCAGGTGCCCGTCGGAGGCCTCCGCCGCCCGCTGCCGTTCCTCTGGCACCTCGCCGTACAGCGTCGTACGGGGCTTCGCCGGGCGCCCGGCGGCCTCGGCCACCGCGACGAGGTCGCGAACCGACTTGTACGACCCGTACGACGACCCCGCCATCCGCGAGATGGTCTCCTCCATCAGCGTGCCGCCGAGGTCGTTCGCTCCCGAGCGGAGCATCTCCGCCGCACCCTCCGCGCCCAGTTTCACCCAGCTTGTCTGGATGTTGGGGATGTAGGGGTGCAGGAGGAGCCGGGCCATCGCCGTCACCGCCCGGTTGTCGCGCATCGTCGGGCCGGGGCGGGAGATGCCCGCCAGGTAGACGGGCGCGTTGGTGTGGATGAAGGGCAGCGTCACGAACTCCGTGAAGCCGCCCGTCCGCTGCTGGATGCCGGCCAGCGTGCGCAGGTGGCCCAGCCAGTGGCGGGGCTGGTCGACATGGCCGTACATCATGGTGGAGGAGGAGCGGATGCCCACCTCGTGCGCGGTGGTGATCACCTCGATCCAGGTGGCGGCGGGCAGCTTGCCCTTGGTGAGCACCCAGCGGACCTCGTCGTCCAGGATCTCGGCGGCCGTCCCCGGGACGGTGTCCAGGCCCGCCTCCTTCGCTGCCGTCAGCCACTCCCTGATCGACATGCCGGTGCGGGTCGCGCCGTTCACCACCTCCATCGGGGAGAAGGCGTGCACGTGCATGCCGGGGACGCGCTCCTTGACCGCCTTCGCGATGTCGAAGTACGCGGTGCCGGGCAGGTCGGGGTGGATGCCGCCCTGCATGCAGACCTCGACCGCGCCGACGTCCCAGGCCTGCTGGGCCCGGTCGGCGACCTGGTCCAGGGAGAGGGTGTAGGCGTCCGCGTCCGTGCGGCGCTGCGCGAAGGCGCAGAAACGGCAGCCGGTGTAGCAGACGTTGGTGAAGTTGATGTTGCGGGTGACGATGTAGGTGACGTCGTCGCCGACCGCGGACTTCCGTACGTCGTCGGCGATCCTCGTCAGCGCGTCGAGCGCCGGGCCGTCCGCGTGGAACAGGGCGAGGGCCTCGGCGTCCGTCAGCTTCGTCGGGTCGTCGGCCGCGGTCGCCAGGGCCGCGCGCACGTCCGTGTCGATCCGCTCCGGCACCATCCCGGGGGCGGCCGCCTCCCGCAGCGCGCCCCAGTCGCCGTACACCTCGTCGAAGTCGTCCCGCCGGTCGGCCGTACGGCCCTCGGTGTCGATGGCGGTGTGGAGGTCGGTGCGGCCGGAGGCGACGAAGACCTCCTCGGGCTCCTGCCACGGATGCCCCTCGACCACCGCGTCCGGCACCGCCAGGCCCGTCTCCGGATCCGTCAGCGCGGCCACGTGCGGACGCAGCCGCGGGTCCAGCCAGGGCTCGCCGCGCCGCACGAACTCCGGGTACACGCAGAGACGTTCCCGCAGCTCGAAGCCCGCCGCGGCCGACTTCCGCGCCAGCTCCTCGATCTGCGGCCAGGGGCGTTCCGGGTTGACGTGGTCGATGGTGAGCGGGGAGACCCCGCCCCAGTCGTCGATACCGGCGCCGATCAGCCGCTCGTACTCGCTGTCGACGAGATTGGGCGGCGCCTGGATGTTGCCCGCCGGCCCCATCACCAGCCGCGCCACCGCGACGGCCGCCACCAGCTCGTCCAGCTCGGCGTCCGGCATGCCGCGCATCGCCGTGTCCGGCTTGGCACGGAAGTTCTGGATGATCAGCTCCTGGACGCCGTGGTACGACCGGGCCACGCGCCGCAGCGCGAACAGCGACTCGGCCCGCTCCTCGTACGTCTCGCCGATGCCGATCAGGATCCCGGAGGTGAAGGGGACGGAGGAACGGCCCGCGTCCTCCAGGACCCGCAGCCGGACGGCGGGTTCCTTGTCCGGGGAGCCGTGGTGGGGGCCGCCGGGCTCGGACCAGAGCCGGGTGGCGGTCGTCTCCAGCATCATGCCCATGGAGGGCGCGACGGGCTTGAGGCGCTGGAAGTCCGTCCAGGACATCACCCCGGGGTTGAGGTGCGGCAGCAGGCCGGTCTCCTCCAGGATCCGGACGGAGATGGCCCGGACATACGCGATCGTGTCGTCGTACCCGTGCGCGTCGAGCCACTCGCGCGCCTCGGGCCAGCGGTCCTCGGGCTTGTCGCCGAGGGTGATCAGGGCTTCCTTGCAGCCGAGGGCCGCACCCTTGCGGGCGACGTCGAGGACCTCGTCCGGGGACATGAACATCCCGTGCCCGGCCCGGCGGAGCTTGCCGGGGACGGTGACGAACGTGCAGTAGTGGCACTTGTCGCGGCACAGGCGGGTGAGGGGGATGAAGACGCTCTTCGAGTACGTGATGACACCGGGCCGGCCGGCCTCCGCCAGACCGGCGTCACGGACCCGGGCGGCGGACGCGGCGAGGTCGTCGAGGGCCGCGCCGCGCGCCTGGAGCAGGACGGCGGCCTCGGAGACGTCGAGGGCGACGCCGTCCCGGGCGCGTTTGAGGGCGCGACGCATGGAGTTCTCGGTGGGGCCGGTTCCGGAGGTCGCGGAAGTCGTCATTCTTTGAGCATACGTTCGGGTTGGGTGGGGCCTGGGGGGTGTGCGGTGGTTGGGCACGTGCCCACCACCCCAGCCCGGCAGACGAGTGGACGACTGGACGCAACCCCCCTCACAGGTACTCCGCGTACGCGTCCAGCACCCCCAGCACTTCGGCCTCCCCCGCCGGAGGCAACTGCACCACGACCTCCTCGACGCCCAGCTCGGCATAGTGCGCGAGCTTGCCGGCGCTCGGGAAGACGGCGTACGGCACCACCTGGAGCGCGGCCGGATCCCGCCCCGCGTCCGCCCACACCGAGCGGAGCACCGGCAGCGACTCGGTCAGCCCTCGTCCCCCGATCGGCAGCCACCCGTCGGCATACTCCGCGATGTGCGCGAACAGCTTCGGCCCGGCGGCCCCGCCGACCAGCGTGCGGGGACCGGCGACCGGCCCGCGCGGCTTCTGGACCGGCTTGGGATACGCGGACGACGCCCGTACGCTCCCGAACTCCCCCTCGTAGGCGGTCGGTTCCTCCGCCCACAGCGCCCGCATCAACGCCATCCGGTCCCGGCCGAGTTCACGCCGGTCGCGCCACCGCACCCCGTGGTCCGCGGCCTCCTCGACGTTCCAGCCGAAGCCGACGCCGAGGGTGAAGCGGCCGCCGGACAGGTGGTCGAGGGTGGCGATCTGCTTGGCGAGGTCGATCGGGTCGTGCTGGGCGACCAGGGTGATGCCGGTGCCGAGGCCGAGGCTCTCGGTGACGGCGGCGGCCTGGCCGAGGGCGACGAAGGGGTCGAGGGTACGGCCGTACTCGCGGGGCAGGTCGCCGCCCGCCGGGTAGGGGGTGGTCCGCTCGACCGGGATGTGCGTGTGCTCCGGCAGGTACAGCCCGGCGAACCCGCGGGCCTCCAGCTCACGGGCGAGCCGGACCGGGGCGATGGTCTCGTCGGTGAGGAAGATCGTGACGGCTGTGCGCATGCCCCATCTGTACCGGGGGTGGCTCGATCTGTCCATACCGACTGGTCGGCATCACATGCCCCGGCTTTCGCATGGCTATGCACATGACATACGGACGCCTGTGGATTCCCTGTCCTTCCGGGGGAGTTCACGTCGGATGGGGAGAGTGAGCGGCATGTGTGAGGACACGCACGGCATCGGCAGACGCGCACTGTTCGTGACGGGCGCCGCGGCAGCCCTTACGTTGGGACCCGTGAGCTTCGCAGCGGCGGACGGTCAGGACCAGGGGACCCAGGAGACGGCGACCGTGCGCGGCACCCTGCCGCCCGGCTCCCCCGACTTCGTGTACGTACCGGTCGAAGTACCCACCGGCGTACGGGAGATCAAGGTCTCCTACACCTACGACAGGCCGAGCGTCCCGGCCGGCACCACGGGCAACGCGCTCGACATCGGCATCTTCGACCAGCACGGCACCGAGCTGGGCGGCAAGGGCTTCCGGGGCTGGTCGGGCGGCGCCCGCACGGAGTTCTTCGTGCGCGCCGACGACGCGACCCCCGGCTACCTCCCCGGCCCGGTCGGCGCCGGCACCTGGCACATCGCCCTCGGCCCGTACACGGTGGCCCCGCAGGGACTGTCGTACGAGCTCACGATCACCCTCACCTACGGCGAACCCGGCACCCCCGTCCGCCCGGTCTACCCGCCGTCCCGCGCGAAGGGCCGCGGCCGGGACTGGTACCGGGGCGACTGCCACCTGCACTCCTGGTACTCCGACGGCCGCCGCACCCCCGCCGAGATCGCGGCCCTGGCCCGCGCCGCCGGACTGGACTTCATCAACTCCTCCGAGCACAACACGCACTCGTCGCACGCCCACTGGGCGGACCAGGCCGGAGACGACCTGCTGATCATGCTCGGCGAGGAGGTCACCACCCGCAACGGCCACGTCGTCGCCCTCGGCACGGAGCCCGGGACCTTCGTCGACTGGCGCTACCGGGCCCGCGACAACCGCTTCGGCCACTTCGCCCACCAGATCCACAAGGCCGGCGGACTGGTCGTACCGGCCCACCCGCACGCCACCTGCGTCGGCTGCGCCTGGAAGTTCGGCTTCGGGGAGGCGGACGCGGTCGAGGTGTGGAACGGCCCCTACACCCCCGACGACGAGGTGGCCCTCGCCGCCTGGGACGCGGCGCTGGTCGCCTCGGTGCGGGACAACCGGCAGTGGCTGCCGGGCATGGGCAGCAGCGACGCGCACCGGGACCCGGACGTCGTCGGCTCGCCCCAGACGGTCGTCCTCGCCGACGACCTGTCCCGCGAGGCCATCCAGGACGGCCTGCGCGCGGGCCGCTCCTACGTCGCGGAGTCGAAGAACGTGACGCTGGGCTTCACGGCGACGGGCGGCCGCGGCGAGCAGGCGGGCATCGGCGAGCGCCTCGCCGTCGCCCCCGACACCCCGGTGACCGTCCGTCTGGAGGCCTCCGGCGTCCCGCGCTGCACGGTCCGCTTCGTCACCGACCAGGGCGTCCTCCTCACCAGCGACCCGCTGCCGGTGACCGGCTCGGGGGCGGTGGAGTGGCGGACGACACCGTCGTACGCGGCCTACGTCCGCGCGGAGGTCCGCCACGAGACGGCGGCCGGCCCCGTCCCCGGCGCCCTGGCGGCTCTGACGAACCCGATCTTCCTGGGACACGCCGGCAGCCGTGGCTGAGAACAGGCCTGGGGCCGAATTCCGAGGGAACGGGTTGCTCGAATTACCGTCTTATTCAGTCCCCAGGTGCGCCTGGGCGAATGTCCAGAAACCGGTCCCGTTGTATCCGGTGTCGAACGGCGTTCCGAAACCGTGGTCGTCGCCGCTGCCGAAATAGGTGTTCTCCAGCCAGCTGAACCGGTCTCCCGTCCGGCCGCCGTAGGCCTGGGCCAGACGGTAGAGCGCACCTTCGTATGCGTCGTCCGTCGCGCCGTTGTCGTCGAGTCCGGACCGCGCGTTGGCGACCGCCCGGGCAAAGATGTCGTGATAGGCCTGGGTGACCCACATCTTGCCTGCGGTCACGTCGGAGCCGTCTCCGGCGCCGGACACGGCGACGGTGTCAAGAGCGCCTTCCGCTTTCGTGACCGCCGCCGCGAGCGCTTCTCGCGCGCCTGCCCCGCGCGAGAAGCCGACGGTCACACCGGGAGTGGCGAGCCACTGCAGCGCGGGCACGTTGTTCTCGCCCATCCAGGACCGGCACGTCGTTGACCTTCACCGCGCCCGACGCGATCAGGGCCGCCACTCCCCGTCCGCGTCGATCCTCTTTTCCCCGAAGGCACACTAACTCCGTCGGAGGACGACGCCAATGCGATGTCTGCGCGCTTAGCTTGCACCGTGACGAGCCGCTCCCGGTGCTCCGGCAATTCCCGTCAGCGGGCCCCCTGGCTACCGGCGGCCGTCTCGCCTGCGCTCGCTGCGCCGCAGTGCGCGACGCTGTTTTCCCGGCAGGGTGGCGGCCAGCTCGCCGACGAGGGCGACGTCGTGGCCGTTGCCCTCGCGGCCGCCCCGGCACCACCAGACCGGCGGGCCGGCCGCGTCCGTCGCACTCGGGTACCGGTCGGCGGCGGTTCCCGGGAGACGAGGGTGCATTCCGGTCTTGTGCTCCCAGCAGACCGGCCAGACCTGCCAGAGCAGCTCCATGACGGTCGACTGCGCCGCGTCCGCGACCACGGCCAGGACCGTCTCCGCGTCGTCCGGCTCCGGCGGGTCGCCCTCCTCGGGGTCGTACGCGTTCACCTGGTTGCCGTGCCAACGGCCGTCGGGCATCGCCACGTAGACCTGGCCTCTGTCGCTTTCGCCCGGTGCCAGAGGCTGCCGCGGCGGGTCGGCCATCAGTATCAGCGCGTCCTGCTCCGGCAAGGTCGCCGCCAGGTCGCGGTTGACCACAGCGAGCGCGGCCTCCAGCTTCGGCCACTCACCGGGCTCGGCCGGCCTGGGCTCCGGGTGACGCTGCCGGTCACGGCCAGGGCCGATGCGGGAGTACGAGAAGTGGTTCACCGGCGCATCGTCCCATCCGGGCCGAAACTCGCGTGCCTCGGCCGCCGCGCCTCCCTACGCTTCCCGTCATGAACAGCGCCTGGGCCCAGGGGCTCGTCAACGTCGTGGACGTCGAGGCGACCTGCTGGACCGGTTCCCCGCCGCCCGGCGAGGTCAGCGAGATCATCGAGATCGGGCTGACCGTCGTCGACCCGGCGGCCGGCGAGCGCCTCGCCCGGCACCGGATCCTGGTGCGGCCCGCCCGGTCCACGGTCAGCGGGTTCTGCACGGAGCTGACCGGCCTCACTCAGTCGGAGGTCGACCAGGGGGTCACCTTCGCCGAAGCGTGCCGGCTGCTGGCGGCCGAGCACCGCGCCGGCGCCCGGCCCTGGGTCAGCTGGGGTGACTACGACCGCCACCAGTTCACCCGGCAGTGTCAGGCCACGCGGACGCCCTACCCTTTCGGCCGCCGTCACACCAACGCCAAGGCCGTCTTCACCGAGGCGTACAGCCTGCGCAAGCGCCCCGGCATGGCACAGGCCCTGGAGATCGCCGGACGGCGGCTCGAAGGCCGGCATCACCGGGGCGAGGACGACGCCTGGAACATCGCGGCCCTCGTGCTTCACCTCTCTGAACGGGGCCTTTGGCCGGCCCCGGTGGAACACCTCGCCTGACAGGCGGACGGGAAACGGGCTGCCGTCGGGGAACTGACGGAGCCCGAGGCCTTCGGCTCCCTTCTCGACCTGCTGAAGTCACCCGCCGGACGGTGACCCCGCGGCTCCCCCGGCCGCCAGGTCCGCCACGACCGCCGCGTGGTCCGACGGCCACACGCCGTCGACCGGGCCGGCCCCGGCGCGGCGTACGGCCAGCACGGTGCCGATGCCGTCGGGGCCGGCCGGGTCGGCGTACTCCCAGGCGTCGAAGAAGACCTGGCCGGGGACCAGGGGCGCGGTGCGGGTCCCGCAGAAGCGGCGGATCTCGTCGGAGTCCGGCCAGGCGTTGAAGTCACTGGTGACGACGGGCGGGAAGCCGGTGCCCGCGCGGTGGGCGGCGACGAACTCGGCCAGGGCGGCGACCTGTTGGACGCGTACGGCCGACAGGTGCAGTTGGGAGGTCAGGTGGACGGTGAAGAAGGGGACGGGGTGGGCGGGGGCCGCGAGGCGGGCGTAGAGCGCGAGGCGGCCGTCGTCGAGTTCCGGTGGCACCGGCAGGCGCAGCACCTCGGTCTCCACCACCGGCCAGCGGCTGAGCACCGCGTTGCCGATCTCGGTGCCCGGCTCCCCGATCCGCCGCTGCCAGCGCTCGGAGGCCGGGGAGGCGGCCCAGGCCCAGTGCAGGCCGAGTTCACCGGCGATCCACTCGGCGAGGTTCTCGCCGTCCGTGGCCCACACCTCCTGGAGGCCGACCACGTCCGGCCGCAGCTCGCGCAGCACGGCGAGGATCGCCTTCTGCCGTTCGGCCCAGGGCCCGAAGCGCCACCACAGGTTCCAGGTCACAATCCGCACGGGCCCACCGTCTCTCGTCGGAGAAGCGTGAGAGACATTGAAGGGCATCGCCGTCACCGCAGTACGGCAGAACGGGAGACCGAGGAACCATGTCGGAGCGCAGATTCCGTGCCACCACCGCCTTCCAGCGGTACCTCGCCAACCCCCTGACCCGCCTGATGCCCTTCCAGACCCTGCTGGAGACCACCGGGCGGGTCTCCGGGCAGCCGCGGCGGACGCCGCTCGGCGGGCGGCGGGTCGGGGAGAGTTTCTGGCTGGTGTCGGAGTTCGGGACGAAGTCCCAGTACGTGCGGAACATCCAGGCCGACCCGCGGGTGCGGGTGCGGATCGGCGGGCGGTGGCACCACGGCACCGCCCGCCTGCTGCCCGACGACGACCCGGTCGCCCGGCTGCGCACCCTGCCCAAGGGCAACAGCATGGCCGTGAAGGCGCTGGGGACGCAGCTGCTGACGATCCGGGTCGACCTCACGGACTGAGGGGGGTCACGCCGCCTTGTAGAAGGCGTACGTGGCCGTGTACCGCACGCCCACCTGGTCGGTGCCGGTGCAGGTGCCGGCGGGGGCCACGCCGCCGGTCGTGTTGAGGCGCTGGATGTAGGTGACGTCCCCGAACACCCCGGTGCCGCGGGTGGCCGTGGCCTTCAGGAGCAGTTCGGGGATGGTGCCGTCCTTGGGGGACGTGGCGACCGCCGAGGCGTTGACCGCGCTGCCGTCCACCGTGGACACCCACACGGGGCCGCGGGAGTGCAGGGCGACCGGGCGGTCCCTCTTGTCGGTGAGGACGGCGGCGGGCTCCAGCAGCTTCCAGGCGCCGTCGGTGCAGGCGTAGGTCTGCGTGCCCCGCCCGGTGAAGACCCCGGACAGCGTGTTGCCGTCGGGCACCGCGAGCGCGGCGGGAGCCTTGACGGCCGGGACCTGGGTGGCGGCCTCCGGGACCGCGGCGTTGCCGACGGACGTGGCCAGCAGGGTGCCGACGGTCCCGGCGGCGAAGGCGACGGCGGTGAGGACGATTCTCTTGGTGCGCTTCTTGGTGTGCGTCATTGAGTGCTCTCCGAGCTTTTTCCGTACAGGTTCGGGGAAGGGAGGGCCGGGAATCGGAAACCGGCCGCACGCCCCGTCCCCGGACGCTACGGATCCGCCACCGCCCATGGGGCCGATTGCCCCATGTCTGTCCCATGTCTGCCCCAAGGGGCATGCAGGGCACGGCAGTTGGGTGCCTCACCCGGGCCAGACGATCGCCTGCACCTCGCTGTATGCGTGCAGGGCGTAGGAGCCCACGTCCCGGCCGACCCCGCTCTTCTTGAACCCGCCGAACGGCGCCTCCATGTTCCGGCCGACGGTGTTGATCCCGACGCCGCCCGCCCGCAGCCGCCGGGCCACCCGGAAGGCGCGGGCCACGTCGCCGGACCAGACGTAGTCGATGAGGCCGTAGTCGGAGTCGTTGGCGAGGGCGATGCCCTCCTCCTCGTCGTCGAAGGGGACGACGGAGACGACCGGGCCGAAGATCTCCTCACGGGCCGCGCGCATGTCGTTCGTGCAGTCGGCGAGCAGGGTCGGGGAGACGTAGAAGCCCCGCTCCAGCGGCGGGCGTTCGCCGCCGGCCACCACCGTCGCGCCCTCCTTCCTGCCGAGTTCGACGTACGACTCGACGCGCGCCCGGTGCTCCGCGCTGATCACCGGCCCGACCACCGTGTCCGGCGCGGCCGGGTCGCCCACCGTCAACCGGCCCGCGTACCCGGCCAGTCCGTCCACCAGCCGCTCGTACAGGCCCCGTTGCACCAGCACCCGGGTGGGCGCCGTACAGATCTGCCCGCTGTAGAAGGAGAAGGTGGTGCCGATCCCCGCCACCGCCGAACCGACGTCCGCGTCGTCGAAGACGACCGCCGCGCCTTTCCCGCCCAGCTCCATCAACTGCCGTTTCATGTCCCGCCCGCACACCTCGGCGATGCGCTGCCCGACGGCGGTGGAGCCGGTGAAGCTCACCATGTCGACGTCCGGGGAGGCCACGACGGCCTCGCCGACCCCGACGTCCCGCCCGGAGACGACGTTCACCACGCCCGGCGGGGCGCCCGCCGCCTCCAGCGCCTCCACCATCCGGTACACGGACAGCGGATCCTGCGGGGCGGGCTTCACGACCACCGTGTTGCCCATCGCCAGCGCCGGCGCGACCTTGCCCGCCGGGTTGGCCCACGGGTTGTTGTACGAGGTGATGCAGCTGACCACCCCGACCGGCTGGCGCACGGCCAGCGCGCCCATCACGCCCGCCTTCCCCATCGGCCCGGCCTCGTTGATCTGCGGCGGGATCGCCCACTCGGCCGGTTCGACGGTCGCGTACCGCCGGAACCGGGCCGCGGCCACCCCCACCTGCATCGCCCGGGCGGTGCCGGTGGTCGCGCCCGTCTCGGCGCGGGCGAGGTCCGCGTACGCGCCCAACTGCCCGCGGATGATGTCGGCGGCCCGCCCGAGCACCGCCGCCCGCTCCCCCGCCGGCGTCCGCGACCAGGCCCCGAAGGCCTCCCGGGCGGCCGCGCAGGCGGCCAGCACCTGCTCCCGGGAGGCCTCCGGCGCCCAGCCCACGGTCTCCTCGGTCGCCGGGTCGACGACCTCGTAGTGCCCGTCGTCGGGGTCCGTCCACCGCCCCCCGACGAACAGCCGCTGCCCGTCCGCCCCCGCACTCACCGGGTGCTCACCGTCCTGGTGTCCCGCCCGGACCGCAGCACCTTCCCCGGTACGGCACCGCTCACCACGTCGTCCCGGATCGCCTCGACGCCGTTGACCCAGACCGCCCGCACCCCGATCGCCTTCGAGTCCAGGCGCGGACTGTCTCCCGGCAGGTCGTGCACCAGGGTGGCCTGGCCGGCGGCGATCCGCTCCGGGTCGAAGAGCACGAGGTCCGCATGCCAGCCCTCCGCGATCCGCCCCCGCTCCCGCAGCCCGAAGAGCCGGGCGGGATCGTCGGTCAGCATCTTCACGGCCTGTTCGAGCCCGAGCAGCTTCCGGCCGCGCAGACAGTCCCCGAGGAAGCGGGTGGTGTACGGCGCCCCGCACATCCGGTCCAGGTGCGCCCCCGCGTCCGACCCGCCCAGCATCACGTCCTCGTGCTGCCAGACCTCGGCGCGCAGCGCCCAGGAGGCGGGGTCGTTGTCGGTGGGCATGGGCCACAGGACGGTACGGAGGTCGTCGGCGGCGCAGATCTCGACCAGGGCGTGGAAGGGGTCCAGGCCGCGCTCCTGTGCTATGTCACGTACCACCCGGCCCGACAGCCCGGCGTTCGCCTCGCTGTACGTGTCCCCGACGACGTACCGCCCGAAGTCGGCGAGCCGCCGGAAGACCCCGGCCTCCTTGCTGTTCGCGCGGTCCATCATCTCGGCCCGTACGTCCGCGTCGCGCAGCTTCTCGATCCGCTCCGGAACCGGCAGCCCGAGGATCGGACCCCACCCGGGGATGAGGTTCAGCGCGCAGAAGGTGCCGAGCGACATGTTCATGGGCGTGAGGATCGGCATGGTCAGCGCGACCACCCTGCCGCCCGCCTTCCGGGCCCGCTCGCTGGCCTGGAGCTGCCGCGGCACCCGCTCCGGCACGGCGGCGTCGACCGTCAGCACGTTCCAGTTCAGGGGCCGTCCGGCCACCGCGCTCATCTCGGCGAACAGCTCGATCTCGGCGTCGCTGAACTGGTCGAGGCAGCCGGCGACGATCGCCTCGATCTGCGTCCCCTCGTGCTCCCCGACGGCCTTCGACAGGGCCAGCAGCTCGGCGGGGAGCGCGTGCCGCGAGGCCACCGGCTGCCCGTCCCCGTCGGAGTGGGTACTGGACTGCGTGGTGGAGAACCCCCACGCCCCGGCGTCCATCGCCTCGTGCAACAGCCGTACGATCTCGGCCAGTTGCTCCGCACTGGGCTGCCCGCCGACCGCGTCCGCCCCCATCACGTACCGGCGCAGCGCACAGTGCCCCACCATGAACCCGGCGTTGACGGCGATCCGCCCTTCGAGAGCGTCCAGGTACTCCCCGAAACCGCTCCAGCTCCAGGGCGCCCCCTCCTCCAGCGCGACCAGCGACATGCCCTCGACCTTGGACATCATCCGACGGGTGTAGTCGGCGTCGGCGGGCCGGGCGGGATTCAGCGGGGCCAGCGTGAAACCGCAGTTCCCGGCGGCGACCGTGGTCACCCCGTGGTTGAGGGAAGGTGTCGCATACGGGTCCCAGAAGAGCTGGGCGTCGTAGTGCGTGTGCGGATCGACGAACCCGGGCGCGAGGACCAGCCCGGCGGCGTCCTCGCTGGTACGGGATGCCTCGGTGACGGTCCCGACGACGGCGATCCGGCCGTCGCGGATACCGACGTCGGCGACGAATGCGGGCGCACCGGTCCCGTCAACAACCGTCGCCCCTTTGATGACGTGATCGAACACGAACCCTGCCTCCTCGAACTCCGGCTCAGTGGAGAGACTCAGGGGCGCGGGGAACTGCGCGACCAGCCACAACGCACCCGCACCCCGCAACGGCGATTACGCGGCACCCCTGAATCGGGTCGTCCGATGCACAGGATCCGTGTCGATCTTCGGAATCACGTGCTCCCCGATCAACCGGATCGTCTGCAACGTCTCCTCCTTCGGCACCCCCACCGGCAGCCCGAAGCTCAGCTGGTCCGCCCCCGCCTGCTCCCACCGCTTGCACTGCCGCAGCACCTCGTCCGGGTCGCCGCAGATCAGCAGCTCCTCCTCGACCAGCAGCTCCACGAACTCGGGCGTGTACTCCGGCAGCGTCTCCGGCCACACCGGGAAGCCCTCGGGCCGCGGGAAGGTGTCGTGGTAGCGGAACACCAGGGACGGCAGGTAGTGCAGCCCGCCGGAGGCCGCGATCCGGATCGCCTCGTCGTGGGTCGGCGCGCAGATCGCCGTCGTCGTCACCATGACGTTGTCGTTGACGAAGTCCCCGACCGGCTCGGCGTTCACGATCGCCGTCTTGTACTGCTCGAGCACCCACTCCATGTCGGAGACCTTCTGGATGCTGAACCCCAGCACGCCGAGCCCCTTTCTCGCGGCCATGGCGTACGACGGCGGCGACCCGGCCGCGTACCACATCGCGGGGTGCGACTTGCCGTACGGCTTCGGCAGCACCTTCCGCGGCGGCAGCTGCCAGTGCTTGCCCTGGAAGCCGACGTACTCGTCCTGGAGCCACATCTTGGGGAACTCGGCGATGGTCTCCTCCCAGATCTCCTTGGTGTAGTTCATGTCGGTCACACCGGGGATGAATCCGAGGATCTCGTGGGAGCCGGCGCCGCGCCCGCTGCCGAACTCGAAGCGGTTGCCGGTGAGATGGTCGAGCATGGCGACCTTCTCGGCGACCTTCACGGGGTGGTTGACCTGGGCGAGCGGGTTGAAGATCCCGGAGCCGAGGTGGATCCGCTCGGTGGCGTGGGCGAGGTAGCCCAGGTACACGTCGTTGGCGGACAGGTGCGAGTACTCGTCGAGGAAGTGGTGCTCGGAGGCCCAGGCGTACTTGAAGCCGGACTGGTCCGCCTGGATGACGTACTCGGTCTCCTCCATCAGTGCCTTGTGCTCGGCCAGCGGGTCGGTCTCGGCTCGCTTGCCCACGTATCCCTGTACAAAGAGCCCGAATTCCAAGGCGGTTCACCGTCCCAAGTCCAGGTGGTCCCTGTGGTTCTTATGAGTGCTACGACTTTCTGACGTTGCGTCAGAAACGTCAAGGGATGACGGTCCGTCAGATATTCGTGAGATGCCCGTCAGATGACGCTGACCCCGGCCAGCCAGCCCCCGTCGATCACGAACGGCTGCCCGGTGATGTACGAGGAGTCGTCCGAGGTCAGGAAGAGCGCCAGCCTGGCCACCTCCTCGGCCCGCCCGATCCGGCCCAGCGGCACGAGCTTGCGGTACAGCTCGTCCAGCGCCCGGCTCATCTCCGCCGGGTCGGCGGCGGGGTCGAGGCGCGCCGGGTTGGACATCGCGGTGTCGATGGCGCCGGGGCAGATCGCGTTGACGCGGATCCGCCGGTCGGCGAGCTCCAGCGCGGCGACCCGGGTGAGCCCGAGCACCGCGTGCTTGGTGGCGGCGTAGGTGCCGACCGCCGCCATCCCGGTCAGCGCGGTGTAGGAGGCCGTGTTGACGATGGTCCCGCCGTCGTCCAGCTCGGGCGCGACCGTCTTCATGCCCAGGAAGCAGCCCACCTGGTTGACCTGCACGACCTGCATGAACTCGTCCAGAGGCGTGTCCACGAGCGCGTTGAAGCGCAGGATGCCCGCGTTGTTCACCAGCCCGTCGAGACGGCCGTACGCCCTCTTCGCGGCGGCGACGGCGGCCTGCCACTCCGCCTCCACGCCCACGTCCAGGTGGACGTAGGCCGCCCCGATCTCCTTGGCGAGGGCCTCGCCCTGGTCGTCCAGCACATCGGCGACGACGACTCGCGCACCCTCCGCGACGAAGAGCCGCGCCTCCTGCTCGCCCTGTCCGCGCGCCGCACCGGTGACGATGACGACCCGCCCGTCCAGCTTGCCCATGCCACTGCCTCCCTCAGGTGAGAAGGGGCGCGACATCCGCCCCGAACGCCTCGATCTGGTCGATGAGTTCGGCCCGGCTCCGGCTGCGGAACCGCACCTGGATCTGGTGCACGCCCATCTCGCCGTAGGCCCGCAGCGACTCGGCGAGGGCCTCGGGGGCACCGCTGAGGGTGCGGCGGCCGACCGCCCAGTCCGGGGTGCCGACGTACAGCGGTTCGGCGATCGCGCCGACGGCGATCGGCTCCTCGATGCCCGCCTCCTCGCGCAAGCGCCGCAGCCGGGCGATCTGCGCCGGGAGCCGGTCCCTCGGGTCGCCCTGCGGGAGCCAGCCGTCGCCCTTGAGCGCGGCCCGCCGCACCGCGGCCGGCGACGACCCGCCGACCCATACCGGCACCCGCTCCTGCGCGGGCCGGGGCCGCTGCCCGAGCCCCTCGAAGTCGTAGAACTTGCCGTGGTGGGTGGGGAACTCGTCCGGCCCGAGCGCGGCGCGCAACGCGTCGATCGCCTCGTCGAGCACCGCCCCCCGCTGCCCGAAGTCCACCCCGAGCACCTCGAACTCCTCCCGTACGTGCCCGGCGCCGACGCCGAGGATCAGGCGGCCCCCGGAGAGGTGGTCGAGGGTCGCGTACTGCTTGGCGGAGAGCAGGGGGTGCCTGAGGCCCACGACGGCGACATGGCTGAGCAGCCGTACCCGCTCGGTCACGGCGGCCAGATGGGCGAGGGTGGCGACCGGGTCGTACCAGACCGTGCTCATGGCCTCGGCGAGCCGGTGCGGGATCGCCACGTGGTCGCAGACGGCGAGGTACACGAAGCCCGCGGCCTCGACGGCCCGGGCGATCACGACGAGGTCCTCGACCCCGGCCCCGGCCTCCCAGCCCTCGGCGTAGATGGTGGACTGGGACTGGACGGGGAGTTGTATCCCGTACGCCGGACGCCCGTCCGGCAGGCCCTGGATGGACACACGCCCTCCTGCGGCTCATGCAATCTGATGGACCGTCACATCAGCTCTGCCGGAGCCATCGTCTTGCCTGACGCCCCGTCAGACAAGAGTCGCGGGCGTTGATCGTCCGGTGAAGAATGTCCGCCTCTCTGACTGATTGACCCGGAGTCGTCGTGGTCGTGTCTCAGGCGCGTCACCGGGTGAGGGCGGCCCGACCGGGCCTCGTACTGGCCGGTGACGACCCGGGAGTTCCGGGTCGCATCGGACACGGGGAGACCGAAATGATCCGCAACCGCATCGCCGCACTGGCCGCCGGCGCAGTCGCCGCGTCCCTGCTGCTGACCGCCTGCAACGGCACCGACCAGGCCGCCGACGCCGCCTCGGCGGCCGGGAACGGCGTCGGCGCCGCGCTGCAGAGCCTGCACTTCGGCAGCGGCACCGCGAAGCAGCACAACGCCACCCCGAAGACGGGGGACTGGGCCCCCGCCGCCGGCAAGCCGGCGGTGACCCCGGCCGCCAAGAAGTGGGTGCAGCTGAGCGCGGCCAAGGCGGGCAACCTGAACCCGGTCGTCGTCAACGGTGCGGGCTTCACCCTCTACCGCTTCGACAAGGACACCCCGAACCCGTCCAGGTCCAACTGCAACGACGCATGCGCGACCACCTGGCCGCCCGTCGTCGTCGCCCCCGGCGGCAAGATCTTCATCGACGGCGTGAAGAAGTCCGCCGTCGGCGTGGTCAAGCGTGCCGACGGCAACCTCCAGGTGACGATCGGCGGCTGGCCGGTCTACCGCTTCAGCAAGGACCTCAAGCCCGGTGACACCAACGGGCAGGGCGTGGGCGGCACCTGGTTCGGCGTGACGCCGGACGGCAAGAAGGCGGGCGCCCAGGACCAGAACCAGGGAGGCACCGGGGGGACCGGGGGCACCGGGACCGGTTCGGCCGCCGCGAGCAGCGTCGTCCTCTCCGACGAGACGAACTTCGGCGACCCCTCCGAGGGCCTGGCCGGCTCCGGCTGCCAGAACGTGGCCCGCGACGACGCCGCCTCCTCCCTCCGGGCGTCCGGAGCCCTGAAGATCTGGTCGGAGAAGGACTGCAAGGGCGAGTCCAAGGTGGTCCAGGGCGACATCGCCGACCTGGCGTCGATCGGCTTCGACAACAAGATCTCCTCGGTGTTCTTCGGCTGACGCCGGCAGGCAGAACCTGACCGTCCCGCGCCCGCGGTCGCGCACCCGGGTGCGGGACGGTCACGGCCGGGCCCTCCCCGTGCGGTGCGGTGCGGGGCCGGGCACGGTCCTCACGAGGCCGTGCCCGGCCCCGCCCACAGTCCGTCCGCCGTCAGCCCCAGCAGGTCGATCGCGTTGCCACGGACGATCCGCTCCACCGCGTCCGGGGCCAGGTGGCCCATCTGGGACTCGCCGACCTCCCGGGACTTCGGCCAGGTGGAGTCGGAGTGCGGGTAGTCGGTCTCGTAGAGGACGTTGCCGACGCCGATCGCGTCGAGGTTGCGCAGGCCGAAGGCGTCGTCGAAGAAGCAGCCGTAGACGTGCTCGGCGAAGAGCTCGGAGGGCGGGCGGGTGACCTTGTCGGCGACCCCGCCCCAGGCGCGGTTCTCCTCCCAGACGACGTCGGCGCGTTCCAGGATGTAGGGGATCCAGCCGATCTGGCCCTCCGCGTACATCACCTTGAGGTGGGGAAAGCGCTCGAACTTGCCGCTCATCAGCCAGTCGACCATCGAGAAGCAGCAGTTGGCGAAGGTGATGGTGGAGCCGACCGCGGGCGGGGCGTCGGCCGAGGTGGAGGGCATCCGGCTGCTGGAGCCGATGTGCATGGCGACGACCGTGCCGGTCTCGTCGCAGGCGGCGAGGAAGGGGTCCCAGTCGTCGGTGTGGACGGAGGGGAGCCCGAGGTGCGGGGGTATCTCGGAGAAGGCGACGGCGCGGACCCCGCGGGCGGCGTTGCGGCGGACCTCGGCGGCGGCCAGTCCGGCGTCCCAGAGCGGGATGAGGGCGAGGGGGATCTGACGGCCCCGCGCCAGCGGGCCGCACCACTCCTCGACCATCCAGTCGTTGTACGCCTGCACGCAGAGCAGGGCGAGTTCGCGGTCCTTGGCCTCGGTGAAGGTCTGCCCGCAGAAGCGCGGGAAGGTCGGGAAGCAGAGCGCGGACTGGACGTGGTTGACGTCCATGTCGGCGAGCCGCTGCGGCACGTCGTACGACCCCGCCCGCATCTGCTCGTACGTGATCACTTCGAGCTTGATCTCGTCGCGGGAGTAGCCGACGGCGGTGTCGAGGCGGGTGAGGGGGCGGTGCAGGTCCTCGTAGATCCACCAGTCGCCTATGGGGCCGTCCTCGCCCGGCCTGCCCATGACCGGCTTGAAGCGGCCGCCGAGGAAGCTCATCTCCCTCAGCGGGGCCCGGACTATGCGGGGCCCGGTGTCCAGGTACTTCTTCGGGAGGCGGGACTGCCAGACGTCCGGCGGCTCCACGGTGTGGTCGTCGACGGAGATGATCAGCGGGAAGGTGCCGTCCTGGGTGTCCATGGCGCTCACGGTAGCGCCGATCTGACGAACCGTCAGCTCTCGGAGTGACGGTTCGTCAGGCGGACGGGCGGCAGTCGCAGGCCGCGTGCCTCGCCAGCACGGCCAGCTCGTCGTCCTCCAGCCTGCGGGTGCGCCGGGCGACCGGGTCGTAGGCGACGCAGGTGCTCACGCAGGTGCAGAACACCCGGTCGCCGCGGGTGATCCGGCTGGTCAGCTCGAAGGAGGAGCGGCGGACGGTACCCACGGTGGTGCTGATGACCGCCGGTTCCGGGCGGAGGTCGAGGGCCTCGGTGTAGTCGAGTTCGTGGCGGGCGTAGATGACCCGGACGCTCACGGCCTGGCCGGGCTGCCCGGGGTGGCCGTGCTGGAGGTAGAAGAAGTCCACGTGGGCGTCCTGGATCATCTCCAGGAGCCGGACGTTGTTCACGTGGTTCATCGGGTCCAGGTCGCTCATCCGGACCGGGCGGCTGTAGAGGTGCGGGCGGTGGTGGTGCGACGGCGCCACGGCGGGGGCCGCCTGGGCCGGGGCCGTCGGGGCGGCCAGGGCCCTCAGGGTCGCGTGGCTCACCGGCCCGCTCCCAGCGCTCCGGGGGCGTCCTCGACGAGGTCGGCTCGGGGGGCGTCCTCCACGAGGTCGGCTCCGGGAGCGTCCTCCACGAGGTCGGCGGCGAGGGCGTCCTCGACGAGGTCCGCGGCGGCCGGTGCGCCGCCCGACCGTCCGAGCTCCGTGCGCAGGGCGGTGATCCCGGCGCGCACCGCCGGGTCCTCGGCCACCCGCAGCACGGCCTCCCGCAGCGCCCGCGCGGTGACCTGCTCGCGCGGCAGGTGCACGCCCAGCCCGAGCTCCTCGATCCGGCCGGCGTTGACGCGCTGCTCCGCCATCTGCGGGATCGCCACCATCGGCACCCCGTGCTCGACCGCCTCCATCGTGCCGCCCATCCCGGCGTGGGTGACGAAGACGGACGCGTGCGCGAGCACGGCCAGCTGCGGCACGTGCGCGTGCACCTCGAAGTGGGCCGGCAGCGGGCCGAGCACCTCCGGGGTGACGTCCGGGCCGACGGCCATCACCACGTGCAGCGGGAGGTCGCCGAAGGCCTCGACGCACGCCCGGTAGAACTCCGGGCGCCGGGTGAACTGGGAGCCCAGGGAGACCAGCAGCACCGGCACATCGGGGCGGGGTGGCTGCCAGGAGCCCTGGTAGGAGCGGTCGCCGAGGGCGGGGCCGACGTAGGCGACACGGCCGGCGGCGACCGTGTCGGCCCGGCGCTGGAAGGCGCGGGGCAGGAAGGCGATCGCCTGCCCGGGCCGCTCGACCTCGTGGATGCGGGCGGGGTCGAGGCCGTGCTCGGTGAAGGCGGCGGCCAGGGCGTCGTACCCGGGGAGTTCGGCGAGGCCGCCGGCGCCGTCGAAGAACTCGGGGAACAGGCCGTCGTAGGCCATGTGCGTGGGTGAGCACAGGACCGTCGGCACGCCCCAGCGGGCGCCGAGCAGCAGGCCCGCGAAGCCGTAGACGTCGTACATGACCAGGTCGGGGCGGTCGTGTTCGTACGCCCTGGTCAGCGCGGGGAGGGAGCCGAGCGAGGCGTGGACGGCGCGGGCGAAGCCCTCCGCGAGGCGCTCGGGCGCGTCCGAGCCGTCGCTCGCCACCGGGTAGACGACGGGCTCGGCACCGGCCGCCTTCACCGCGTGCGTGAAGTCCTCGGTGATGGCGTACGTGACCCGGTGGCCCCGGCGCACCAGCTCCTCCACCACTCCCAGGGTCGGGTTCACATGCCCCTGCATCGGCAGGTTCACCAGGGCGATGTGCGCCGGCCGCGCACGGCGGTGCGGAGGCGCGGAGGAGGGGGCGGCGGAGCTGGTGCCAGGCACGATGAGCGTTTCCTGTTCCTGAGCGGCGTCGGGGCGCCCGTCGGTTGGCGGGGACCGTGGGTGTGGGGAGACGGGCATCGGTACAACGACGCCGCCCCGCCTCACGCGACTGGCAACGGGCGGGAAACAACCCCTTCGTGGTGACTTACGGGGCGCCGGGTTGACCGGGTGGGGGTGGGAGCAGGGGGTGTGGGGCGGGCGGACGGGCGTGACCGGGGGCGTGGGCGGGGGTTGCGCGGACGCAGACGGTGGGCTGACGTGACCGGGGGCGGGGGCGGGGGCGTGGGCGTGGGCGGCTGCCGGGCGCAGGCCGTGGCGGGCGTGACCGGGGGTCGTGGGCTGGCGTTGGGCGGCGTAGGGACCGCCGTCCGCCACGAGCGGCGCAGGGACCGCCGTCCGCCACGACAGGAGCCGCCTCATGCCCGGACCGCATCTGCCCTTCATGGAGGAGGGGATGGCCCGCTGGCCGTTCGGCCCGCCCAACGCCGGGATCGCGCTGGACTTCACCGGGCCGCCTCCCCAACTCGCCGAACTGCACACGCTGGTGCGGGAACGGTGGGCCGGGCTGCCGCGGCTGGCCGGGCAGTTGGTACGGGACGAGCGGCGGCCGCTGTCCGGATGGTCGCGCCGGCACCGCTGGGAGACGCCGGCCGCCGGCCACGACCCCGCCGGGCAGGTCCGCGACACGGGCACGGCGACGCTCCGGGACGCCGTACGGGACTGGTTCCACCGCCCGTTCCCCGGCGGCGAACCGCCCTGGAACCTCCATCTCCTCCACGACCCCTCGGCAGCCGGGTTCACCCTCCTCTTCCGTATGCACCACAGCCTGCTCGACGGCCGGTCGCTGACCACCCTGCTGCGCGCCCTCCTGGACGGCTGCGGCCCGGTGGACGCCGGCGCCGCGGCGGCCGGTCCGGGCGGGCTGCGCCGGGCCCCCGCGGCCGGCGGCCAACCGGGCCTGCTGGCCGCCGGCCTGGCGGTGCCGCTGCCCGGGAAGGGCGAGCGGCGGACGGCGTACGCGGTCCTGGACCTGCCCCCGGAGCTGGTGCGGGCCGCGCGGCGGCCCCCCGGGGCGACCACCAACACCGTGTTCCTGGCGGCCGTCTCGGGCGTGCTGCGCTCCTGCCTGCTGACCGCCGGCCCCGTCGACCTCACCCAGGGCGCCGAGGCCGCCGGACCGGTGTGGCTGTCGGTCCCGGTGGACCAACGCCCCGCCGACCGCGGCGACTTCCTCGGCAACGCGTTCTGCAACGTCCGGCTGCCCGCTCCCGTCACCCTGCCCGACCCCACCGCCCGGCTCCGGGCCTGTGCCGGACTCCTCACGACCGTCACCCGCCCCCTCGGCAGGGCGGAGAAACTGCTCGAGTCGGCCGCCACCGCCCTCCCCGGCCCCGCCCAGGCGCTCGCCCGCGGCCGCCTCTTCGCCCCCGCCTACGCCCCCGCCGCCTGCACCTACGTCCACCTGCGCGAGACCGGCCGCACCCTGGCGGGCCGCCCGCTGCACCGGATCAGCCTGGTCCCCATGATCCCGCCGGACGACACGGTCACCTTCGCCCTGGGCGGCTGCGCCCGCGGCCACACCCTGAGCGTGTTCACCAACTCCGGTGCCGAGGACGCGGACCTGCTCGCGGAGTCGTTCCGGCACGAACTGGTCCTGCTCGCGGAGGCCGGCGGGTGAGGATTGCGTGTCGCCTTGCAATCGGTATCTCCCCCGGCTGACGCAGCCCGCCCGGACAAGGCAGACTGACGGGGTGAAGCGGGATGTCTAGGGGGACGGGCATGGACGGTGGACCACGGGTGCCGGAGCAGCGGCGCGCCCCCTCCCCGGCGGAGGCGGCGGCGTTGCGCTTCAGTGTGCTCGGTCCGGTGCGCGCCTGGCGGGCCGAGGAGCCGCTCAACACCGGCTCCCCCCAGCAACGCGCCCTGCTCGCGGCCCTGTTGCTGCGCGAGGGCCGCACGGCGACCGCTGCCGAGCTGATCGACGCCCTGTGGGGCCCGGAGCCGCCCTCGCAGGCGCTGGCGGCGGTACGGACGTACGCGTCCCGGCTGCGGAAGGTCCTGGACCCCGGCGTCCTGGTGAGCGAGTCCGGCGGATACGCGGTGCGCGGCCTCGGCGAGGACGCCCTGGACCTGACGACGGCGCAGAACCTGGCGGCGGAGGCGGAGAAGGCGAAGAACGGCGGCGACCTGCACCAGGCGCGGGAGGTGCTCGGGCGGGCGCTGGCCCAGTGGGACGGCGAGCCGCTGGCCGGGGTGCCGGGGCCGTACGCGGAGACCCAGCGGGTCCGCCTGGAGGAGCTGCGGCTCCAACTCCTCGAATCCCGGCTCGACATGGACCTGGAGCAGGGCTGTCACGCGGAGGCGGTGTCGGAGCTGACGGCCCTCACGGCGGCGCATCCGCTGCGCGAACGCCTCCGTGAACTCCTCATGCTCGCCCTGTACCGCAGCGGCCGCCAGGCGGAGGCCCTCGCGGTGTACGCGGACACCCGCCGGCTGCTCGCCGAGGAGCTCGGCGTCGACCCACGCCCGGGCCTGCGGGACCTGCAGCAGCGGATCCTGCAGGCCGACCCGGCCCTGGCGGAGCCCTCGGCCCCGGCGGCGGAGCCCGCCGCCGTCCAGGTCCGTCCCGCCCAACTCCCGGCCACCGTGCCCGACTTCACCGGCCGCGCCGGCTTCGTCACCGAGCTGAGCGAGGTGCTGGCCTCGGCCGAGGGCCGGGTGATGGCCGTGTCGGCGCTGGCGGGCATCGGCGGCGTCGGCAAGACGACCCTCGCCGTGCACGTCGCCCACCAGGCCCGGTCGGCCTTCCCCGACGGCCAGTTGTACGTGGACCTCCAGGGCGCGGGCCCCCGGGCGGCGGAACCGGAAACGGTCCTGGGCTCCTTCCTGCGCGCCCTGGGCACGCCGGACTCGTCCGTCCCCGACTCGCTGGAGGACCGGGCGGCCCTGTACCGCTCGGTCCTGGACGGCCGCCGCGTCCTCGTCCTGCTCGACAACGCGAAGGACGCGGCCCAGGTACGTCCGCTGCTGCCGGGCACCGAGGGCTGCGCGGCGCTGGTCACCTCGCGCGTCCGGATGGTCGACCTCGCCGGGGCCCATCTGGTGGACCTGGACGTGATGTCCCCGGACGAGGCCCTGCAGCTGTTCACGAAGATCGTCGGCGCTGAGCGGGTCGCCGCCGAGCGCGAGGCGGCCCTGGACGTGGTGGCGGCCTGCGGTTTCCTCCCCCTCGCCATCCGCATCGCCGCGTCCCGCCTCGCGGCCCGCCGCACCTGGACGGTCTCGGTGCTGGCGGCGAAGCTCGCGGACGAGCGCCGGCGCCTGGACGAACTCCAGGCCGGCGACCTCGCGGTGAAGGCGACCTTCGAACTGGGCTACGGCGCCCTGGACCCGGCCCAGGCGCGGGCGTTCCGCCTGCTCGGGCTGGCTGACGGGCCGGACATCTCGCTGGCCGCCGCCGCGGCCGCACTCGATCTGCCGGTGGAGCCGACCGAGGACCTGCTGGAGTCCCTCGTCGACACCTCGCTCCTCGAATCGGCGGCTCCGGGCCGCTACCGCTTCCACGACCTCGTACGGCTCTACGCGCGTGCCTGCGCCGAACGCGACGAACAGCCGCCCGGCGAGCGCGAGGCGGCGATGTCGCGACTCCTGGACTTCTACCTGGCGACGGCGGCGGCGGTGTACGCGATCGAGCGGCCGGGGGACCGGCTGGTGGAGCACCTCGAGACCACCGAGTACCCGGGGCTGGCGTTCCAGGACCGCCACCGTGCACAGGACTGGCTCTACGCGGAGGCGATGACCCTGCTGGCCTGCGTCCGGCAGTCGACGGCGCCCGGCCTGCTGAGGCGGGCCGTGGACCTGTTGTGGGCAGCCGTGGACCTCACCGAGTCCGGTGCCAACTCCCGGGAGTACGAGGCGACGGCCGCCGCCATGCGGGACGCGGCGCACGCCGCGGCCGACGTGCGGACAGAGGGCCGCGCGCTCGTCACCCTGGCCAACGGGCACCACCTGATCGGCCGCTTCGAACTCGCCAACGAGCAGGCGAGCGAGGCGGTCCGGCTCGCGGACGCGGCGGACGACCCGCTGCCCGGCTGCTGGGCGTCCAACATGCTGGGCATCATCGCGCTGTACCACAACAGGCTGGAGGACGGCGAGGCCCACCTCACCCGCGCCATCGACAGCTTCCGCGCCTGCGGCGACGGACCCGGCGAGGCCAGCGCGCTCTGCAACCTCTCCCGGATCCACCTGGCGATGGGGCGGACCGCGAGCGCGGTCTCCCTGGCGCAGCAGGGGACCGGCATGTACGACGCCATGGGGCACGCGCTGAAGGGTGCCAACGGCCGGTACGCGCTGGGTCTCGCGCTCACCCAGGGCGGTCAGTACGACCAGGCCGCCGAGCGGCTCCAGGAGGCCCTGGAGGTGTTCCGGGACAGCCGGATGCGGCTCTGGGAGGGGATGTCCCTGTTCCGGCTCGCCGAACTCGACCTCGCGGCGGAGCGGCCCGCGCAGGCCGCGACCAACGCCGAGACGGCCCTCACCCTGCTGCGCGGGATCGGCGGCGAGTGGCGGCGCGGGAACGTGCTGACGGTACTCGGCCGGGCCCTGAGCCTGATCGGGCACCCGGGCCGGGCGCAGGTGTGCTGGCGGGAGGCGCTCACCATCTTCGAAGGGCTCGGGTCCGCCGAGGCCGAAGAGGTGAAGTCCCTGCTCAGGCCGAGTGCCGTTGCCTGAGCCCGGGCGCCCCCGGAGAGCGGGCACCGGCGCCCGGCGGGCGTTCATCATTCGTTTATCGCCGCCCGGCACTCTCGTGGTGTCGATCCGTCGCGTCGGGGGGCAGACGGTTCGGCCAGGGGCCGCGCCTTAAGGTGTAGCGGCCCGGAAGCGTCCGCCCGGCGGCCCTACGGGGGAGTCGCCGGGCGGGCCTTCCCACCCACAGCGTCAAGAACATCCAGGGGAGCGAATCATGAGCGACGAGACGACGACGGCCGAGGCCGAGGCCGCGACCATCGAGGACACCGAGATCACCACGCTGAACAGCCACGCCACCAGCGAGCCGCTCAGCGCGACGATCCTCAAGGCGGACGCCGAGGACACCGTGGTCACGCCGGACAACTCGCACGCCACGGACGAGACCGCCTGACCGGACCACACCGAGACGGGGAAGGCCGCGGCGGCGCGGAGGGGGAGCCGCCGCGGCCTCGGTGTGTCCAGGAAGAGGTTCAGGTCATGCGTGGCGTGAACCGTTCGGGTGTCTCGAACCTTCGTTGCCCTGGATCGACGTCATGTGCGTCCGGGTTCTCCCCTCCCTGCGTGCCCGCCCGGCCGGTCAGAGGCCGTTGGTGAACAGCAGCCTGTTCGGGCCGTGGCCGCTGAGGTTCTCGATGACGTCCTTCGTGGACTTGTCGGAGAGGAAGCCGGCGACCTCGGTCGGGAGCGCGTTGGGGTGCTCGGCCTTGTAGAGGGCGGCGACCCCGGCGACGTGCGGCGCGGCCATCGAGGTGCCGTCGAGCGCGACGCTGCCGCCGCCCAGCTTCGCGGAGACGATGTCCTTGCCGGGGGCGTAGATGTCGAGGCACTCGCCCCAGTTGGAGAAGTCGGTCTCCTCGTCGAAGCGGTTGGTCGCACCGACCGTCACCACCCGGGTGGCGGAGGCGGGCGAGATGCGGCAGGCGTCGATGTTGGCGTTGCCCGCCGAGATGACGGGCAGGACGCCCTGGTCGGACACGGCGGTGGCGGCGTCGTTGACCGCGGCCACCCGGTCGCCGCCCAGGGAGGCGTTCAGGACCGCCGGCTGGTGCGCGTTGCGCGCCACCCAGTCGAAGCCCGCGATGATCCCCGACCAGGAACCCCGCGACTCACAGTTGAGGACCCGGACGCTGACCAGGTTCACCTTCCGCGCCACTCCGAAGGTGCTGCCGCCGACCGTGCCCGCGACGTGGGTGCCGTGGCCGTTGCAGTCCGCGGCGCCCCGGCCGTCGCCGATCGCGTCGAAGCCGGCCCGGGCGCGGCCCCCGAAGTCGGGGTGGGTGAAGTCGATGCCGCTGTCGACGATGTACGCGGTCACTCCCTCCCCGCTGCCGTGGGCGCTGAAGTTGTTGTCGAGCGGCAGGGCACGCTGGTCGATCCGGTCCAGCCCCCAGGAGTTGGCCGGCGACTTCGGCTGGCCCCCCTTGGAGCGCACCGGCGCAGCGCCGGCCCAGCCGTCCTCCTGCACGGACCGCACTCCGCGGGACGCGCGGACGGCTCTCAGCTGCCTCGGTGTGAGGGCCGTGGCGAACCCGTTGATCGCGCGGGTGTAGGTGAACTTCGGCTTCAGTCCGGCGGAGTGGGCGAAGTGGGTCGGGTCGAGGGACCTGCCGAGGGTGACGATGTAGTGGCCCGGAATGGCGTGTGTGATCTTGAGCAGCGGGGCCGGGGACGGCTCCGGAACCGAGGCGGAGGCCGTGCCGGCCGCCATGGGGCTCAGGGCGAGGACGGCAGCGGTGGTCAGGCGCGCAGCCGTGACGAGCAGACGCAAGAAGGGCTCCCTGGGGTACGGGGGATCGACGGGTCGAACCGCGCCCGGCACCGGTGACGGCTCCCGGCCACGGCCCTCCGTCTGCATCGGAGCGCCCGCGGAACCCACTTGAGCCACTCGCCGCCGCTTGGCGGATGACGCGCTCCCGACACGCCCGCCCCGCCGCGATCACTGCAGAAACGTTCACTCCTGCTTGACGTACGGTGCCCCACTCCAGGACACGGCGCCCCGCTGAAAGCACCCGCACGGCTGATGAGGGTTTAGGAACAGCTACTCGGCGTCAAGGGCCTGGCTCGCCACGCCACACGACGCAGCTCGGGTACCGCCTTCGGAATCGCGAGCAGGTCCAGCTGAAGGCACACCCCGGTCAACTCCCGGCCGCCCCCACAGCGTTATCCACAGCCCAGAGCGGCCGTCCCGTAAGCCTGCGATCTTGGGCGGATGGAGCTGAGGACGTTACGGGAACCCGGCGGGAACGACGGCATCCTGCTCACCTCGCGGGCACTCGACGCCGGGTGGGACCGGGTCGCGCTCTGCCGGAGGCTGCGCTCGGAGGGGTGGACGCGGATCCGGAACGGCGCCTGGGCCGAGCCCGGGCGAACTCCGGACCACGCCATACAGCTGAGGGCCACTCAGCTCCTCAGCCCCCAGCTGGTCGTGAGCCATCGCTCGGCGGCCCGGCTCTGGCGGATCGAGACACTCGACGCGGTCCCGCAGGCGCCGCTGGAGTTCACCGACCCCACACGCCGCTTCCGGCAGAGCGTCGACGGCGTCCGGGTCCATCGGATCCCCGTCGCCGAAGCCGAGGTCGCGAGCCTGTCGGGACTGCGCGTCACCGACGTCCCCCGCACCCTCGCCGACCTGCTGCGCAGCGGCCCCCGGAACGACGCGCTGGTGGCCGTCGAGTCCGCGCTAGGCCACCGCACCGTCGACGGCACACGCCGGGCCCCGCTCACCGCCCCGGCCGCGCTCTCCGTCGCACTCGAACCCCCGCTCCGCGGAGCGACCCGGGCCGGGGAGTGGCTGCTGCTCGCCGACCGCCGCTCCGGATCACCCGCGGAGACGATCGCCCGCCTGCACATGCTCGACGCCGGCCTGCGCCCGCTGAGCCAGGTCGAGCTCCGCGTGCCCGGCGGGGGCCGCCGCTACCTCGACTTCCTCTTCCCGGAGAAGGGCCTGGCGGTCGAGATCGAGGGCTACGCCTACCACGGCACCCGCTCCTCCCACAGGCGCGACGTAGCCCGCTTCAACGAGGTCCTCCGCTGCCCCGAAGTCCGCACCCTCCTCCGCTTCACAGCAGAGACCGTCCTCTTCCACCCGACAACCCTGATCACCCAAATCCAATCCGCCCTGGCCTCCCTCTGACCCCCTGACGGGGTGCGGCGGACTTGTTTCAGGGGGAGCGAGGAAAACCGCAGGTGGTGCGGGTCGGCTGCGAAACAGATCCACCAATCGTCGATCTAACCCGCCCGGAGCTCGGCCTTCAGGACCTTGCCGCTGGCGTTTCGGGGGAGGTCCGGGACGAACTCCACTGCCCGCGGGACCTTGTAGTTCGCCATCTCGCGGCGGGACCAGGCGATCAGGTCGTCGGCGGTCAGGACCGTGCCTGGGCGGCGGACCACGAACGCCTTGCCGACCTCGCCGAGGCGGCCGTCGGGGACGCCGATCACGGCCACGTCGGCCACTGCGGGGTGCAGGCCCAGGAGTTGCTCTATCTCCGCCGGGTAGGCGTTGAAGCCGCCGACGATGAACATGTCCTTCAGGCGGTCGGTGATGCGGAGGTTGCCGGCCGGGTCGAGGACGCCGATGTCGCCGGTGCGCAGCCAGCCGTCCGCCGTCAGGGTGCCGGCCGTCGCCGCCGGGTCCTCGTAGTAGCCGCGCATGACGTTGAAGCCGCGGACCAGGACCTCCCCGGGTTCGCCGGGCGGCGCGTCCACCCGTACCTCCGTGCCGGGGATCGCCCGGCCCGACGTGGCCGCGATCACCGTCGGGTCGTCGCCCCGGCGGCACATCGTCACGATCCCGCTCGCCTCCGAGAGGCCGTACGCGGTCAGGACGGTCTCGACGCCGAGTTCGCCGCGCAGGCGCTCCACGAGGAGCAGGGGTACGACGGCCGCGCCCGTCACCACCAGGCGCAGGGCGGAGAGGTCGTGGGTGTCGCGGGCCGGGTGGTCGAGGAGGGACTGGTGGAGGGTCGGGGGGCCGGGGAGGACCGACACCCGCTCCGACGCGACGTTCGCGAGGACCGTCCCCACGTTGAACACCGGCTGCGGGATCATCGTCGCCCCGCGCATCAGGCACGCGATCACCCCGGCCTTGTAGCCGAAGGTGTGGAAGAAGGGGTTGACGATCAGGTAGCGGTCGCCGGTGCGCAGGCCCGCCAGGTCGGCCCAGATCTCGTACCCGCGGAGGGTCTGCGCGTGGGTGATCATCGCGCCCTTCGGGCGGCCCGTCGTACCGGACGTGAAGACGATGTCGGAGAGGCAGGAACCGTCCAGCCCGCCCGCCCGGGCCGCGACCTCGCCCGCCCCCGCCCCCTCCCCGGCCGCCAGGAAGTCCTTCCAGGTGCGGAAGTCCGCCGGGGCGTCGTCCGACAGCACCACCACGTCCCGGAGGGAGGGCAGCCCCGGCAGCGGGCCCCGGCCGTCCCCGGTCCCGGCCGCTTCCGCTGCCGCGGTCTCGTCCCCCTCCCCCGCCGCCCTCCGCAGCGAGGCCACGTACGAGGTCCCCAGGAAGGTGCCCGTCACGAACAGCAGCCGGGCGCCGCTGCGGCGCAGCACGTCCGCGGCCTCCGTCCCCTTGAAGCGGGTGTTCAGCGGGACCAGCACCCCGCCCGCCGACACCGCGCCCAGCGCCGCGACGATCCAGTCCAGGGAGTTCGGCGCCCAGATGCCGACCCGGTCGCCCGTCCCGACGCCGGAGGCGATGCACGCCGCCGCCGCCCGTTCCACCCGGGCGCCCAGTTCCGCGTACGTGATCCGGGTCCGGCCGTCCACCACCGCCTCGACGTCCGCGTACCGCTTCGCCGCCGACCGCACCAGCCCCGGAACGGTCCCCCACTCCATGTCACCGCGCACAACCGGCCTCCCCGGACGCATAGCTGACTGTCCGTCAGATTAGCTGTAGCCTGACGCCCTGTCAGCAAGCCGCGACAGCCGTGGAGGTGCGGGTGCATGGCCGGTCTCAGGGGGATCAAGGGCATCAAGGACGCCACCGCCGTCGTCGGGATCGGGCAGACACCCTTCGCCAAACGGCTCGACGAGGACGAGAAGACCCTCGCCTGCCGGGCCGTCCTCGCCGCCCTCGACGACGCCGGCATCGCGCCCGGCGAGGTCGACGCGCTCGCCTCCTTCACCATGGAGGAGACGGACGAGGTGGAGCTGGCGAAGGCGGTCGGCTTCGGTGACCTGACCTTCTTCAGCAAGGTGGGGTACGGCGGGGGCGGCTCCTGTGCCACCGTCGCGCACCTCGCCGCCGCGATCGCGAGCGGGCAGGCGACGGTGGGGGTGGCGTGGCGGTCGCGGAAGCGGGGCAGCGGGCCCCGGCCGTGGACCAACACCGCCGTCCAGCTCCCGACCCCCGCCCAGTGGACCCGCCCCTTCGGCCTCCTCCGGCCCGCCGACGAGATAGCCATGCTCACCCGCCGCTACATGCACGAGTACGGCGCCACCCGGGACCACCTGTTCAACGTCGCCCTCGCCTGCCGCAACCGGGCCAACCAGAACCCGGCGGCGGTGATGTACGAACGGCCCCTCACCCGCGAGATGTACATGACCTCCCGGTGGATCAGCGAACCCCTCTGCCTCTTCGACAACTGCCTGGAGACGGACGGCGCGCTGGCCTGTGTGGTCGTGAGCAGCGAGCGCGCCCGGGACTGCCGGCGGACCCCCGTCTACGTCCACTCCGCCGCCCAGGGCCTCCCCGCCCAGCACCACGGCATGGTCAACTACTGGAACGACGACCCCCTCACCGGCCCCGCCTGGACCGCCGCCCGCCACCTGTGGAAGCACGCCGACCTCACCCCGGAGGACGTCGACGTCGCCCAGATCTACGACGCCTTCACCGCCCTGGTCCCCCTCTCCCTGGAGGGCTACGGCTTCTGCGGCCGCGGGGAGGGCGGGGCGTTCACCGAGGGGGGCGCCCTCGAAATCGGCGGGCGGCTGCCGCTCAACACCGGGGGCGGCGGGCTCAGCGAGGCCTACGTCCACGGCTTCAACCTCATCACCGAGGGCGTCAAGCAGCTGCGCGGCACCAGTACCGCCCAGGTGCCGGGCGCCGCCACCTGCCTGGTCACCGCCGGCGAGGGCGTCCCGACCTCCGCCCTCCTCCTCACCAACCGGAGCTGAGATGCTGCGACCGGTCACCGACACCGACGGCGCCCCCTTCTGGGAGTACGCGGCCCGCGGCGAACTCCGCGTGCAGGCTTGTGGCGGGTGCGGGGAACCCCGCTTCCCGCCCCGCCCGTGCTGCCCGCACTGCCAGTCCTTCGCGAGCGAGTGGCGGCCGACGAGCGGGCGGGGCCGGATCTGGTCGTACGTCGTCCCGCACCCGCCGCTGCTCCCCGAGTACGCGGCGCAGGCGCCGTACAACGTCGTGGTCGTGGAGCTGGACGACGCGCCCCGGGTGCGGATGGTGGGGAACGTGGTGAGCGGGGCGGGGGCGCCCCTCGACTCCCTTCCCCCGGACCGGATCCGGATCGGCGCCCGGGTGCAGGCGGTCTTCGCCGACGGTCTGCCGCAGTGGGTCCTGGAGCGGCCGTGAGCCTGCGTCTGGACACGGACAAGGAGAGCGGGGTCGCCGTCCTCACCCTCGACCGCCCCGAGCGGCTCAACGCCATCGACCTCGCGACCGCCGCCGAACTCACCTCTGCCTGGCGGGCGTTGCGCTTCGACGACGCCGTACGGGCCGTCGTCCTCACCGGCGCCGGCGGGCGGGCCTTCAGCACCGGCCTGGACCGGGACGCCGTCGTGCCGCAGCCGTCCTCCCCTTACAGCCAGGACGATCCGCTGATCGCGATCGGGCCGAAGTCGAACGACCTGTGGAAGCCGGTGATCGCCGCGGTGGCCGGGATGGCCTGCGGGGGTGCCTTCTACCTGCTGGGCGAGTGCGACTTCGTCATCGCCGACGAGACCGCGGCCTTCTTCGACCCGCACACCTCCTACGGCATGGTCAGCGCGTACGAGTCGGTGCTGATGGCACAGCGGATGCCGTACGGGGAGGTGGCGCGGATGGTGCTGATGGGCAACGCCGAGCGGGTCTCCGTCCGGCGGGCGTACGAGGTGGGGCTGGTGTCGGAAGTGACGGCCGCGGGGGAGGCGTTGGACACCGCCGTGCGGTGCGCCGCCGTCGTCGCCGGGTACCCGACCGAGGGGGTGCAGGGCAGTGTGCGGGCGCTGTGGGCGGCGAAGGAGGCGGGCCGGGAGCGCGGCTTCGCCCAGGCGCCGCACCTGATCTCGCTGGGCAACCTGCCCGGCGAGCGGCAGACGGAGCTGTTCGCCGGCCGGCCGCGCACGACCCCCCGGATCCGCTGAGGCACCGCGTGGCGGCGCGGGGCGCCCGGGCGTAGCGTTCGCTTTGGGAGCCGACTCCCACCCCGAGCGACGGCCGCCGTGCACAGCCCTTCCGTGCAACCAACTGGTACGACGGCCGTCCCGGCCGGAGCCGAAGCGCCGAAGGGGCTGCCCCTCGATGCCGCCGGGCGGCCGCGGGCACGCCGTGGCCGTTCGCGCAGTTCCCCGCGCCCCTTAAAAGCAGGGCGCTGCGGTGGCGCCGCTCCGGGGCGCGGGGCTGTATTCGATCTGCGGCCCCGCCGCGCGGGCGCGACGAGCACATCCCAGCCGACGAGGGCGACAGCCAACCCAGAGGCGCGGGGAACTGCGCGATCAGCCCCCGCGCAGCCGCAGCCGCCCGTCGGCCGGTCCCGGCGCTCACGCCGTGCGCGCTGTCCCCGTGCCCTTCTCCGCGTCCAGCGCGTACACGCACCGGTCCTTGCTGCACGCGTACACCACCCCGTCCCGCACCACCGGTGACCCGGTGATCTCGCCGCCGGTCGCCAGCTTCCAGCGGAGCCTGCCGTCGTCGGCCTTCAGGGTGTAGAGGAGGTGGTCGGTGGAGCCGAAGTGGATGCGGCCCTCGGCGACCGCCGGGGCGCCCACCACGTCGCCGCCCGCCTGGAAGCGCCACTTGGGGGTGCCGGTGACCGCGTCCAGCGTGTACAGCCCCTTGCCGCTGCCGACGTGGACGTGGCCGGCGGCGACCAGGACCGGCTCGATCGAGGCGCGGGCCTCCGTCGCGATGCGCCAGCGGTCGCGGCCGTCGGTGGCGTCGAGGGCGTAGACGGTGCCGAGGTAGTCGGCGAGGTAGATGCCGCCGCCGGTGACGGCGGGGCCGGGTACGTAGGTGGGCGGGGAGAGGAAGACCGCCGGGGCCTCGAAGTGCCAGCGCACGCGCCCGGTCGCGGTGTCGAGGGCGATCACGCGGGTGCCCGCGGAGGCGTACACGAAGCCGTCGTCGGCGTGGGTGAGGCGGACCGGGACGCCGCCGCAGGAGGCCGCGTCGCCGATGGGGTAGGACCAGCGTTCGTCGCCGGTGCGGGCGTCGAGGGCGCGCAGGCGGGCGTCCTGCCAGACGTAGACCGTGCCGTCGTGGAGGGAGGGCCCGGACTCGGGGGTCTCGAAGTCGGTCTGGGCGCCGGACAGCTCCCAGAGCTTCTGCCCGTTGGAGGCCTCCCAGCCCTGGACGCCGCCGCCCCGGGTGCCGGTGACGAGGGTGCCGCGGCCGGCCTTGAGCGAGTACACCCAGGCGTCGGTGGACAGCCGCCACAGGTCGCCGCCCTCGCGGGCCTCCAGGGCGAACAGGGTGGGGCCGTCGGAGGCGTGGATACGGCCGTCCGCGACCGCCATGGACCAGGCGACGTCGCGGGTCTTGAAGCGGCGGCGGCCGGTGGCGACGTCGAGGGCGTGCACCTCGAAGGAGGTGACGTAGACGAGGTCGCCGTCGACGGACGGGGTGCCCCAGACGTCGTTGGACATCCGGAACCGCCAGGGCCGCCAGCCGGACGCGGTCTCCGGGGGCAGGCCGGGTACCGGCGGTACGGCGGGGTCGGCCCCGTTGACGCCCGGGTGCGGGCGGGACCAGCTGGCGACCAGGCCGGCCTCGGGCGGCGGCGCCTTCACGGCGGCGGCGCGGGCGTCGGCGACGCGCGGGCCGGGGCCGATCGGCACCTGGGCGCCGGCGAGGCGGACCGGCCCGGTGTCGGGGCCGGGGGCGCCGACGGGGACCGGGGCCGGGACCGCGGGGTCGTAGGAGGGCGGCGGGGGGACCGGGAGGCGGCCGGCACCGCGGCCGCCGGAGGGGCTGGCGGAGGGTTTGACGGCCGGGCGGCCGCCGCGCCGGGACTCGATCAGGCCGACCGCCTTCTCGGGCAGCCAGGCGGACGCCGTACCGCTGTCGTCGGAGCCGGAGCCGAACAGGTGAGGCGCCAGCTGGGCCTGGAGGTCGGCCGGGTTGGGGCGGCCCGCGGCCTCCATCTGCATGCAGGACTCGATGAGGGGGCGCAGCTCGTCCGGGAGGCCTTCGAGGTCGGGGCCCTCGCGCAGCAGCATGAAGACGGTCTCGACCGGGTTGGCGCCGTGGAAGGGCGGGTGGCCGGTGGCGGCGAAGACGAGCATGGAGCCGAGCGAGAAGACGTCGCTGGCGCCGGTGACGCTGCGGGAGTCCTTCGCCTGCTCCGGGGACATGTAGGCGGGGGTGCCGACCGCGACGTTCGTCATGGTCAGGCGGGTGTTGGAGACACCGGAGGCGATGCCGAAGTCGATGACGCGGGGGCCGTCCTCGACGACGAGGACGTTGGACGGCTTGAGGTCGCGGTGGACGAGTCCGGCGCCGTGGATCGACTGGAGCGCCTCGGCGACGCCCGCCGCGAGCCAGCGGACCGCCTGGGCCGGGAGCGGGCCGCAGTCGTTCACTATCTCTTCGAGGGAGGGCGCCGGGACGTACGCGGTCGCGAGCCACGGCACGGCCGCGCGCGGGTCGGCGTCGACGACGGCGGCCGTGTAGAAACCGGAGACCGCGCGGGCCGCCTCCACCTCACGGGTGAAGCGGACCCGGAACAGCTGGTCCTCGGCGAGCTCGGTCCGGACGGTCTTGATCGCCACGCGCCGGCCGGACGCCGAGCGCGCCAGATAGACCAGCCCCATGCCGCCGGCCCCCAGCCGTCCCAGCACCTCGAACGGCCCGATCCGCCGCGGATCGTGCTGCGTCAGCTGATCCACCACTTGCCTGCCACCTCCCCGTACGGGCCTCGTCCACCCACATATGTACGCGACCCCGTGCAGCGTCTCACCACCGCACCGCCGTGGCGGCACGCACCCCGATTCTTCCTGGCCCGGGCACAGGTTGCGAACCCGGTGATGAATCGGGGTGTCTCATGGCAAACTAAGACATTTATCCGCCGAGGGCCGTGGTTTTCCGGCCTCAGCGTTCCAGCAGCGCGAAAGACGCCCCTTGATTGTCGGTCACGACGGCCACTTTTCCGTACGACGTGTCGAAGGGCGGCGCCTGGACCCGGCCGCCGAGCTGCCGCACGGCCCCGACCGCGGCCGCCACGTCCCCGGTGCGGAAGTGGACGACGAACTGGGACGGCATCCCGGCCGCGAACACCTCGGTCACGGGTGCGCGGCCGAAGTCCGGGTCGGCGTCGGCGCCGAAGAGGGCGTCGGTGAAGAGGTGGCCGTAGAAGGTGTTCGCCGCGTCGGTGTCGTTGGTGTAGAGCTGCGCCCAGGCGAAGGTGCCGGGGGCGTGCCGGACGCCGAAGCCGGGGTGGGCCGCGGCCTGCCAGAGGCCGAAGACGGCGCCCGTGGGGTCGGCGGCCAGGGCGGCGGTGCCGAGGTCACGGACGGGCGCCGGGTCGTTGACGATCTGTCCGCCGGCGGCGAGGACCCGGCGGGCGAGGTCCCGGGCGTCCGGGGTCGCGAAGTACACCGTCCAGACGGTGGGCATCCGGCCGTCCCGCTTCCGGGCCAGTCTGGCCACGGCCGCGCCGTCCAGCCGGGCCCACACGGCCCCCGGGCCGGCGTCCTCGAAGGTCCACCCGAAGAGCCCGCCGTAGAACCGCTTGCCCGCCTCGACGTCGGGGAGCTGCACGTCCACCCAGCACGGGACGCCCTCCGCGTATCCCTCTGCGTATCCGGATGCCCTGTTTTCGGCCATGTCGTCAAAGTAACCGCCCGGCCCGCACCGCGCAGACCAGCCGCACCCGCCCGGAGTGACCGGCGGTTTCTCCTCCGTTTCCCTTCCGTGCAGCCACTCCGTCCACCCGTGCACCCCATTTGCAGTCGGCCGAATCGCGCTCCGATCACCCCTCGGTAAGCTGACGGCATGACAGGACAAGTGCGTACCGTCGACGGCCGCGTGGCCGGCCGGCGTGGGCAGGCGACCCGGCAGAAGCTGCTCGACTGCCTCAGCGAGATGCTCAGCTCCTCCCCTTACCGGGACGTCAAGGTCATCGATGTCGCCCGGAAGGCGGGCACTTCGCCCGCGACCTTCTACCAGTACTTCCCGGACGTCGAGGGCGCCGTCCTGGAGATCGCCGAGCAAATGGCAACCGAGGGCGGCCAGTTGACCGAGTTGCTGGCGGGGCGCTCCTGGGTCGGCAAGGCCGGCTGGGCGACCGCGCAGGAACTCGTGGACGGTTTCCTGGAGTTCTGGCGCAGGAACGACGCGATCCTGCGCGTGGTCGATCTGGGGGCGGCCGAGGGGGACAAACGGTTCTACAAGATCCGTATGAAGATCCTGAACTCGGTGAACAACTCCCTGACCGACTCCATCGCGGAGTTGCAGTCCAAGGGCAAGGTCGACAAGGACGTGAACCCGGCGGCCGTCGCCGGTTCGCTGGTCGCCATGCTCGCGGCCGTCGCCGCGCACCAGAAGGGTTTCCAGACCTGGGGTGTGAAGCAGGCCGAACTCAAGCCGAACCTCGCGCTGTTGGTGCATCTGGGCGTGACCGGGAAGAAGCCCACGAAGTAGCCCGCGCCCTGGGTCCTGTCTGGCAGGCGGTGGTTCACCCCGAGGTGGGCCACCGCCTGTTCCGCTACGCGTTGCCTTGCGCGTTCCCTCTCGCGGGCAGCGGCCGGTCCCGGACCACGTGCTTCATCACCAGCGTCGAGGTGAGGCGCTGCACACCCGGCAGGGTCGCGAGCCGTTCGTCGTAGAGCCGCTGGAAGGCGGCGAGGTCGGCGGTGGCCACCCGCAGCAGGTAGTCGGGCTCGCCGAACAGCCGCTGCGCGTCCAGCACATGGGGGATCTCCGCGAGCGCCCGCTCGAAGTCGGCGACCGTGTCCCGGTCCTCCTGCCGCATGGACACGAAGACCAGCGCCTCGAACGTCAGGCCCACGGCGGCCGGGTCCACCACCGCCCGGTACCCGCTGATCGCCCCCGACCGCTCCAGCTCGCGCAGCCGCCGGTGGCACGGCGAGACGCTCAGCCGCACCCGCCCGGCCAGCTCGGTCACGGTCAGCCGCCCGTCCTGCTGGAGCTCGGCAAGGATTTTCCGGTCCACGTCGTCCACGGGGAAGATTCTCCCCCGAACACCCCGGTCGCGAGCAAATTTCGGGAACACTTTCGGGCAGAAGGCGCCTAATGTCCCCCTCATGCTGCTTTCTTTTCTCGTCGTCGACCTGCTGCTGGTCTGCGTGCCGGGCGCCGACTGGGCGTACGTGATCGCCGCCGGGGTGCGCGGTCGCTCGGTCGGACGTGCGGTGGCCGGCCTGATGGCGGGGTACGCGCTGCACACCGCGCTGGCGGTGGCCGGGCTCGCGGTGCTGGTGGCGAGCTCCCCGGGGCTGCTCACGGCCCTGACCGTGGCCGGCGCCGGATACCTGCTGTGGCTGGGCTGGAGCGTGCTGCGCCGCCCGGCGGTGCCGCAGGAGGCGGCGGCCGGGGCGGACGGCTTCTGGCGGGGCGCGGCGATCAGCGGCCTGAACCCCAAGGCGCTGCTGCTCTACCTCTCCGTGCTCCCCCAGTTCCTGGTCACGAAGGGCGGCCATCCGCCCATAGCCCTCCAGACGGCCGTGCTCGGCACCCTCCACATGGCCTGCTGCACCGCCGTCTACCTGACCGTCGGCGCCCTCGCCCGCCGCCTCCTCTCCGCCCGCCCGAAGGCGGCCCGCGCGGTCACCCGCACCTCCGGGGCGGCCATGCTGGGCATCGGAGCACTGCTCCTCGCCCAGCACGCGCTATGACGTACTGCGGGTGAGCCGGAAGATCCGGATCTCCCGGTCCACCCGCTCCTGGTAGGCGGCGTACGGCGGCCAGAACACCAGCAGCAGCCGCCAGGCGTCCGCCCGCTCCGCCCCCTCCAGCAGCCGGGCGGTGACCGGGATGTCCTGCCCCTTCCAGCTGATCTCGGCGGCGGGACGGTGGAGGAGGTTGTACGTCCAGGCGGGATGGCCGGTGCGCCCGAAGTTGGACCCGACGAGGAACCAGCCGTCCCCCTCGGGCATGCACGCCAGCGGCGTACGGCGGGGCTGCCCGCTGCGCGCGCCGGTGGAGGTGAGGACCACCCCGGGCAGCATCTGCGCGCTGAGCAGCACCCGGCCGCGGCTGAGCCGGTGCACGGCCCGGTCCAGGGCCGGGACCACGTGCGGGGCCACCTTGGCGAACCCCCGGGTGGCGGACACCCTCTGCACCAGTCGCTCGCCGATCACACCGCCACCTCCCGTCCCGCGAACAGCCCGGCCGCCTCGGCCGCGTGCGCGCGCAGCCGGTGCCCCGGCCCGAACAGCAGCTCGTCCCCGGCGGCCCGCTTGAAGTACAGCTGCGCCTCGTGCTCCCAGGTGAACCCGATCCCGCCGTGCAGCTGGATGCCCTCCCCTGCGGCGGTCCGCAGCGCCTCCAGCGCCTGCGCGAGCGCCAGCCCGCCCACCTGTTCCCCGTGGGCGGTCGCCCAGGCCGCGTAGTAGGCCGCCGACCGGGCCGCCCGCACCGCCACGTACACGTCGGCCAGCCGGTGCTTGACCGCCTGGAAGGACCCGATCGCCCGCCCGAACTGCTGCCGCTGCTTCACGTACTCCACGGTCCGCTCCAGCGCCCGGTCGGCGGCTCCCACGGCCTCGGCCGCGAGCACGGCGGCCGCGAGGTCGCCGAGGCCGGCGAGGGCGGCCCGGACGTCGGTGTCCTCGTCGGAGCCGAGCAATTCGGCCTGCACATCCCGCAGTTGCACACGGCCCTGGCTGCGGGTGGCGTCGAGGCCGGTCCGCCGGGTCCGTACGAGCCCGGCGGCGTCCGCCGCCACCAGGAAGAGCAGGACGCGCGAGCGGGCGTACCCGCCGGTGTGCGCGGGGACGAGCAGCAGCCCGGCGCGGTGCCCGTCCAGCACCTGGTCGGCCTCCCCGTACAGCCGCCACCGGCCCGCCGTGCGGCGCGCCTGGACGCCCCCGGCCCGCCCGCCGCCCGCCCAGTCGGCGGCGCCCGGCCCGGTGAGCGCGAGGGCGGTGCCGAGCCGGGTGCCGGGGACGGCGAGGGCGGCGGTGCGGCTGCCGTCGGCGATCCGCGGGAGCAGCTCGGCGCGCTGGGCGTCGGTGCCGAGGGCGAGCAGCAGCGGGGCAACGAGCACGGCGGTGGCCAGGAACGGGGTGGGGGCCAGGGTCCGTCCCAGCTCCTCGGCGGCCAGGGCGACTTCGGTGCGGGTGCAGCCGGCGCCGCCGTACTGCTCGGGGAGGGCGAGGCCGGGCAGGCCGAGTTGTTCGCCGAGGGCGGTCCACAGGCCGGGGTCGTACCCCTCCGGCCTGTCGACGGCGGCCCGCACGTCCTCCGTACCGCAGCGTTTGTGGAGCAGTTCACGCAGGGCGCGCCGGATCTCGTCCTGCTCGTCGGTGAAGCGGGCGTCCATGACCGGACCTCCTGACGATCTGACGGCCCGTCATGCTAGGGGCGTCGGATGCAGATGCACAGGGGTGGAGTCCAGCGTATCTGATGTACCGTCAGATTCATGACTGGTCCCCGCAAGGTCGCCGTGGTCGGCGTGGCCCTGTCCGACTGCGGCCGGGTGGACGAGGCCACCCCCTACGCCCTGCACGCCCAGGCGGCCCGCCGCGCGCTGGCCGACGCGGGCCTGGACCGGGAGCTGGTCGACGGCTTCGCGTCGGCCGGCCTCGGCACCCTCGCCCCCGTGGAGGTCGCCGAGTACCTGGGCCTGCGCCCCACCTGGGCCGACTCCACCTCCGTCGGCGGCTCGACCTGGGAGGTCATGGCGGCCCACGCGGCGGACGCGATCGCCGCCGGCCACGCCAACGCGGTCCTGCTGGTGTACGGCTCGACGGCGCGCGCCGACATCCGGGCGGGGCGGCGCACCGGGAACCTCTCCTTCGGCGCCCGCGGCCCCCTGCAGTTCGAGGTCCCCTACGGCCACACCCTCGTCGCCAAGTACGCGATGGCCGCCCGCCGCCACATGATCGAACACGGCACGACCGTCGAGCAGTTGGCGGAGGTGGCGGTCCAGGCGCGGGCCAACGCGGCGCTGAACCCGGAGGCCATGTTCCGCGACCCGATCACGGTCGACGAGGTCCTGTCCGGACCGATGATCGCCGACCCCTTCACCAAACTGCACTGCTGCATCCGCTCGGACGGCGGCGCGGCGGTCCTGCTGGCGGCCGAGGAGTACGTACGGGACTGCCGTACCGCCCCGGTGTGGGTCCTCGGCACGGGCGAGTGCCTCTCCCACGCCACGATGTCGGAGTGGGCGGACTTCACGGTGTCCCCGGCGGCGGTGAGCGGGCAACTGGCCTTCCGGCGGGCGGGAGTCACCCCCTCCGACATCGACTTCGCCGAGATCTACGACGCGTTCACCTACATGACCCTGGTCACCCTGGAGGACCTGGGCTTCTGCGCCAAGGGCGAGGGCGGGGCGTTCGTCGAGAAGGGGCGGCTGCGGGTCGCGGGCGGGGAGCTCCCGGTGAACACGGACGGCGGCGGCCTGTCGGCCCAGCACCCGGGCATGCGGGGCCTGTTCCTCCTCGTGGAGGCGGTACGGCAGCTGCGCGGGGAGGCCGGGGAACGGCAGGTGCGGCGGGGCGGCGGGGGGCTGCCGGAGCTGGGGGTGGCGTCGGGGACGGGCGGCTGGTTCTGCTCGTCGGGGACGGTGGTGCTGGGGCGGGGGTGACCCGGGGTCCGCGAGGGGACGCGTGGTCCGCGAGGGGCCGGAGAAATTCGCGGGACGGCGGCAACCTTCCGGGAACCGGCGGCAACTGTCGTACGGAAGCTTCGATGTTCGAAGGACGTGCACCGCCGAATCGCGTAAGGATCCCTCCGTGGCCTCCTCCTCACATCGCCGCCGCCCGCAGCCGGACCGCGACTTCGAATGGCGCCCGGTGCGCGGCCCGTTGGTCGCGGTGGCCGCCGTGGCCGTCGTCGCCCTGGCCGTGACCCTGGTCGTGGCCTTCCGCCCCGGCGCCGCGGCCGGCGCCGCCGGACAGGACCGGGCCGTGGCCGCGTCCGCATCGGCATCCGCACCGGGCTCGACGGCGGACCCTGCCGCGCCGGCGTCACCGAAGCCGTCGACCGCGTCAGCGAAGCCGTCGGCGAGCGCGCGGACCACCACGTCGGCGTCCGCGTCGGCGACCCCGTCCGCCACCCCGGCCAAGCGCGCGGCGAGCGGCGCGGCCCGGGCGTCCTCCGCCACCACCACGGCCCCCGCGGCCGGCCGGATCCGCCCCGGCACCACCTACCAGGGGGTCGCCACCTCCTACGACGTCGGCAACGGCGACGGCGCCTGCTCCTACGGCCCGACCTCCGACGTGATGACCGCGGCGATGAACACCGCCGACTACGAGACGGCGAAGGCCTGCGGAGCGTACGTCTCCGTCCGCGCGGCGAGCGGTGCGGCCATCACCGTACGGATCACCAACGAGTGCCCGGCGCCCTGCACGGCCGGCCAACTCGACCTCAGCAGGCAGGCGTTCGCGAAGCTCGCGCCCCTCTCCGCGGGCCGGATCACGATCACCTGGAGCCTGCTGAGCCCGGCCACCTCCGACACGGTGTCGATCCGCTACAAGACCGGTTCCACCCAGTACTGGTGCGGCATCCAGGCGATCGGCCACCGCAACCCGCTGGCCCGCCTGGAGGTCCGCACGAGCGGCGGCTGGCTGGCGCTGGCCCGCACCGACTACAACTACTTCCTCTCCGAGCAGGGCACCGGCTGCGGCGCCGAGATCCGCCTCACCGACATCTACGGGGAGCAGCTCACGGTGCCGGCCCTCGCCGTACGCCCGGACGTGGTGCAGCGGACCGGGGTGCAGTTCGCCCGGCACTGACGGTCAGCGCCCCGCCCCATCGCGGCGCCCCTCAGCGAAGCGTCTGGCGTACCGGCACGATCCGGTGGCCGCGGCGCGGCGCGGGGCCGTCGAGCAGGACGACGCCGATGTGGTGGCGGCCGCGCACCCACGCCGTGGGCGCCATGACGAGCCCGGCGAAGGCGACGATCACGCTGACCGGGAGGAGGACCGGCGGGGACTGCCCCCCGGGCAGGGCCCTGCCGCCCTCCTGGACGGCGTAGCCGACGGCGGCGACGGTGACGAGGAGGGAGACCACCGACACGGCCGCCCAGACGTTCCGCACCCGCCGGGTGCGCGCGTGGTCGGCGACCTCGGCGAGGACGGACGCCGCGCAGACCGGGCACTCCAGCTCGACCCGGTCCCGGCCCGCGGGCGGCCGGACCAGCCGGAAGTCGCGGGCGGCCCAGGTGACGGCCCGTGTCCTGCGCCGTCCGGCATCACCGCTTACGTGGCGTACAGCCACTTTCACGGTCTTCGGTCCCCTCATGCCGGACAGTGTGGGGGTGGGGCACAGGTGTTCGCAGCGGTTTGCTCGGTTGTGCCCCGGTGTTCGGCCGCGGGGCCGGTCGTGCGCCGCACGAGGCCGCTGATGACACGGGTGCGGGAGGTACCGAGTGATACTCGGCACATGGCAGCAACGGATCTTCACGCGCTCCTGAAGTCGCTCCGCGTCTGGTCCCCCGGGACCACGGAGCTTCGGCCGTTCGACCCGGAGGCGGCGCCCGGCGCCCCGCTCCCCCTGTTCACCACGTGGTTCGCGGAGGCGGTGGCGGCCGGGCAGCCGGAGCCGCACACCGTGTCGCTGGCCACGTCGGACGAGGCGGGCCGGGCGGACGTACGGATCGTGATGCTGCACGGCGCGGACGCCCACGGCTGGTCCTTCGCGTCCCACGTGACCAGCCGCAAGGGGCATCAGCTGAGCGCCCACCCGTACGCGGCCCTCGCCTTCTACTGGCCGGCGCTGGGCCGCCAGGTCCGGCTCCGGGGCCCCGTCACGGCGGCCCCGGCCCGGGAGAGCCAGGCCGACCTGCACGCCCGCTCGACGGGCGCCCTGGCGGCGGCGCTCACCGGCCGCCAGAGCGGGCTCCTGTCCTCGCTGGAGGAGCTGCGGGAGGAGTCGGAGGCGGCCTGGGAACGGGCCCGCGCCGACCCGGCCGCCCCCTCCCCGACCTGGACCCTCTACCGGCTGCGCCCGCAGGAGGCGGAGTTCTTCCAGGGCGACCCGGACCGCCGGCACGTCCGGCTCCGGTACGTCGCGGAGGCGGACGGCGGGTGGCGGAAGGAACTGCTGTGGCCGTGAGCAGCCGTCCTCACAGCGTCTTCGCCGCGAGGTCGTACACCGCCCAGTCGGCCACCGGCCGGTAACCGATGCGCTGGTAGAGCGCGTTGCTCGTCGGGTTCGCCAGGTCCGTGAAGAGCAGCACCTCGGCGGCGCCCGCGGCCAGCGCCGCCCGGCCCGCCTCGGTCGTCACCGCGCCCGCGTAGCCCCGGCCGCGCAGCTCCCGCGGGGTGTAGACGGGCGCGACCCGGACCTGGCCGCCGGCCGCCAGGGTCGCCCCGGCCATGGAGACGGGGGTGCCGTCGGGGGTCTCCCAGAGGGTGACGCCGCCGTAGGAGAGCCGGAAGTCGGCCCAGTCCCCGCCGTCCCGGCCGTCCCGTGTGCCCGCATCCGTGGCGAACCCCTCGTACCAGCGGATCAGCAGGTCCCGGTCGGACGCGTCCGCCACCCTCGCCCGGCCCTCCGGCGCCGGGGAAGGGGGCGTCAACTCGGCCAGCCGGTAGAGGCGTTGCTGCTCGTGCAGCTTGCCCGGCACCCCCGTCCGGCGCTCCCACTCCGCCACGAACGCCTCCGCCGTGGCACGCTCGGCGGAGAACGCGGGCACCGGACGGCCGTGCGCGAGGAGACGGTCGACCAGCACCTCCGTCTCGGCCGCCGTGAGGCGGGTGGAGTTGAGGGCGTACGGGGGCGTGTGGAACAGCGCCGCGACCACCTCGCCGTCGCTTTGGGCCAGGAATCCGAAGAACGGGGGCTGGTCGCCGTAGGCCCGCGGGCCCCGCCGCCGGAGCTGCTCCGTCACGGTGAGCTGGACGGTGTGCAGGGCCGGGCGGGAGCGGAGGAAGTCGTGGGCGTGGGTGAGGAATTCGTCGAGGTCGGGGGTGAAGTGCCAGGCGACAGGCGGGGTTTCGGGGTCCATGGTCGATGATCCCGCCCGACCACCCTGCCGGGCACCCGATTTAGGGCGCCTGGGGCAGCATGGCGCCGTATCGAACATGGTCCCCTGGGCCGTCGGAGGGGGCTATTGCACGGTCATCGGAGTGTCGCCTGCCGGACGCCGTACGGCTTGGTCTGCCAGCTCTTTGACGCGCGACGCGGACACCGGGACGCCCGGTGTCTCGAAGAACCAGCGTTGTGCCTCCTCCTGGCTCAGCCCGTCGGGCCGCTGGGCGAGGTAGGGCTGGACGTAGACCGGTGTGCCGGGTTCGCTGCGCCAGCTGTCCGCCAGGGTGCCGATGTCGACGGCGTCGTAGCCGAGCAGGTCGAGCAGCCGGGCCACGTCCGCCTTCGCTGTCGGGTCGTCGCCTGCGATCGGCAGGGCGCTGCGGTCGGGGGCGCCCGCGGGCCGGGCGCTCGTGGTCAGTCGGCGGAAGTCGATGTTGTTGACGGCCTTGACCACTCGGGAGTCGGCCAGGTGCTGCCGCACCAGCTCCGTGGAGGTCATCTCGCTCGCGTCCAGGGCGGCCAGGCGGCCGTCTCTGTCGGGGTAGTAGTTCATGGTGTCGATCACGGTCTTGTCGGCCAGGGCCGCGGCCGGCAGTTGCGGGTAGCTCTTGAGCGGAATGGTCGCCACCACCAGGTCACCGGCTCCCGCGGCCTCCTCCGGTGTGGCGGCGCGGGCGCGGTCACCGAGCCGGGCGACGAGGTCGGCGAGTGACTCGGGACCGCGGGAGTTGCTGATGACGACGTCCAGCTCCGCGGCCACCGCGAGGCCGGCCAGTGCGCTGCCGATCATGCCGCTGCCGATGAGCCCAAGGGTCCGAGTGGCCACAGTGTCCGCCTCCGATTGCAAACCAAGTCCTGATAGTGAAACTGAGTGTCAGAGTAGGCATTGGGTTGCATTACAGCAAGTGAGGTTCTGGCCGGAGGTACACTCTCGTGGTGAACACAGCGGGGCGCACGAACACCAGGGACATCGCACGAGCGGCAGTACGGAGCGAACTGGGGCAGGTGGCCTTCGAGTTGTTCCGCCGCGAGGGCTTCGAGAACGTGACCGTCGACGACCTCGCCAAGGCTGCCGGGGTGTCCCGCAGCACCTTCCTGCGCTACTTCGGCACCAAGGAGGACACCGTCCTCAGCGCCTTCGACGCGAAAGGCGGGCGGGTCGCCGACGCCCTGCGCGCCCGCCCGGCCGACGAGGACGACTGGACCGCGCTGCGACGCGCGCTCGACACGGTCATCGAGCCCTATCACCAGGACCCGGACGAGGCGTTGGCCCTGACCCGCCTGATCCGGGACACCCCGGCGTTGTGCGCGCGGCAGTTGGAGAAGCAGCACGGCTGGCGCCCGGCCCTCGCCCGCGCTCTCGCCGACCGTGCCGGCCGGACCGAGCCGGCGACCCTCGCCCACTGGGTCCGCGCGGCCGCAGCGCTGGACTGCCTCAACGCCGCCGTCGACCACTGGGCCGACTCCGACGGCCGGCTCGACCTGGTCGCCCTCATGGACGACGCCTTCGCCGCACTCGCATCTCGCTGATCCGGTCCGGTCCGGTCAGACCGTGGACTCCCTGTCCGGCGGATCATGACCGGAGCCATAGCCTGACGGCCGCTGTGGTGACGGTGCCGTGGAAGACGTAGGCCCTCTTGTCGTAACGGGTAGCGACGGCCCGCGAGTTCTTGAGCCGGTTGATGGTCCGCTCGATCTCGTTGCGGCGTTTGTAAATGACGGCGTCGAAGCCGACGGGCCTGCCGCCTTTGCTGCCACGCCGTTTGCGATGGGCCCGCTGATTCCTCGGCTCCGGGATGGTGTGCTTGATCTGGCGTCTGCGCAGGTAGCGACGGTTGCGGCGGGAGCTGTATGCCTTGTCGCTGCTGAGATGGTCTGGCCGGGTGCGCGGATGTCCGCCCTGAGGTCGGGGAACGCGGATGCGTTCGAGGACCTCAATCATCTGCGGAGCGCCACCCCGCCGGCCGGGGGTGACCAGAAGGCCGAGGGGACGGCATCCGCCCTCGCCAGCAAGGCGGATCTTGCAGGACAGGCCGCCAGGACGTGGAGTCGACTCCGACCATCGACCAGTCGATCCGCCCCGCAAGGTCGGCGTCGGCCTGGACCGCCTGCAGGACCCGGTCCCAGGTACCGTCCGCCGACCAGCGGCGATGCCATTCATAGACCGTTTTCCAGGACCCATAGCGTTCCGGCAGGTCACGCCAGGGGACACCGGTCCGGACCCGGAACAGGATCCCGTTGATCACCCTGCGATGGTCGCTCCACCGGCCTCCCCGACCGCCCGCAGACGGCAGATGCGGCTCGAGCAGCGACCCTTCGCGGTTCGTCAGATCCCCCCGACCCATGCTCCAACCAACGAGCAACTGGTCGGAAAGTCACATGATCCGCCGGACAGTTCCTAGGCGTCCAGGGCGGTTCCGGGGTCCGTCGCGAGGCGGGCGTGCAGGTGTACGTCCCGGAAGGCGTCCTTGCGGCCCGCCTCGAACATCGCGCCGCGCAGGGTGCCCTCGTACGCGAAACCGCAGGTCCGGGCTATGCGGCAGCACGCGTCGTGGCCCAGGGCATGGCCCAGTTCGAGGCGGTGGAGGCCCAGTTCGGCGAAGGCCCGGTCCGCCGCCAGGGCCAGGGCGTGCGTGGCCACCCGGCGGCCCCGCGCCTCGGGGAGGACCCAGTAGCCGACCCGGGCCGTCCGGAACGTCCGGTCGATCATGTTGATGCCGACGTGGCCGAGGGTCGTACCGCTCTCCGCGTCCGTGATCCGGAACGGCTCGCACGTCTCGTCCGCCGCCTGCCTGCGCAGCACGTCGCGGGCGCCCGCAGGGTCGGTCACCACGGTGAGCGGGGTGTTCCAGCGGCGGAACTCCGGGTCGCTACGGGCCCGCAGCCACGCCTCGACCTGCGCCTCCGCGTCCGGGTCCCAGCGGTCGAGCCGCAGACCGTGACCGTGCGGGGCGGAGTCGGGGCGGGGGGCGGCGGGCTGTTCGTCGGTGAGGGTCATGCGGCCATTGAAACGTGCCCGCCGGGCGAGGACCCAGCGGGTCTCCGCGCATCCGGCGGGCAGCGGTCGAGGGGGGCTCCCGTGCGGCACCGGGCAGCGATCGAGGCGGCTACCGTGCGTCGCCGGGCAGCGGTCGGGGAGACTCCCCCTGCAGCGCCGGGCAGCCGTCCCGCGAGCTCCCGTGCGGCGCCGGGCGGCCGTCCAGCGAGCTCCCGTGCGGCGCCAGGCAGCCGTCCGGTGGGGTCTGGAACTGCTGCCACTTGAGCGTGCGGGAGTGTGCTTTTGTGAGCATGAGTGAGTGGCGGTGTCGGCGGGAGGGGCGGGTGTCCGGTCGGCGGGAACGGGCGTTTGTCCGTCGAATGCGTGACCTTTGCGGGTGGGGTTCGTTGGGCGGGTGAACGGGGATCTTCGATGCCGGGTGGGGGTGACGGGGTTGGGCGGGTTGCGGGAGGTGGCGGTGCCGTTCGTGGTGCCCGGCCCGTCCGGTGTCGCGATCCGGGACCGGCTCAAAGGGCTCACGCCCGGGGACGAGGAGGTCTTGCGGCTGGTGGGCGGTCATCTCGGGTCGCTCGCGTCCCGGGATCTGAAGGCCCGCTGCCGTGACGGGCTGGAGCACGGCAGTGACCGGTGGGCCCAGCGCAAGCAGGCGCTGACCGGCCAGTCCTCGTCCCGCTGGGCCGGGAGTATCACGAAGGCCACGCACGATCAGTGGGCGCTCGCACGCCGGGGTCAGCTCGCGCATGTCCAGAGCCTTCAGGCGGGCGTACGCACGATCAGGCACCGGCTGTCCGTGCCCCTGGGCGAGAAGGGAGGCAGGGGTGTTCCGGGTGGCTACCGCTCGCGCAAGGAGTGGCATGCCAAGTCCCGTCGTCTGCACGTCCTGGAAGACCGGCTGAAGAAGGTGCGGGCCGACTGGCAGGCGGGTGTCGTGCACGTGGTGCGGGGCGGCAAGCGGCTGCTGACCACGCGCCACCACCT
>NZ_JBEYVI010000027.1:0-157098 GCF_040643955.1 Streptomyces sp. NPDC047061
CTCTCGCCAAGCTCGCGGGCATCGCTCCCGTGCCCACCGGCTCCGGGATGACCAGCGGCAGACACCGCATCAACCACGGCGGCCACCGGCAGCTCAACGCCGCGATCTACCGCACCGTCATCGTCCGCATGCGATTCCACCAGCCTACGATCGACTACGTCGCCCGCCGCACCGCCGAGGGCAAGACGAAACGCGAGATCATCCGCTGCCTCAAACGCTACGTCATCCGCGAGATCTACCACCTGCTTCGGCCCGCTCCGAGAACGGCCCCCGCAAAGAGTTGACAACTATAGGAGCGTCAACGCCCTGATGGAGTCCACGATCGGCCTGTTCAAAACCGAGCTGATCAAGCCTCAGCGGCCCTGGAAGACGCTCTCCCAGGTCGAGTTGGCCACCGCCGAGTGGATCGACTGGTACAACCACCGTCGACTCCACGGTGAGATAGGGCACATCCCGCCCGTCGAATACGAAGCCAACTACTACACCGAACTCAAGAAACCCCAGGTCATCACCACGATCTGAGATCTCTGCCGAACCCGGGGCGGTTCAGATGGAGGAGATCATGCGGTCGGTGTGTACGGACTTCGAGTGCGACCTGGTGGAGTTCAACGGTGAGGACAACCACGTCCATCTGCTGGTGAACTTCCCGCCCAAGGTCGCCGTGACCAAGCTGGTCAACTCCCTCAAGGGTGTCTCCTCCCGCCGTCTGCGCCAGGAGTTCCCCGACCTGGTGCGCCACTACTGGCGGGCCAACAAGCTCTGGTCCGGGTCTTACTTCGCCGGAACCGTCGGCGGCGCCCCGCTCTCCGTGGTCGGGCAGTACATCGAACAGCAGAACCGGCCGGTGTGAGCACCGTCCAGCTCCGCCGGGACCAGCTCGGCCTTGCGGTGGGCGGGCAGCCACTGGTCCATCTTCCCGTTGTTCCAGGCCTGGTGCTGCACGGACCAGGCGTGGCTGGTGGAGGGGATGGCCTGGGCGCTCGACTTGTGCGTGTCGAGGTGGAAGGGCAGCAGATAGCCCTTGGGGTTGACGGCGTCCGGCTGGTAGAAGACGGACCGCCCGGTGTCCAGCTTCAGCGCGTGCGGGTCGGCGAAGCCGCGGACACCGGACAGGGTCCCGAAGTAGTGGTCGATGGACCGGTTCTCCTGCATCAGCATGACGACGTGCTCGATGTCGTGCAGGGAGCCGTACTTCGGCGGTCCGGCGGCGACGGACCTCTGGACGCTGGGCGGCAGCAGGGAGAGGGCGGCGGCGGCGGAGCCCAGGAGTCTGCGGCGGGTCAGTTCAGCCATGGGTGCTCCTTCCGAGGGCTCTCCGACAGGAGAACCTTTGCGGGAGTGACGGCCGGCCCGGACACACGGACGGGCCGCCGTTCACTCTGGGGCCCGGTCGGTGCGGTGCGTCAGGTGCGACTGGTGAACTCCGGACCAACGCATGGCCGGAGTTGGCCAAGCCGTTGCGCCCAACACCTGTTTGTCGCACGGGTGTTGCCGAGCGTTGGAGAAGGGTGGTCGCTACATGGATCGCGCGTGACCGGACGCTCCGTTCCGCGCGCCGGGTCACTCTCCCCGACCTCATGCGAATGTGAAGCCACGTCACGCGTCCGGCCGACGGCTCCCCCCTGCTCCCTCTGCTGCCGGCCCGGCGAGCGCGGCCGTCCTCGACGGGACCGCCGGCACTTCACCGGCTCGGCAGCGGGTGTCTCAGGAGGCCTGCGACGGACGGTCGGTCAGGTCGAGGTGCGGTTCGAAGGCCCGCAGCAGGAGCGAGCGCATCCGGTCCGGCTGCATCTCGGTCGAGTTCGCGAGGATCTGGATCGCCAGGCCGTCGACCATCGCGGTGAACCGGTCGGCGAGGGCCTCGACGTCCGCCTCCGGTGCCAGGCCCTCGGCCCGGCACTCCTGCAGCAGTTCCACCACGACCCCGTACCAGCCCGAGTAGATCCGCCGCTGCGCGGGCCGCAGCCCGGGTTCGAGCATCGCCTGGTTCCAGAACTGGATCCACACCGACCATTCGTCGATGTCGTCGGAGGCGACCGGCAGTTGCACCTCGATCAGGCGACGCAGTTTGTCACGCGCGGAACTCGCCCGGCCGAACTCCTCGTCGAGCCGGCTGCGGAACCGCTGGGCGTAGTACTCGAGCGCGGCGTGCAACGCGGCTTCCTTGCTCGGGAAGTGGTAGTGCACCGTCGCCGTACTGGTCCCGCAGTAGCGGGCGATGTCAGAGACCCGCACGTTGTGATAGCCGCGGCGGGCGATGAGCACGGTCGCGGCCTCCAGGATCTGGTCCCGCCGCTCCTGCGCCGTCACCGGCTGCGCCCGGTCCCGTCCGCTCTCGGGCGGGAGCACCGGCTCCGGGCCGGTTCCCTCGACCAGATAGGCCGTGGCGACTCCACAGGCCTTGGCGATGGCGGCGACCTCCTCGTCGCGCAGCCGCCGGGTCCCACGCAGCGCCTTGGACAGCGCGGTGGGGTCCATTCCGATGCGGTCGGCGAGTTCGCGCTGGGAGACGCCGGCCGCCCGGATCGCCGTCCGGACGCGTCCCGGCAGATCGGCGGCCGTGGCCGGCCGGTCCTCGATGCTGGTCATAACCCGGCCAGTATGTCAGGCACGGCGGATCACCCCGGCTGCCGGACGGCCGCCAGCGCGCCGATCACCTCGGCCGCGGCACGCTCGCCCGACGAGATCGCCCCGTCGATGTAGCCGTTCCACACCGAGGCGGTCTCGGTCCCCGCCCAGTGCACGAGTCCGGACGGCTCCCGCCACCCGTCCCTCCCGTACCGGGTCCAGCCCCCCGGTGTCACGAAGCACTCGTAGCCCCCGATGGTCCAGCCCGCCCGCGGCCAGATCTTCTCGACGTAGTCGACCGGCCGTTCCGCCCGGGTACCGGCCACCGCGGACAGCGCGGACAGCACCGCGCGGCGACGCCCGGCGCCGCTCCCGGCGGCCCAGCGGTCGAGCCGGTCGCCGTAGACGAACGCGACGAGCACGCCGTGCGAGGCGTCCTCGGGAGAGTTGTCGAAGACCACGCCGACCGGGCCGTCGCCGTAGAGCGTCGCGATCCCGGAGCGGCCCGCCGCGCGCCAGAAGGGTTCCTCGTAGACGGCGTGCACCTTCGCGACCCGCCCCATCGGCGAGTGGCGCACCCAGCCGCGCCGCCCCGGGGGCAGCACAGGCTCGAACGCGATCCGCTCGACCGACGCCGGGGGCACGGCGACCACGGCCCGCCTCGCGCGGACGACCGTACGGCCGGTGGACACCTCCACCCCGTGCGCGGTCTGCCGGACCGACACCACCGGATCGCCCAGCCGGATCCTGCCGCCCAGCGACCGCGCGAGGGCGCGGGCCACCGCGTCCGCCCCGTCGGAGAACCGGGCGTCCTGGGCGCAGCCGCGGGTCTCCATCAGCTGTTCGTACCCGCCACCCGAGGCCAGGTAGAACAGCACGTGGAAGAAGGAGATCTCGCGCGGCTCGGCGCACCAGACGCCCTGCACCGCGAGCGCCAGCCGCTGCAGGGCGTCCTCGTCGTCGGTCTCCGAGCGGAAGAAGTCCTCGGCCGACAGTACGTCGAACTCCGCGAACCGCGGGGTGGACCACGGCCGTTCGAGGTCGACGGTACGGGCGAGGCCGTCCAGCAGGGCGGTGACGCGTTCGTACTCCTCGATCCCCGGTCCGGCGTCCGGTGCGGCACCCGCGTAGTCCACCCGGGTGCCGTCGGCACGGACCTCGACGTGCCGCCCGGTCTCCCAGGTCGGGAACGTGCGGCAGCCGAACCGGTCCGCCAGCGCATGGAACCGCCGCTGGCTCGGCCCGATCCACTGCCCCCCGAGGTCGATGCGCACCCCCGACGGACTCACCTGGCTGAACACGCGGCCACCCACCCGGTCGGCGGCCTCCAGGACGACCACGTCGACCCCGGCGTCGGCCAGCCGCCACGCGGTGGTCAGCCCCGCGTATCCGGCGCCCACGACCACGACCTCGGTGTCGACGGCAGAAGTTTCTCGTGTTGTCACGCCGGCCACCGTGTCGCAAGGTTGACTCATCAGTCAAGATGCCTCACGAAATTGCGATCCGAGTATTGACAGCGCCTCGGGCCACGGTCAGGCTGACTCGCCAATCAGTCATTGCGTTTGGTTGTCGATACCCGTAGACCACAAGATCGGGAGTGGCAATGGCCTCAGATTCGCAACTCGAAGTGCGCGAGACCTCCTCGGACAAGGGCCTGCGCTCCGGCGCGCTCTCCATGGCGACCAGCCTGATCCTCGCCGTGGCCTCCGCGGCGCCCGCCTACAGCCTCACCGCGACGCTCGCCTTCGTCGTCGGATACGTCGGCTTCCAGGCCCCGGCCGTGGTGGTGCTGGCCTTCGTCCCGATCCTGTTCGTCTCCTTCGGCTACGCCGCGCTCAACCGGCGTGACCCCGACTGCGGCACGATCTTCACCTGGGCCACGCGGGCACTGAATCCGAACCTCGGCTTCCTGGGCGGCTGGGCGATCATCGCCTCCTTCGTCCTCGTGATCGGCAGCCTCGCGCAGGTCGCCGGGCAGTACGTGTTCCTGCTGGCGGGCGCCGAAGGCATCGGCTCAGCACCGGCGGACTGGCGCGTGCTGCTGGCCGGACTCGGCTGGCTCGCCCTGATGACCCTCGTCTGCTACCGCGGCATCGAGATCGCCGCCGCCGTACAACGGGCCCTGCTGTTCCTGGAGTTCGGCATGCTCGTGGTGCTCTCCGTCGTCGCCCTGGTCCGGGTGTACGGCGGCACCGCGCCGGCCGGGACCCGGCGGCCGAGCCTGTCCTGGCTCAACCCGTTCGAGGGCGCGTCGACAAGTGCGTTCGTCAGCGGGCTGGTGCTGATGCTGTTCATCTACTGGGGGTGGGAGACCGCGCTCACCGTGAACGAGGAGACCACCGACCGGCACCGCATCCCGGGCCGCGCCGCGATCTGGTCCACGGTGCTGCTGGTGGCGCTGTACCTCGTCGCCGCCTTCGCCGCGATCTCCTTCGCCGGGATCGGCGACACCGGGATCGGCCTGAACAACCCGGACAACTCCGGGGACGTCCTCTACGGCTTCGGCACCGCCGTGTTCGGATCGAGCGGATTCGGCTCGGTGCTGTGGCACCTGCTGATCCTGATGGTCCTCACCTCGGCGGCCGCCTCTACGGAGACGACCGTGCTGACCCTGAGCCGCACCATGCTGTCGATGGGCGACCAGGGCGCGCTCCCTCGCGCACTGGCCCGGGTGCACCCGCGCTTCCGCATCCCGCACGTGGGCACGATCGCGGTCGGGGTCGTCGGCGCGGTGGTGTACGTCGCGATGAACTTCCTGGGCCACGGTCTCGTCATCGGCGACGCGGTGTCCGCCTGCGGGGTCCTGATCGCGTTCTACTACGGCCTCACCGGGCTCACCTCGGCCTGGGTGCACCGCACCGAACGGCGCGCCGGGGCGGCGGATCTGTGGCTGAGCGTCGTCCTGCCCGCGATCGGCGGGGTGGTCCTGCTCGCCGCGGGAGCCTGGAGCCTGATCCAGGCGTGGGACCCCGCCAACAGCGGTACGAGCTGGTCGTTGCCGTTCTCCTCGGGCACCCGGGTCGGCGGCACGTTCGCGATCGGCACCGGGACGATCCTGCTGGGACTGCTCGCCCTGCTGGTCTGCCGACGCCGGTACCCCGGCTTCTTCGAGCGCCGGCCGACGGCCGCGGCCCACACTTGAGTCCGGGCCTGCTTCTACCCGGCCTTCCGCGCCCCCCAGCACCTGAGCCCCAGCACCTGCGCCTTCGCACCTGCGCCCCCTCTCGCATCCGGGAGACCCCCTGTGTCCTTCCCCCAGGCCTTCGTCGACCCCTCGTCCGTCGCCGTCGTCGGTGCCAGCGAGGACCGCGCCAAATGGGGTTACTGGCTCGCCACCGGTGCCCTCGCGGGAGCCGGCCGACGACAGGTGTGGCTGGTCAACCGCCGCGCCGCACAGGTCCTCGGCCGTCCCTGCAGTCCGACGGTCGGCGACCTGCCCGAGCCCCCCGATCTGGTCGTCCTCGCCGTACCGCCGGAACACGTCCGTCCCGTCGTCCGGGACGCCCTCGCCAAGGGATGCCGGGCGTTCCTCGGGATCACCGCGGGACTTGGCGCGGAGGAGGCCGAGCTCGCCTCGATGCTGCGCCGGGCCGGCGCCCGGATGATCGGGCCGAACAGCCTCGGGCTGTTCAACGCCGCCACCGAACTCGGGCTCGCCTGGGGGAACTTCATGCCCGGCAGCCTCGCGATCGTCTCGCAGAGCGGTCAGCTCGGCTCCGAGATCGCCGGTCTCGGCGCCCGGGCCGGTCTGGGCGTCTCGCGGTTCTGCTCGGTGGGCAACCAACTCGACGTGGGAGCCGCCGACGTACTCGAATCACTCGTGGCCGACGAGCACACCACCACGGTGGCGCTCTATCTGGAGAGCTTCGCCGACGGCACACGGATCGTCGGCGCCCTCCGAGCCCTCCGCCTGGCCGGCAAGCACGTGCTGGTGCTCGCCACCGGTGCCAGCGAGGGCAGCCGTCGGCTCGCGCGGTCCCACACCGGGTCGATGACCTCGGCGCTCGACGTCGTCGACGCGGCGTGCCGTGCCGCCGGAGCCCTGCGGGTCGCGACGCCGCGCGAACTCGTCGACGCGGCCCGCGTGCTCGACGCGACCGGGCCGCCGGACGGGCGCCGGGTCGCGGTCATCAGCGACAGCGGCGGCCAGGGAGGGATCGCCGCGGACCTCGCCGCCGCCCGGGGGCTGCGCGCGGAGGTCTTCACGGACCGGCTGCAAGCCGCCCTGCGCGCTCTGCTCCCCGCTGCCGCGGCGGTGTCCAATCCCGTGGACCTCGCGGGCGCGGGGGAGGCGGATCTCCAGGTCTACGCGAGAGTCGTCGAGTCGGTGGCCGCCTCCGGTGAGGTCGACTCGATCGTCCTGTCGGGATACCTCGGCTGCTACGGCGAGGACTCACCGAGCCTCGTGGACGCCGAGTCCGCCGTGATCGACCGCCTCGGCCGCCTCCACCGGACGGGCGCGGGGCACGTCCCCCTGATCGTGCACAGCATGAGCGCGTCCTCACCGGCGGTCGCCCGGCTACGGGAGCACCGCGTCCCGGTCTTCGACACCATCGACGCGGCCCTGGGCGCGCTGGACCACGCGACCCGTCTGGGCGGGCGACCCCGCCCCGCCCCGGCGGCCGAGCAGACCGCAACGGCCGTCCCGGCGGCCGAGTCGAGCGGGGCGGCCGTCCCGGAGCCCGGCTACTGGGCGGCCCGCGCGTACCTGACGGCACTCGGCATCGCGATGCCCCAGGCGAGACGGGTCACCGACGCGGCCGGGTTCGCGGAGGCCTGCGCGTCGCTGCGGCCGCCTCTGGTGCTCAAGGCCGGCTGGATCGAGCACAAGAGCGAACACGGGGCCGTCAGAACCGGACTGGGCCCGGACACCGCCGCGGCGGCGTTCCGCGAGATGTACGGGCGGCTCGGCCCGGGCGAGTACGTCGTGGAGGAGCAGGACACCCGGCCGGGCGTCGTCGAGATGCTGATCGGCGCCCGCCGGGACCGTGACTTCGGTCCGACCGTCGCCGTGGGCCATGGCGGGGTCCATGCCGAACTCTGGCGGGACGTGAGCCTCGAACTGGCACCGGTCGACCGGCACACGGCGGCCGGGATGCTCGACCGCCTGCGCTCGCGCCGGCTCCTCGACGGCTGGCGGGGGCAGCCGGCGGTCGACGTCGAGGCACTGATCGACGCGGTCGTCGCCGTGTCGGAGGCGATCGCGACCGGCACCGGGGTCGCGGACATCGAGGTGAACCCGATACGGGTCGGGCCCGGGGGAGCCCTGGCCGTGGACGCCCTCGTCGTCTCCGGTTCCGCACGTGAAGCCGTACCGGAAGCCGAATCCGAAGCCGTACCGGAAGCCGAGCCGGAATCCGCAAGTGCAGCCGCACCAGAAGTCGAACCCGAAGCCCCAACAGAAGGCGCACCAGAAGCCGCACCCGAAGTCACCGGGGTGAACGGCCACCGGGAATCCACCGAGAAGCAGGAGAAATCGCGTGAGCATGTCCACTGAACCCTGGCCGCTGACCGACGAGCAGCGGGCGATCGTCGGGCTGTGCCGGGAGTTCGCCGCGAACGAGATCCGGCCCCGCGGCCGTGAGGTCGACGAGCGTGACATCGAGTCGCCCCTGGACATCTTCCGGGCCGCGGCCAAGGTCGGCATCACCGACTTCATGCTGCCCGAGGAGTACGGCGGGGGCGGGTTCACCGACGTCGTGACCCAGTGCCTGGTACAGGAGCAGATGTGCTGGGGCGACCCGGGCATCGGCAACTTCGTCTGCTCCAACGGGTTCTTCGCCGACCCGCTGCTCGAACTGGGCACCGACCGGCAGAAGTCGGAGTGGCTGCGCCCGCTCGCCGGGCCGAACCCGCTCTACACCGCGCTGGCGACGACCGAACCGGGCGCGGGTTCCGACGCCGCGTCCATCGTCACCACCGCTGTCCGGGTCGACGGCGGCTACTCGATCAGCGGGCAGAAGGCGTGGATCTCCAACGCCGGCCTCGCCGACCAGTACGTGGTCTTCGCCAAGACCGACCCCACCCGGGGCTCCTCGGGGGTCACTGCCTTCCTGCTGCGCAAGGGCGCCGAGGGGATGACGTTCGGCGAGCCCATGCGCAAGATGGGCCAGCGTGCCATCGTCTGCCGCGAGATCTTCCTCGACGACGCCTTCGTGCCCGAGTCCGACCGCCTCGGAGAGGAAGGGCAGGGCTTCCGGGGCCTGATGAGGACGTTCGACATCTCGCGCATCGTGCTGGCCGCCGCGGCGACCGGTGCCGCGCGCGCGGCCTACGAGTACGCACTCCAGTACGCGCGGGAACGCAACCAGTTCGGCAAGCCGATCATCGAGCACCAGGCCGTCGCGTTCCGGCTGGCCGACATGGCGACCCGCATCGAGTCCGCGTGGCTCCTCACCCTGCACGCGGCACGCCGGATGGACGCCGGAGCCGACGCCACCAAGCTCGCCGCGATGGCCAAGCTGCAGGCCTCGGAGACCGCGATGGCCGTGACCTGGGGGGCGGTCCAGACCCTCGGCGGATGGGGCTACTCGCGCGAGTTCCCGGTCGAGCAGTGGATGCGCGACGCCAAGCTGGAGGAGATCGAGGAGGGCACCTCGGACATCATGCGGCTGATCATCTCGCGACGTCTCTGACCACACGGCCCCCTTGATCCTGCTCTGGCAACAGGAGCGACACATGACTTTCCAGAACGAGTTCACGCGGATGTTCGGGGTCGAACATCCCGTCGTGTGCGGCGGAATGCTCGCGGTGGGCACGGCGGAGCTGATCTCGGCCGTCGCGAACGCCGGCGCGCTGGGCTTCCTCAGCGCGCTGACCCAGCCCACCCCGGAGGCGCTCGCACGGGAGATCGCGCGCTGCCGTGAACTGACCGACAAGCCGTTCGGCGTCAACCTCACCATCCTGCCCACCATCGAACCGGTGCCGTACGACGACTACCGGGCGGTCATCATCGACTCGGGCGTCAAGGTCGTGGAGACGGCCGGCAGCAACCCCGCACCGCACCTGCCGGCGTTCCGGCGGGCCGGGGTGAAGGTCGTGCACAAGGCGGTCGCCGTCCGGCACGCGCTCAAGGCCGAGGCGCTCGGCGTCGACGCCGTCAGCATCGACGGGTTCGAGTGCGCCGGCCATCCCGGCCAGGACGACGTCCCCGGCCTCGTCCTGATCCCGGCGGCCGCCCGCAGGCTGCGCATCCCGGTCATCGCGTCGGGTGGCTTCGCCACCGGCGCCGGCCTGGTCGCGGCCCTCGCGCTCGGGGCGTGCGCGATCAACATGGGAACCCGGTTCGAGGCGACCGAGGAGGCGCCCGTCCATCCGAACGTGAAGGCGCAGATCGTCGCGAACGACGAGCGCGGCACGCAGATCGTGTTCCGGGAGTTCGGCAACACCGCCCGGGTGGCGCGGAACTCGGTCTCGCAGGAGATCGCCCGCCTGGGCGCTCGCCCCGGGGCCGTCTTCGCCGACGTCGCCGCACTGGCCTCCGGGAGACGCGGCAGGCAGCGGGTGCTGGGCGAGGGCGACGTCGAGGGCGGAATGTGGTGGGCCGGTCAGGCACAGGGCCTCGTCGACAGCGTGGAGAGCTGCGAGACGGTGGTCCGCACCATAGTCGCGGACGCCGAGAGCATCATCCGCGACCGCCTTCGGCAGCAACTCCTACCGTCGGCCGACCTGGCCCCGGCCGCGACCGGCTGACCGCGGCACACCACCCCAGCAGGCCGAAAGCCCGTCCGACCGCTGCCCGTCGGCCCGCGGGCGGGCTTCTCGCGGGTTCCCGCCCCGGGGCCGCGTACCGCGTCTTGATCCAAGTTTTACGTCCCGCACGGAACTACGGCCCATGCTCCGGCTGTCTGACGGACAGTGGGGCCTGTCGAGGCCGTGGAGCGAGATGAGTGGGGCAGGGCGTGGGACGGCGCAAGAGCGGCATAGGCATCGCAGTCGGTACGGTCGCAATGCTGGTGGGCGTGACCGCCTGCGGCGGGGGCGGCTCCGACAAGGCGAGCGGGGACGACGCGAAGGCGTCGGTGAAGCCGAGCGCGAGCAGCGCCTCGCCGTCACCGACGAAGCCCGCGGGTCCGCCGATGCTGCTGGACACGATCACCCCGCAGACGGGTACCACCGTCGGCGTGGCCATGCCGATCTCGGTGATCTTCACGAACCCGGTGGCGGCCAAGGCGAAGGCCACGGTCGAGAAGCACATGAAGGTCAGCACCTCACAGCCGGTGGTCGGCGCCTGGCACTGGATGGGCGACCGGCGCGCCGACTGGCGGCCGAAGACGTACTGGCCCTCCGGCACCAAGGTGCGGATCGACGCCGACATGACGGGCGTCAGCAACGGCAACGGACGCTACGGCGTGCACGGTTACACGCACACCTTCACCATCGGCGACGACGTGCGTGCGGACGTCTCGGTGACCGGCCACACCATGAAGGTGACCCGCAACGGCCAGGCGGTGCGCACGCTGTCGATCAACGCGGGCAGCGCCCAGTACCCGACGTGGGACGGCACGATGGCCGTCATCGACAAGCAGGAGAAGGTCCACATGACCTCCTGCAGCGTCGGCATCAGCTGTGACAAGGGCAGCCCCAACTTCTACGACCTGACGCTGCCCTGGGACGTCCACCTGACCCAGTCCGGTACCTACGTGCACTACTCGACCGGCGACCCGTATCCGGGCAGCGGCAGCGCCCGCGGCTCGCACGGCTGCGTGCACCTGTCCCTGTCGGACGCCAAGTGGTTCTACGGCCAGGTCAAGCAGGGCGACCCCGTCACCATCACCGGCTCGCCCCGGGGCAAGGCACCGGCCGACAACGGCTACGCCGACTTCAACCTGGGCTGGGACCAGTGGCTCACGGGCAGCGCGTCAGGACAGGAGACGACCGCCGCGCTCTGACCCGCGGCGGGCGGGGCGCCGGATCTCCTGCGCGGGAGGCGCCCCGTCCCGCCTGCGCCTCGTCCTCGGCCCGGGCCGGCCGAGGACGACTCCGGCCAGCACCAGGACCAGCCCGCACAGCTGCTGAACGGTCAGCACCTCCCCGGCGACCACCGTGCCGAGCAGGACGCCCGTGACGGGGTTGAGCAGCCCTATCAGCCCGACCGTTCCCGCGGACAGGTGCCGTAGCCCGGTGAACCAGGCGACGAAGGCCAGCGCGGTGGCGACCAGCGAGACGTAGCCGAACGCGAGCATGGCCGGGGCGGAGAGCGCCGGTGGAGCGCCCTCGACCACCGCGGCGACCGGGAGCAGGAAGAGGCCTCCGGCCGTGAGCTGCCAGGCTGTCGAGGCGAGCACATCGGTGCCGACGTTCCACCGCTTGGTCAGGACGTGCCCGAACGCCGACACCAGCATGGCGGCGGCCGAGGCCAGGACCCCCGGCACGCTCGTGCCCTCCACCCCCGTCAGCAGCATGAGACAGACCCCGCCGAGCCCGACCACGGCGCAGGCCAGTTGGGCGGCCCGGGGCCGCTCGGACACCAGGGGCCAGGCCATGAGCATCATCGTCAGCGGGGACACGGCCATGACCGTCGAGGCGACGCTCGTCGGCAGCAGCTGCGAGGCCGTGTAGACAAGGACGAAGAACACGCTCATGTTGAGCAGCCCCAGCACCGCGGACCGCCACCACCACGCGCCGCGCGGCCGCTGCCTGCGCAGGGCCAGCAGGACGAGGCCGGCGGGCAGCGCCCGCAGCGCGGCCCCGTAGAGCGGCCGGTCGGCCGGCAGGAACTCGTGGGTCACGTAGTAGTTGGCCCCCCAGGCCACCGGCGCCACCGCGGTGAGCGCCACCCAGCGTGAATTAGCTTCCATGGAAGCCAATATAACTTCCCGGGAAGCTATCTGGCTATGATGGGTGCATGAACCACGGTGAACCGATCGACCGCGTGGCCCGCATCCAGGCCGACTGGCGCCGCGAGCGGCCCGACGTCGACGTCACGCCGCAGGGGGTGATCGGCCGCCTGCACCGCCTGGCCGGCCGGCTCACCGAGGAGCTCTGCCTCGTCTACGGCCGCTACGGCCTCAGCGAGGGGGAGTTCGACGTCCTGTGCGCCCTGCGCCGGGCGGGCGAACCCTACGAGCGGGCGCCCGGCGAGCTCGCCGCCCACACCATGGTCACCACCGGCGCGATGACGAAGCGGATCGACCGACTGGAACGCGCCGGACTCGTCACCCGCCGCCGTTCCGACGACGACCAGCGCGGCCGCATCGTCGCCCTCACCACCCCGGGGCGCGAACTCGTCGACCGGGCCTTCACCGACCACATGCGCAACGAACGCCGCCTGGTGGACCTGCTGACGCCCGCCGAGGCCGAGTCGCTCGAAGTACTGCTCACCACCTGGCTCTCCCGGCTGGAAGAGGCGGGCACTCCCGGCGGCGAGTGACCCCCCCTCCGCCGGTCTGTCAACGCCCCACCCGGGAGGCACGGCGAGCGGTACCGGTCCTTTCGCGGTGCACGCACCCGGGCGCGTCGACGATTCACCCGGGTGAGTGATTCTCGCGCTCGCACGGCAGTGCTCGATCCAGGGTACGGGCCGGGGACACCCGCCACACGGCAATGCCTTGATCGGCTCATCGCGCATCGGCTCGCCCACGAGGATGTCGGCATGGTGTGGATGATGTGGGACGAGGAGACCTCCTTCGTCGGCCGGGCAGCGGAACTCGACCGGATCGCCTCGGCGCTGGGCGAAAGCAGACTGGTCACCCTCAGCGGCCCGGGCGGGGTCGGCAAGACCCGGCTCGCCCAGCGGGCCGTGTCCCTGGCCGAGGCGGCGGCCCAGGGGAGTGCCGAGGTCGCCTGGGCGGACCTCTCCCCGCTGTACAACGCACACCTCCTGGCGGCCACCGTCGCGGACGCGCTGGGCCTGTCCGACCACACCCCACGCCTGCCGGCGGACGCCGTCTGCGCGTGGATCGGCGACCGCAGGACACTGCTGGTCCTCGACTCCTGCGAGCACCTTCTCGCCGAATGCCGCGACCTGGCCGGCGATCTCCTGACGACCTGCCCGAACCTGACCATCCTGGCCACCAGCCGGGAGCCGCTGCGCGTCCGTACCGAGGCGGTGGTCGACATCGAGCCGTTCGCCTCCGCGGCGGAGGCGGTCACCCTGTTCGCCGACCGCGCCGCGGCGGCCGGGAGCCCGCTCAAGGACGACACCGATCTCCAACTGGCCACAGGCCTGTGCGATCAGCTCGAACGACTGCCGCTGGCACTGGAGCTCGCGGCCGGGCAGTTACGGAGCAGGTCACTGGCGGACCTCTGCGCGGGCCCCTACGCGGCGGTGGACCTGCCCCGGACGCCGGAGCGCAGATGGCCGCCGCGGCACGCGGCCCTGCGCACCACCATCGGCTGGAGCCACGAACTGTGCACCCCGCAGGAGCGGCTGCTGTGGGCGCGGCTCTCCTATCTGCCCGGCTCCTTCGACGACGACCTCGCGGGCCAGCTGGCCGGCGGCGGCCCGCTCGCACCGGGCGGCGTCGGATGGACTCTCGTCTCGCTGTGCGACAAGTCCGTCGTCATCCGGAAGGACGGCACGTACCGGATGCTGGACGCCGTGCGCGAGTACGGCCGGATGTGGCTCGCCGAACTCGGTGCCGAGCAGGAACTGGCCCACCGCCACGCCCAGTACGTGCTCGCCCGGACCCGGCAGGCCCATCGCGAGTGGTTCGGTCCGGCGCAGCGGAACTGGTACCGGCGGATCGCGTTCCTGCACGCGGACATCCGGCTGGCGGCCGACCACCTCCTGGCGACCGACCCGGCCGCCGCACTGGAGATGATCGGCAACGTCACCTTCTTCTGGGTCTGCTCCGGCTACCTGTACGAGGCCCGCCAGTACCTGGAGCGGGCGACCGGGCCGGCCGTCCGGGTGCCGAACGAGACGTGGGTGCAGGGACTGTGGAGCCTGGGCCTGACCCTGACCCTGCAGGGCGAGCAGGCCGCGGCGCACGAGACGGCCGCCGCGTGCCGGCGCGCCGCCACCGCGGTCCTCGACACCGACGGGCTGGGACGGGCCGCCTATCTGGACGGCCTGCTGCACCTGCTGGAGGGCCGTCCCCTCGCCGCGGTCAACGGCGTCGAGACGACGGAACCCGGCGCCACGGGCTCGCACCCGGAACAACTGACCGCGCCGACGGTCCTGTGCCGCCTGGTCCACGTCTTCGGCCTCACCGGCTCCGGCCGGCTGGACCAGGCCCGCCACGAGGCACTCGAACTCCGCGACCTCTGCGCGGCGTTGGACGAGCACTGGACCCGCTCCTACGCGGAACACCAACTGGCCCTGATCGCCTTCCTCACCGGGCGGCCCTCCGACGCCGTACACCACGCGCGGGCCGCCCTCGACGCCAAGCAGCACATCGGGGACGCCTTCGGTATCGCCATGGTCATGGACCTCCTCGCCATCGCCCTGGCCGACGCGGGAGAGGAGCCCGCCGCCGCGTACGCGTTCGGCGCGGCGTCACGCTTCTGGGAGACGGTCGGCCACCCGCAGCGCGGCACACCGGAGATGGCCGCGCTGCGCAACGAGTGCGAGGACAGGCTCGTCCGCCGCATGGGACTGCAGCGGTACGGCCAGACCTTCCGGCGAGCGGCCATGAGCGACGCCCGCTCCCTCGTGTCCTGGGGAGCGTACGCCGGCCCGGTGCCCGAGGAGTGACCCGACCTTCAACTCAGCCCGAAGACCTGCGCGGCGGAGCCGTTGCAGTCCCAGATCTGCAGGCGGGTGCCGTTGGCGGTGGCGCCGCTGGGGGAGTCGAGGCAGCGTCCGGACTGGGGGTTGAGGAGGGATCCGTCGGCCTGCTGGACCCACTTCTGGCCGCCGACCCCGTTGCAGTCCCACAGTTCGACCTTGGTGCCGTTCGCGGTGCCGTTGCCCATGATGTCCAGGCAACGCCCGAGTGTGGAGAGCGAGTTGTCCGAGCCGTGGTACCAGTGCTGGTCGACCGCGTACGACTGGCAGTCCCACAGCTGTACGGCGGCGCCGTCGCCACCGGTGTCGTCGGCGGCCACGTCGACGCACTTGCCGCCCGGGCCCTTGACCGGCCCGCCGCCGTTCACCGAGAACCTCTGTGCGGCGGAGCCGTTGCAGTCCCAGATCTGCAGGCGGGTGCCGTTGGCGGTGGCGCCGCTGGGGGAGTCGAGGCAGCGTCCGGACTGGGGGTTGAGGAGGGATCCGTCGGCCTGCTGGACCCACTTCTGGCCGCCGACCCCGTTGCAGTCCCACAGTTCGAGTTTGGCCCCGCCCGCCGTGCCGTTGTTCTCGATGTCGAGGCACCGCCCGAGCGTGGACAGCGAGCCGTCCGGATGGTGCGTCCAGTGCTGGTCCTCGGCGTAGGTCTGGCAGTCCCACAGCTGTACGGCGGCGCCGTCGGTGCCGGTGTCGTCCGCGGCGACGTCCACGCACTTGCCGCCCGGCCCGGTGATCGTCCCCTGCGGACCGTTCGGCACGTCCGTCTCGCCGCTGTAGCCGACGGAGGCGATGTTCGCCTGGACGGCGTTCTCGGCGGCGTCGGTGGGATAGCCGGAGACCATGACGCCCTCGAAGAAGGTGCCCCGGTTCCAGTTGCTGTTGTCGCCGCCGATGCCCAGGATGATGCCGCCCTCCTGCTGCATGGGCCGGTATCCGCCCCGGGACGGCAGCGCTCCGTCCCACCAGGTGGTCAGCCCGCCGGACCGGGAGTCCCCGCCCTTGAGCGCGTACCGGGTCTGCCCGTCGTTCTTCAGCACGGCGGTGACGAAGGTGCTGCCGTTGCCCAGGTTGGCGGTGTTGGAGCCGTTGTCGCCCTGGAACATGCCGTTCTCCAGGTCGGCCTCCACCCACGGGCCGTTCCCGGTGCACGGCGCGAAATAGCAGGTCGTGGCGATCGACACGGCGTCCATGTGCCCGTTGCCGGTGTCGGCCGGGGTGCTCTCGGCGTTGCCGTAGTCGAAGCAGCAGTCGGACCCGACATGGGTGCCGCTGGCCACCATGTAGGCGCCCTCGGCCTGACCGCCGACCGCGACGCCCGAGGCGACACCGGTGTACCGGTAGCCCACTCCCGGCGAGACCCACAGCCCGTACACCTTGTGCCCGCCCGCCGTGACGGCGATCTCGGATGCGTCGGCACCCCGGTCGGCCCCCATGCCCGAGGTCCCTGCCGGTCCGGGCGTGAGGTCGTTGTGCCGGCCGCTCTGGTCGTAGATCCGCGTGATCCGGCAGCCGCCGTCACCGCCGGCACAGAAAACGTCCTGGGCCGCCGCGTCCGCGTAACCGCCCTGCGCCGACGGCCCGATGTCGGCGGTGGCCCCGTCCGAGACACGCGTCACCTGATAGAGCGGGCCGCCGTAGGAGGAGAGCAGCGCCCGCGTGACACTGTGCGCGGCCACGCACGGGGTACCGGCGGCGGCGTAGATGTCGCACGGCAGCGAGCCGGCGGCCTGCGAGGCGCCCGGAATCCCGAGCAGCAGCCCGAGAGCGAGACCTAGGGAGGCCAGCACGGCCACCACCCTAGACCTGCGCGCTCTTGTACGTGATGCCCTGCTTGGCGAGCGCATGACAATCCAGACGGACGGGGAACCACGCATGGCACGTCCCTTCGAAGCTGGAGTGGGGGGCCGCGCTCAGGATGCGGCGACACAGCTCTTCGATCGGCTCGGCCGGGAACCTACGCACGCTGTTCGGCCGCGTCAATATTTGTTTCCTTTTTGGTTCAGACCAGGCTCCGGACGTGAACTGGTGTCGGGGCGTGTGGAATTCGAACCAACGGTTCCTGTACGAGGCGTTCATGTCCGCCCCGCTCGCGGCCGGTCCGGTGCGCGCCGTCAGGAGCCCACAAGGCGGTCCGGGCCGAGTGGGACCTCGTGGAGGAGCAGACGGCTGCGGGCCTCCCGCACTCCGAGGTCGGCCTTGAGGCGGTCCACGACGGTCTCGAACTCGCGGGCGTCGGCGCAGGCGACGCGCAGCTGGTAGTCGTAGTCCCCTGTCAGCCGCATCGCGGCCACGACCTGTGGCACGTCGTGCAGCTGGTTCTCGAAGACCGTGCGGTCGGTGCCCTCGCGCAGGCGGATGTCGCTGAGCAACTCCATGCCGTGGCCCAGCGCCGCGAGGTCCACCTCGGCCCGGTAGCCCCGGACGAACCCGTCCGCCTGCAGCCGGCGCACGCGGTCGGCGACCGTGTTGGCCGACAGCCGCACCCGGCGGCCCAGGTCCTGGTAGGTCGCCCGGCCGTCCGTGAGCAGGATGGTCAGGATCTGCCGGTCGATACGGTCCACGGGTCCCACCTCAGAAAAACTCGGCGATCAGACGGTGCCGCCGATTTTTCCACAGCGACAGGCCGCCGAGTGCCGCGAAGTCCGAGCCAGTGTCGGCGCATTCGGTGCCAGGCTCCAAGGCATGGAGATCCTTCTGCGGACCGCTCTCGCCCCCTGTCTCGTCCTGCTCGTCTCCGTCGTCGCACGCCGCTCGGGCCCACGCCTGGGCGGGCTGCTGCTGGGTCTGCCGATGACGTCGCTGCCGTTCGTCATGCTGCTGTGGCTGGACGCCGGGAGCGAGGCCGCCGCCCGAGCCGCGCGCGGCCTCGTCGCGGCCCAACTCGCCGTCGCCTGCTTCTGCTTGGCCTACGGGCGCCTCGCCCCCGCGCTGCGGCCGGCCCGCGCCCTCGCCGTCGCCCTCGCCGGTACGGCCGCCGCGGCCGTGGCGGCGGCCACGTGCCCGAACGTCTGGCTGACCGCCGCCGTGGCCCTCGCCGTCACCTGCACCGGGCTCGTGACCTGGCCGGCCCCACCCCCCGCCGGCCGGCCCGCCACCCGCGTACGCCGGGGACGCGAGGTCGGGACGAGGATGGCGCTGTCGGCCGTCACGGTCCCGCTCGCCCTGACCGCGGCCCGCGCCTTCGGCCCCTTCGCCGCCGGCGTCCTGGCCGCGTTCCCCGTCCTGCTGGCCGTCATGGTCCCGGCCACCCACCGCACGACCGGAGCACAGGCCGCCGCCGTGATGACGCGCGCCGCGCTGACCGTCGTACCTGGCACCATCGCCCTCCTGCTCCTGCTCTCCACGGCCCTGTGAACGCCCCGTGCCGGCCGGTGCGCGACCCGTACCGGCGGTCAGGTCACGCGCTCGAGGCGGGACGGCGACCCCGCCGTCTGACTGCCCTCGTCCCCGAGCGCCAGGGTGTCCGCGCCGTCCTCGGTCAGGGTGTAGACGTTGCCCGATCCGCACACCACACCCTGCGAGGGGTCCGAGGGGGTAGTGGTGACCGCCTGGAACACCATGGACGTCGTGTGCGTCTCCCGCAGCCGCAGGGTCTCCGTGCAGCCGATGTCGCCCCCGCTGCCGGCCTCGGTCACATGGCTGACCTGCCGGCCCACGAGATCGCCACGACTCGCGGCATGCAGGGTGAGGGTCACGGACACGCCCGTCGTACGGGCGTTGAACACCCCGTCACCCGCGGTACTGCCCGGGCCGGTGCCCTTCCAGGTCCCCACCCAGGACGCGGGCAGCGCGTTCGCGGCGGCCGGGCCTGACGAGGACGAAGAGGGCGATGACGGCGATGACGTACGACCCGTGGCCTGTCCGTCTCCGTCCCGGTTCCCGACTCCGCCCCACCAGAGCGCCACGGCGACCTTCGCCGCAACGGCCGACACACCGGCGGCCACGACCGCGGCCCGGATGCGGGTCCGGGACCGCGCCGCCCCGTTCCCGGTGGCAGCAGGAACCGCGGCACCGTCCGGGGCGAGGGCACCGGCCGTCCGCCGGTCCCGACCGGCGGACCGTACGCAGGCGGCGGACCGAACCCCGGCTGTGTGCCGACCCCCGGCTGTGTGCCTGCGGGAGCGGAAGAAGCGTCCGATGCGGCAACGCCTGTCGGACACCGCGACCGAGATGTTCCTGGAGCGAGGCTTCGACGACGTCCGCGTGGCGGAGATCGCCGAGGCGTGCGAAGTCTCGGAGAAGACGGTTTTCAACTACTTCCCCACCAAGGAATCCCTCCTTCTGGACCTCGGTGAGACCACGATGACCGCCCTGCGCACCGATCTGGTCCTCCCCGACCGTCGCCCGGTCGACGCGGTGTTGCGGATCCTGTCCGACGAACTGCACGCCATAACGTCCTGGACCGCCGCGCAGGACGACCCGGCCCAGGCCGCCGTCATGATCAGGCGCTTCCGCGAGCTGACCCGGTCCACGCCCTCGCTGCGGGCTTATCACCGGGACATGACCGACCGGCTCATCGGTGTGGCAGCCGAGGCGCTTGCCCGGCGCGCCGGGATGAGCCCGGATGATCCTGAGCCGCAGATCGCGGCAACGGCTCTGCTCGGCCTGTGGCCCATTCAGTTCCGGAGCCTGGGCAAGCACCTGAAAGGCGTCCGCGCACCTGAGCAGGTGAATGGGACGGTGACCGCCGACGTCCGCCGTGCAGCCAGGCTCATCGAGACCGGCCTTGCCTCGTTCAGCCCTTCCGGGGAACCGCCGATGCCCACGCCCGCGGCGCACCTTGAGCAGCAAGAGCAAGGCCCGTCGACTCGTTGACGCGTTCAGCCACCTCGCGCCCGAAGGGCAGGCGGTGAACACGACCGTCTCCGGAGGGCGGCCCGAAGCCATCGCAACTTGGCTCCGGGCCGCTTCTTCGCCTGTACGAGGCCGCGGCTACTGATTCTCGCCGTCATCGGTCCCGTCTCGTCTCTGTGCGGGGCGCGCGGCTGCCGCAGGCCGGGCGCCTCCGGCCGGGTGAGGGCTTGTCGGCTGAGGAAGCTGACGTGGTCGTAATGGAGCGGTGGCAGGCGGGCGAGTAGTTCTTCGGTGACGGGGAAACCGTCGGCGTCCTCGCGGTAGTGCCGGCGCGGTTCGCAGCGCTGCCCGAAGGAGATCCTTCCGCGCGAGTCGGTGACGGGCCTCGGTGACGTTGAGCCGGGCACCGATCATCCGCCGCTGTCCCTTGTCGGAGGCGAACTTGACCAGGCGCAGGGTCTTCAAGATCCGTCCTCTGGTGGGCGAACGCCTCGCTCGGCCCGCTCGGCCCGCCGTCCAGGGAGAGCATGCGGATCAGGTCGTGACCGCGGACCTCGCCGAGGGGCAGGGGCCTGTCACGCGGAGCATGCAGCTCCAGTGGGCGCGGATGCGGTCCGGTCGGACCGCGTGGTGGGAGACCGGCGGCGGCGATTCGTCCGGGGCCGGGCGAGGAGCAGCCGGAGTCCTTGGACCGGTACACCGCCGCCGACCGCGGCGGCGTACCGGCGCTTGACGTGCCCCGGGGTGTCAGCCGACGGTCCACTTCTGGCTCGTCGCGCCCGTGCCCGTCAGCTGGACGACGGCCGCGCCGGTCGTCGTCGCGCTGTCGAGTACCCCGATGTTCATCCCGCTGTGCACGGCTACCAGCATGTAGACACTGCCGGTGTAACTGCCGACCAGGTCGAAGAAGAACTGCTGGTTGGTGCCGCCGTTGCAGGTCCACTGGATGAGCTGGCGGTTCTCGGCGGTCGACTTGCTGGGGACGTCCAGGCACAGCCCGCTGTTGACGTTCTTCAACGTGTAGATGTTGGACGAGACCTTGGTGAGGGTCCACTTCTGGTCCGTCCCGCCCGTGCCGCTCGCCTGGATGATGTTGGCGTTGCTGGCGGTGGACGCGCCGGTGACATCGAGCAGCATGGAGCTGCCCGAGTTCGTCAGGGTGTGGGCCGTCGTACTCGGCACACCGCTGTTCGGCGTCCAGGTGCCCGCCGAGACGTCGAGTGACCAGGTCGGGTACTGGCCGAGGTTCACCGTCGTACCGCTGAGGGTCAGCGGCAGCCAGATCAGCTTGGACGCGCCGAGGGCGGAGGTGTTCCAGCGGTCACCGGCGTAGATGTACGTCGTACCGGAGGTGCCGGCCACCGTGATGATGTTGGCGGTCTGGCTGCCGTAGGTGTGGGTTCCCGGGGCGGCGAAGTTCCTCATCGCGGCCCAAGTGCCGCTGACGGAGGTGGCGGTGGAGTAGACGTTGTCGTTCAGGCTCCAGCCGGTCAGGTGCGAGGCCAGCAGGTAGTAGATCCCGTTGGCCTTGATCATCGCCGGTGCCTCGAAGCTGTTGGAGCCGCCGCCGCTGCCCAGGATGGCGACCGTGCTCACGGGGCTGAGGTAGTCGTTGGAGAGCAGGTCGACGCGCAGGCCGTTGTTGCGGTCCTCCGACAGCAGGTAGGCGGTGCCGTCGGTGTCCTGGAACAGGCCGATGTCACGGCTCAGTTGGCCCAGCGGGCGGGAGCTGCCCAGGTAGTCGTAGGCGCCGCAGGGTGTGCTGCTGGTGGCGACCCCGACCTTGGCCTCGGAGTAGCTCTGACTGTCGATGTGTACGTACATGACGTACTTCTGGGTTGAGGCGTTGTAGATCACCTTCGGCCGCTCGACCACCCGGGACGGGCCGAGGTCGCCGCTGCTCTGCAGGGACAGCGCGTCGCCCTGGTACGTCCAGTTGGCCAGGTCGGTCGAGCTGTAGCAGGAGATGGCCTGGAAGGACGTGTCGGACGAGGTCTCGCCCGTCTTGTTCTCACCGAAGCCGTACCAGGTGTCGCCGACCTTGATGATGCCCAGACCGTGGAGCTGCAGGGCGTTGCCATTGGTGTCGGTCCGGTCCGCGCCCGTCGTGAAGGTCACGGTGGCGGCCTGGGCGGCGGAGGCGGGTATCAGGAGCGCGGCGACGGCGGCCAGCAGGGTCAGGAACGAGGCGGCGGCGGTGCGCCAGGGTCTGCGGCCGCGGCCGGAAAACGTTCCTCGGGACATGTTTCTTCACCTCTTCTTCGAGGTCCCGGGCGCGCGCCTGTCCGGAGACGGGCAGCGTCGTGCCGCCGGGGTGTCCGGAGCGGGGAGGGCGGTGCCCGGGTACGGGGACCTGGTAGGGACCGTCTCCGCCGCCCAGGCGGCGGACATGTCGATCACGGCGACCTCCCCGGACGGCAAGAACAAGATCACGATGTCCCTGGTCGGCGGGGTGCTCCAATGGTCGGTCAAGCGCGACGGCACGACCGTCCTCGACGCCTCGGCGCTGGGCCTCCGGCTGAGTGACGGCACCGAACTGGGCACCGGCGACGCGTCCGTGACCAACTACCAGCACTGGACCAAGGACAGCACCTGGACCCCGGTATTCGGCCGCAACGCGACGGTCCGGGACCACTATCAGGAGATGCGCTGGAACCTGCGGGACGGCACCAGCGGCGTCGACTTCGCCGTCCAGCTCCGCGCCTACGACACCGGCGTCGCGCTGCGCTACGTCCTGCTCGACACGGGCAGTGCCACCATCTCCGACGAGCTGACCACGTGGGTGTTCCCCGACGACACCACGGTCTACAGCGCCCGCGACGAGGACGCCTACAGCCCGGTCGCCCCTGACGCAATCCCGTACACCGGCACCTCCAGCACCGACTACGGTTACCTCAGCGACCTGCCGCTGCTGGTCACTCTGGGCAGCGGGCTGTTCGCCATCCTCTGCGAATCGTCCCGGGTGAACTACCCGCGGTCGATGGTCAGTTCCGTCACCGGCGCGAGCAACACGCTCAAGACGTACCTGATGACCAAGTCCGCGCGCTCCTCGGGCACCGCGCAGAGCACCTCGACCGTCACCACACCGTTCACCACGCCGTGGCGCGTCCTCGTCCTCGGTGACGAGGCCGGCGACCTGGTCGACAATGCCGAGCTGGTGCTCAACCTGGCCCCGCCCTGTGCCCTGTCGGACACCTCGTGGATCAAGCCCGGCAAGGTGTTCCGCTGCGAACTGACCACCGCGGCCGGCACCGCGGGGGTGGACTTCGCCGTCGCCCGGAACCTGGACCACATCGAGTACGACGCGGGCTGGTACGGCCCGGAGACCACGACGACCGACGCCACCGCCGCGATATCCGCCATCGACCTGCCCACCGTGATCGACTACGCCACCCAGAACGGCATCGGGGTCTTCCTCTACGTCAACCGGATCGCCGCGACGGACTTGGACACCCTCTTCGCCCTCTACAGGAGCTGGGGCGTGGCCGGCGTCAAGCTCGGCTTCATCAACGACGGCACCCAGGCCATGACCAACCAGATCATCACCTGGGCCAGGACGGCCGCCAAGTACGAGCTGCTCATCGACATGCACGACGACGTCCGCTCGTGGGGGTACGAGCGCACCTACCCCAACTGGATCAGCCTGGAGGGCGTGCGCGGCAACGAGCACTTCCCCACCGCCACCAACAACGTCCTGCTGCCCTTCGCCCGCAACGTGGGCGGTCCCATGGACTACACGATCTGCTACGGCCAGTCCCGCGACCTGACCACCAACACCCACCAGATGGCCATGGCGGCCGTCTACTACCAGCCGCTGAACTTCCTCTACTGGTACTCCAAGCCGTCCGCCTACGCCACCACCGCCAACTGGCCCGGACTGCCCTGGTTCGACGCGATCCCCACCACCTGGGACGAGAGCACGACGGTCACGGCCGCCCTCGGCGAGTACGTCGCGGTGGCCCGCCGCAGCGGCACCACGTGGTTCCTCGGCGTGATGAACAACGAGGACGCGCGCACGGTGTCCGTCCCGCTGGACTTCCTCGACGGCGACACGTCCTACACGGCCACGGTCTACGCGGACGGGCCGGCGGGCAGCTCCCCACACGGGACCGCCACCCTCGTCGGTTCCCAGGTGGTCACCGCCGCCACCACCCTCGACGTGGCCATGACCAGCGCGGGCGGACAGGCCGTGATCCTGACTCCGGCGGGCTGACCCCGGGCCGAACGGCGCGACGACGCTGACGCGCCCGGCGAGGCCTCCGTCATCGGGCCCGCAATCACGAGTTCGGCCCTTCGATGTGGCCGCAGAAGCGCAAGGAGTCCGCCACGTCGCGCCGCGTCGAGTGCCGCGCGCACGGGGAAGCCGGGCGGCCGTGCGCTATCGAGACCTGTGCGGTGCAGGCGCAGCCGTCCACCCGGGCTCGATCGCCCTGCGCCTGGACGCCGACGGCGTCACCTCCGCCTTGCTCGCGCGGGACGAGGGCACCGGTTCGGTGACCCTGAACCGGGCGCTGCGTCGCGGTCATCACCCAGTTCGGGATCGTCGGGGCGGACGTGCACGCGGCGTGGGAACACCTGGCGGCGTCCCTGCCCGGCCCCGCTCTCCGGCAGCCGGACTGATCCCACCGGGCCACGGTCGCTGCTCGGTATCGGGGCCGCGTTCCGAGGTGAGGCGCTGCCGGTCGTGTCCCCGGCGGGAGACGGTCGTTCCTCAGGGCATGAAGAGGATCATCACCGCCACCGCGCTCGCTCTGACGGGCCTGGCGCTCGCCGCCCCCGCCCACGCGGACGGATCTGCCCCCCACCAGCCCCGTGACCTCGCCACCAAGGTCGCCGGGGCGCTGCCCAAGGCCGCGGTTGCCGGTCTCAACGCGGCTGCCACCTCCATGACCGCCGGCCTGCAGGACCCGCCCCCGGCCAGGTAGACCCCGGCCGTCCACGCCACTCCCGACTCCGTCCCTTCCCCGGACCCGACCCAGACTCGCCCCCGACCCGGAGCCAGGGCCCCTTGCGGCCGACCGCCCCGGGTCGGGGTCTGTCTGCCCTACTGGGCCGAATGGCGTGGTGGCGGGCCGGTGAGCAGACGGTGCTCGTGGGACGCGTAGCGGCTTCGTTCGCGGTCGGCGGCCCGCCGGCCGGCCAGGACGGTGGTGAGCCAGCCGGCGAGAAAGCCCGCCGGCACGGAGACGAGCGCGGGCGTGTTGTAGGGGAACCAGGCGAAGTCGGCGTCCGGGAAGGCGGACAGCGGTGTCCCGGAGACCAGGGTGGTGCCGGGGGTCAGGGCGAGCACGCTCAGCGAGCCCACGACGAGGGTGGCCAGGAGCGCGGTGCGGGTGTAACGGCGCCAGAAGAGGGTGTAGAGGAGCGCGGGCGCGATGGCGGAGGCGCCGAGGGTGAAGGAGACCGTCGCCAGGGGCTGAAGGCTGCGCCGTTGGGCGACGACGGCCAGGAGCACGGTGGGCACGCCGACGGCCAGGGCACTGCACCGGGCGAGCGCGAGTTCCCGGGCTGGCGCCCAGGGCGTGGCACGGGACGCGGTCAGGTCGTGGGCGAGGGTGTTGGCGCAGGCCAGCGTCATGCTCGCGACGGAGGCGAGCAGGGTGAGGAAGACGGCGGTGGTGACGGTGGCGAAGAGCAGGCTCTCCGGCCGGGACAGGCCGGTTCCGAACGCGGCACGGGCGCCTAGCAGGTAGGCCGTGGTGCCGTGCGCGTCGGCGGCGGCGATGCGGTCGTGCCCGACCAGCGCGGTCGCGCCGGTGCAGACCAGCGTGAGCATCAGGATGAACAGGGTCACGGAGGAGACCGCCCAGGACATCGCGCGGCGGACCTGGCGCGGCGTGCCCGCCGTGTACATCCGCATGGTGACGTGCGGCAGGCAGGCGCCGCCCAGCACGATGGCGCACTGGGTACTGGCCATGTCCAGGGCCGGATGCGGGCTGCTGGAGTACTGGAGCCCCCAGGTCAGGTAGGCGTCGCCCGCCCCGCTCCGCCGCGCCGCCGCGTGGAACAGCGCCTGGGGCTGCCAGTCGAACGCGCGCAGGATCAGCACGCTCACGACCAGCCCGGAGCCGAGCAGTGCCACGGTCTTGATGATCTGGACCAGTGCGGTCCCGGGCATCCCGCCCAGTGCGGCATAACTGATCATGAGGACACCGGCTCCGGCGATGCACCCGTTCTTCATGCCGGGGTCGGTGAACCCGAGGACGTATGCCAGGAGTTCACCGACCCCGGCGAGCTGGACGACCATCATCGGGACGAGGGCGGCGAGGGTGACCAGGCAGGCCGTGACGCGTACCGACCGGGCCGGATGGCGGCGGGCCAGCGCGTCGCCCATGGTGTAGCGGCCGGTGTTGTGGAGGGGTTCGGCCAGCAGGAACATCAGCAACAGCAGCGACAGCAGGGCACTGAGGGCCAGGACGATGCCGTCGAAACCGCACAGGGCGATGATCCCCCCGATGGTGAGGACGGTCGCGGCGGAGATGTAGTCACCGGCGACGGCCAGCCCGTTGCGCAACGGTGAGAGGGACCGGTAACCGGTGTAGAACTCGGCGAGGTCGTCCGCCTCCGGGCCGGTGAGCACGCACAGCAGCAGGGTGAGGGCGACGACCGAGCAGAAGGCGACGAGGGACCAGGACTGGGCGGTGCCGCCGAGCCCGGTCACGGCGTTCGCTCCCGGTCGGTGACGGACACGCGTGCCTGACGGCGGGCCCGGCGCGCCAGGGGATCCACGAAGCGGTGCGCGGCGGCCTCGTGGACGAGGACCGCCAGCCAGGTGACGGGAATCTGGGCGAGGGCCAGGAGCAGCCCGGTGGGCAGGCCGCCCGGGCCGGGGCGGGCCATCAGGGCAGGCGCCCTGACGGTCAGGGTGAGGAAGGCGGCGAAGTAGCCGAGCGCGGTGACGGTCGCCACCCGGCGGTGCCAGCGGTACGCCCGGCGCAGCAGGCGGAGGGTGCGGTGGGCGCCGGAGCGAGGGCCCGCCGGACGGGCGCCGTACGGCTCATCGCCGGTCGACCAGGTCGGGGACGGGCGGTCGTGAAGGAGCCGCTCCGGTGGTAAATCCGGGACATCATGGGACATTTCGACGACTCCTCGATGGGGACCGGGCCCGGCCGTGGCGGGCTGCGGGCGGGGAGGGCGGTTCGGGCAGCCGCACACCGTGCGGCCGGGAGGTCGTGGAAGGCCGTATGCGCCGGTCGTTGAGGACGCCGTCTCGCGGGGGAGCGGTCGGGTGAGCAGGGCGCCATGATCCCGGGCGTGGGCGCGGTCCGCCAGGGGTCGGGCCGGAGTTGCCGGGAGCCCTTCGCGGCACGTGGGGCTGACGTCCGGATCTCCGGTGGAAGGTGATGAAGCGTGGGCGGAGCGCGGGGTGGCGCGATCGCTTCGAGAAGTGCGCCGTCGCACACCCCATGAGCCCCGGCGCGCCCGCCGGTTGGCCCGGCCGTGAGGGGTGCGGCTGTGACGCACTTCATGGGTGGCGTGGGTCTCGGCCGGCGCCTCGATCCGGACGCCGCCCAACTGGTCGAAGGTGCAAGGGGTTTGCTCGGCAACGATCTCGGCCGGGTGATCGCGTACCCCTGCCGGGCTAATGCTGAACCGAACCGGCAAGGCTTTCGCGGCACATGAGGCAGCCCGCAAGTTGTCGAATGCGAAGTACATTGCAATGACAGCGTCTTGACCCTGTTCGGCAAAATCAGGCAGGTTTCGGACACTTCACCTCATTTATGAGCTTTCTGCGAAAGATGCGTGTTATGGGCGCCTATCTGTGTCCTCCAGTCGTCATGCAAGGCGAACATGTCGTGAAGACCGACGAGATCCTCGCGGAGGTGCGCGGCCGGCATCCGCAGGCGCCGTGGCTGCCCCGGATCGACGGCATCGCCGCGAGCACGGGGATCGAGTCCCGCGGGTGGATGCTGCCGCTGGAGGCGGCCGCCGCCCCCGGCAGCGGGCCGGGCCTGCGAACTCCGGGCGGCGGCCAGGCCCGTACGGCACTGGCCCGCAGCGGATTCACCGACGACGAGGTGAACCGCGCGATCGCCGCGCTGGAGGCGATACCGGCGCCGCAGACCGTCCAGGAGCGCACCGCGCCGGCCTGGGCCGCCGTCCAGACGTACGCGGAGCGCGCGGCCCGCGAAGCCCTTCGGGCCGCCGGGCTGGAGGCCGCCGACGTCGACGGCCTGATCACCAGTCACTCCACCACCCCGGCCCTGCCCGGGCTGGACCTGTCCCTGCTCAACCGCCTCGACCTGCGCGGCGACGTACTCCTGCTGCCGGCCACCCAGTGGGCCTGCATCGCCGGCACCCGCTCACTGGCCCTGGCGGCCGACTTGGTCGCCGCGGACCCCGACCGGGTCGTGCTGGTCGTGATATCGGAGGCGCTGAGCACCACCTACCAGCCCGCCGACGACACCCTGGAATCGCTGATCGTCCGGCTGCTGTTCGCGGACACCGCCGTCGCCGTGGTGGTCACCGGCCGCCCCAGGGCGGAATCGATTCTGCGGCTGGACGCGGTCTGGCACCACACCCTGCCCGGCACCATGGACCTGCACCGGCTGGAGACCCGGGACGACGGCACGCACTTCGTGATGGACCGCCGCGGGCCGCGCGCCGTACAGGAGACGGTGGCCGAGATGTGGAAGTGGCTGCAGGCCCGCCACCAGGACGACGACCGCCCCTGGCATCCCGATCTGCTGCTCGCGCATCCCGGCGGTACGCGCGTGCTGGAGTACATGGAACAGACGATGCCCGACGAGTGGCCGGAGGGACTCCTGGCCTACAGCCGGGACAGCTACGTCACGGGCAACCGCGGCGGTGCCGCCGTACTCGACATCCTGCGCCGCGCGCACGACGACGGGCAGAAGTCGGGCAGCCGTACGGTGCTGTACGCCGCCGCGCCCGGACTGACGGCCGCGGCGGCCGAGGGGGAGTGGCTGTAGCCGCAGCCCGCCCCTCCCGTTCCGGCCCGGGCGCTATCCCTCCAGTTCCGCCCAGACGGCCTTGCCGGTGTCGGTCCACCGCACTCCCCAGCGCGTGGTCAGCTTGTGCACGACGTGCAGACCCCGCCCGGTGTCCTCGAGCAGGTCACCCTGGTGCGGGCGCGGCCGGCCGTTGCCGGTGTCGCCGACCTCGCAGGTGAGCCGGCTGCCGGCCCGCACCAGCCGCACCGTGACGGGCCCGGCGCCGAACCGGACGGCGTTGGTGACCAGTTCGCTGATCACCAGCAGCGCGTTGTCGCGGACCTGCTCGCCGATGTGCCAGCGGCGCAGGAGGGGAGCGGTCAGGGAGCGGGCACGGGCGGGCGTGTCGTCGCGGGCGGGCAGGTGCCAGGTCGCGGTGTCCCGGCTGCGGCGGCCGGCCATCCGGGCGAGCAGCAGCGTGACGTCGTCGCGCAGGGGCTCCTTCGGGGCCAGCGCGGCGACCACACCCCGCGCCGCCTGCTGCAGATCGTCCCAGGGGTGCACCTCGCGCACCACGCCCGTCAGCCGGCCGATGCCCTCGTCGATCGACGCCGCCGGATCCTCCACCAGACCGTCGGTGTAGAGGACGAGCAGTGAACCCGGCGGCACGGTGAACTCGTGCACCTCGAACGGCTCCCGCACGACGAACTCGGCGCCCAGGGCCGGGTGCGGCTGCCCCGCGACGGTCTCGGCGGACCCGTCGGGATGGACGAGGACCGGAGGCAGGTGGCCGGCGTTGGAGATCTGCAGCCGGTGGTCGACCGGGTCGTAGACCGCGATGCAGCAGGTCGAGCCCAGCGCGCTGTACCCGGCCGCCAGCCCCGCGTCCGTGTCGTCCAGAAGCGTGACCGTCTCGTCCAGCCGCTCCAGCACCTCCCCGGGGCCCAGCCCCGCCGACAGCAGCGCCCGGGCCTCCATGCTCAGCTGGCCCATGGCCGCCGCGGCTCCCAGACCGTGCCCCACGACGTCGCCGACCACCAGCGCGGTACGGTCCCCGGGCAGCGGAAAGCTGTTCACCCAGTCGCCGCCGACGCCCGCACTGTCCGGGGTGGTGGGCTCGTAGACGCTGGCGACCTCGATGGTGTCGCTGCCGGCCCGCGGCAGCAGCCGGCGCTGCAGGGCCAGCACCTGGGCGTGCTCACGTTGGTGCTGCCGGGCCAGGTCCACGTGCCGGGCGGTCTTGGCCACGAGTTCCTGCAGGTCGAGCAGCTCACCGTCGCGGAAGAGGTTGTCCGGCCGTCGCCAGACCTCCGTCACGCCGAGCACGATGGGCCTGGGCAGGCCTTCGGGTCCTTCCACGACCAGCGGTATGCAGGCGACACTCACCGGTCGGTCGCCGGGCACCAGGGCGCGCACCAGCTGCGGATCGTCGAGCACCCGCTCGATCGCCGCACGGTCGCGAAGGACGACGGCCTGCGGAACGTCGTCGCGCATGACCGCACCGGCCAGCAGACGGCTCGCTTCGCGCGGAAGGTTGTCCCCGGGAGTCAGGTATCCCTCGGGCCAGGCCCGGTCCGGGACCAGCGCGGCCCGCCGCAGCCGGATCCGCTCCTGCGCCTGCTCGGTGAGCGCCTCGCCCGTCCACACGGCGTAGTCGAGGTTGACGGCGGCGACCTCCCCCCAGGCCAGCAGGGACTGGGCCAGCGACTGCGCGGTCTCCCCGATGTCCAGGGACGTCCCGATCGCGGTGGCGGAGGCGTACAGGTGCAGTCGCTTGGCCATGGCGATCAGGGAGACGGTGAGACCGTCCAGCGGTGGTGCGGCCGGCAGGATGCTCATCGAGACCACCAGCTCGGTCCCGTCGTCGCGCCGAAGCCGCTGGACCCGGGCCACGTGCGCCTCTCCCGTCTCCAGGACCCGGCGAAGCCGCTTCACCACTATCGGAACATCCCCGGGCGGCAGCAGATCGGCGAAGGCGGCCCCCGGCGCGGCGGTGACCCCCGCGAACGGAGCGGCGTCCAGATTGGAGCCGCTGATCCTCAGATCCCGGCCGAGACTGACCACCCCGAGGATCTGCTCCCCGCCTTCGGCCTCCCCGGCGGCCCCCGAGAGCCGACGCCGAGGCCGCTCGCCCGCCGCTCCTGCTCCGCCTTTCGGGATGTAGTCACCCAGCGCGCCGCTGACCGTGTCGAACGGCGAAGCAGAGGAGGGTGTGGGGTCCATGCGGCTCACACAGTTCGCCTGACTCCGGCGCGTACCGGCAGATCTTCCCGAGTCCCAGCGGTCGAGCCCTGAGAACCCTCGACCGCACATCTCATGAGTAACACAAATACCCGGACCATCGAAGGGGCAAAAGTGATCAAAAGAACACAAGCCGTGAGTAACGCCGAGAGCCTTTGTAAAGGTTCCTTTAGAAAGATACCTTTACCTCATGGACCGGCGACAGCTCACCGACCCGCGCGCGCTGCGGGCGTACGCCCACCCGTTCCGCCTGACCCTGATCGGGCTCCTGCGCAGGGAAGGCGCGGTCACGGCCACCAGGGCCGCCGAGCTGACGGGGGAGTCGGTGGCCGGCTGCTCCTATCACCTGCGGATGCTGGCCAAGTACGGGCTCGCGGAGCAGACCGGGGAGGGGCAGGGCCGGGAGAAGCCCTGGCGGGCCACGGCGGCCTTCACCTCCTGGCCCGGCCACACGGCGGACCCCGAGGTGCGGGAGGCCGCCACCGCGCTCAGCCTCGCGATCGTCGAGCGGTACTTCACCGAGGCGACCCACTGGCTGGAGCGCCGGCACACCGAGCCCGCGGACTGGCAGGAGGCGGCCCCCCTGGGAGACGCCACGATCTTCGTCACCGCCGCCGAGCTCAGGGAACTCGACGAGAAGGTGTGGGAGCTGCTGCAGCCGTACCTCCACCGGGCCGACCACCCGGAGCAGCGCCCCGCCGAGGCACGCCGGGTGTCGTACGTCCACTTCGGCCACCCGGCACGCGAGTTCGGTACCCAGCCAAAGGGCGAGGCGGAAGCACCGCACTCGTGATCGCGGCCGGGCGGTTACCCTCGGGCGGGTCCTGGCCCTGGCCCTGGTCTCCCTCCCGGCCGCCTGGGCCCTCGGCCGGCTCGGCCTCGGCCTCGGCCTCGGCCGGCTCTACGCGGTCGCGTTCACGGTAGGCACACTGAGCGTGCTCTTCGACGTGTGCAATGCCGCGCTGCGACGCCTGGCCGCAACGGCCCGCCAGTGATCACGCACCTCGGCGGGAGGGCCGACAACCCGTCAACCGGCCCGGCAGGCGCTCGATGTACGCAAGCAGGGTCGCCGGCAGGGCGGACGGCCCGGACCGGACAACGGCGTCCGATTCCCGCCGGTGACCCGAGCCGCCCCGCGGCACGCTGAACACCATGACCACCGCCTTCCCTCCCCTCGCCATCCCCTCCGCCGTCCTGAAGGAGCTTCGTGTCCGCGACGACGCCGGCAGTCCGCCGCACCCGTACACGGACGACGAGGGCGACGCGCCACTGCGCTGCTGCCTGCGGTCCAGCACCGCAGGAGAGCGGATCGCCCTGATCTCGTATGCCCCGCTGCGCCGTTGGGCGGTACAGACCGACGCCGACCCCGGGGCCTACGACGAGCAGGGGCCCGTCTTCGTCCACGCCGAGGACTGCGGCGGCCCGGCCGACGGGAGTCTCGGCTACCCGTGGGCCCGACCGGGCGCCCTGCGCGTCCTGCGCCGCTACGACGGCCGAGGGCACATCACGGGCGGCCGCATGCTGGAGCTTCCCGACGACGCCCAGGCGGCTCTCGCGCAGGCGCTGGCCGAGGCCTTCGCGGACCCCGAGACCGCCCAAGTGCACGTGCGTGCCGTCGAATACGGCTGCTACCAGTTCCGCGTCGACCGCCCGTGAACCAGAAAAACGGAGGCCCACGGTGCGCCACGGCATCCGGGGATGATTGTCTGGCCCTGGCCAATCCCATCCCGATCCGGCTCTGCCGGCAGGAGGACCCCGCAGTCATGAGCAGTGCCTACGCCTACGAATACAAGGTCGTCACGTTCCGGGAGTCGCTGATCGGCGACGCGCTGGACAGCGACAAGCTGGAGAAGGTCCTCAACAAGCACGCCGAGGACGGCTGGGCCCTCAAGGCCATCACGTCCGCCGACGTCAAGGGCCGCATAGGCCCCGGAGCCGTCGAGGGCCTGCTCCTGACCTTCGAGCGTCCGCGCGGCTGACCGGAGCGCGACCGACGAAAAACCGAACGCCCCCCGACCCACTGCGGCCGGGGGGCGTTCGCCGTTCCCCCCGACCTGGACTCGTGCATGGCCACAGGAGCGCGAGCTCGGCGGCTCAGCGGGTCAGCGACTCAACGCAGAATCGCGCAAGAATTTGCGTAGCTTGCGTTCGCTTGCGGCTCGGGGCGCAAGCGTGGCGTGCGGCTTGCGTGGGGCCCGAGCCATGCGCACTCACGGGAAGTGCCCTTTGATGCCCGCTCCTTGAGCGCCTTCGTGCCTCGGAAGCGATGTGTACGCCGTCCCCGCCGCCTAGATGTGGGTGTTGTTGGTGAAATTTGTGTAGTCCTGACGGTAGACGCATTCACATCACTCTGCAATATTTCGATGAAACAATGCAAAAGTCTGCGCATGGTGTCTCTCTTGAACCTCTCTGGAGACCGCGCCACCGCCCCGCACGCACCTTTCGGCACCACTCCGTCAGGAACGAGCCGCCCTCGCCGCCCCACCGGCGCGCGAGCCTCCGCAGGAAGTGACCCCGCATGACTCGACACAAGCCGAGATCCTGGAGACGGCGCGCAGCGACCGCCGTGCTCGCCTCCGCCGTCATGGTTCTGGGCCTGCCGGCCGTCGGCGCACACGCGGCCGGCGGCCCCAACGCCGCCGCGGACGCCAAGACCACGGCAGGCAGCGCCCGCGCCGCACACGCGGCCGCCAACATCACCGACGGCGACACCGACACCTACTGGCAGGCCGGGAAGAAGTCGGCCCAGTGGGTCCAGACCGACCTCGGGAAGACCAAGCGCGTCCGCGAGGTCGTGCTGCGGCTGCCCGAGCACTGGCAGACCCGCAAGCAGACGCTGGCGCTCCAGGGCAGCGCCGACGGCAAGAGCTTCGCCACGCTCAAGTCGTCGGCGCAGTACGTCTTCAGCCCCGGCAACGACAACACCGTGAGGGTCGCCGTCCCCGCGACCCTCGCCCGCTACGTGCGGGCCGACTTCAGCGCCAACTCGGTTGCCGGCACCGCCCAGCTCGCCGAGCTGCAGGTCCTCACGGCCGCCGCCTCGACCCTCAACCTCGCCCTCGGCAAGACCTTCAGCGAGAGCGGCCACGCCGACGTCTACGGCGCGGCCAACGCCGGCGACGGCAACCGCAACACCTACTGGGAGAGCACCAACAACGCCTTCCCGCAGTGGCTCAAGGTCGACCTCGGTTCGTCGGTCTCGGTGAACCAGGTGACGCTGCGGCTGCCCAGCGGCTGGCCGAGCCGTAACCAGACCCTCAAGATCCAGGGCTCCACCGACAACCAGAACTTCACCGACCTGACGGCGTCGCAGGCGTACGCCTTCAACAGCTCCAACGACCAGTCGGCGACGATCTCCTTCGACGCGACCACGACCCGGTACGTGCGGGCGCTGTTCACCGCCAACGACGGCTGGCCCGCCGGGCAGGCGTCCGAGCTGGAGGTCTACGGACCGGCCACCGGCGACACGCAGGCGCCCACCGCGCCGGCCAACCTGGCCTACACCGAGCCGGCCACCGGGCAGATCAAGCTGACCTGGAGCGCGGCCACCGACGACACGGGCGTGACCGGCTACGACGTCTACGCCAACGGCCAGTTGCGGGCGAGCGTCGCCGGGAACGTCCTGACCTACACCGACACCCAGCCGGCCGGCACCGACATCACGTACTTCGTGCGGGCCAAGGACGCCGCGGGCAACGTCTCCGCCAACAGCAACGGCGTCACCCGCAAGGGAGCGAGCGGCGACACCCAGGCCCCCACGGCGCCCGGCAACCTCGCCTACACGCAGTCCGGCAGCGACGTGAAGCTCACCTGGCAGGCGTCGAGCGACAACGTGGCGGTCACCGGCTACGACGTCTACGCCAACGACCAACTGGTCAAGACCGTGGCGGGCGACGTCACGACCTACACCGACACCCCGTCGGCGACGGCCACCGTCACCTACTACGTGAAGGCGAAGGACGCCGCCGGGAACGTGTCGGTGGCGAGCAACAGCGTCACCCGGCCCGGCTCCGGCGGCGGCTCGGACCTCGCCCAGGGCAAGCCCATCGAAGCCTCCTCGTACACCTTCACCTACGTCGCCGCGAACGCCAACGACGGCCAGATCGGCACCTACTGGGAGAGCGGCGGCGGCGCCTACCCGGCCACCCTCACCACCAAGCTCGGTGCCAACGCCGACCTCAGCCAGGTCGTCGTCAAGCTCAACCCGGACCCGGCCTGGTCCACCCGCACCCAGAACATCCAGGTGCTCGGCCGCGACCAGGACGCGACCGCCTTCACCAGCCTCGTCGCGGCGAAGGGCTACACGTTCAACCCGGCCACCGGCAACACCGTGACCATCCCGGTCTCCGGCGCCGCCGCCGACATCCAGCTCAAGTTCGCCTCCAACACCGGCGCCCCGGGCGGACAGGTCGGCGAACTCCAGGTGATCGGCACCCCGGCCGCCAACCCCGACCTCAAGGTCACCGGCATCACCAACTCGCCCGCGGCGCCCGTCGAGTCGGACGCCATCACCCTCTCCGCGACCGTCACCAACAGCGGCAGCAAGGCGTCCAAGGCCACCGACCTGAACTTCAACCTCGGCGGCACCAAGGCGGCCACCGCCGACGTCCCGGCCCTCGCGGCCGGTGCCTCGGCGACGGTCACCGCGAGCATCGGCACCCGGGACGCGGGCAGTTACCCGCTCGGCGCCGAGGTCGACCCGTCCAACAGGGTCATCGAGCAGAACGAGGGGAACAACACCTTCACCCGCTCCGACGCCCTCGTCGTCAAGCCCGTCTCCAGCTCCGACCTGGTCGCAGCCCCGGTCGCCTGGACACCGTCCAGCGCCTCGGCCGGTGACAACGTCGCCTTCACCGTGGCCCTCAAGAACCAGGGGACGATCGACTCCGCCTCCGGCGCGCACGGCGTCACCCTCACGGTCCAGGACGCGAACGGCGCCACCGTCAAGACCCTCACCGGCACCTACAACGGCACCATCGCCTCCGGGCAGACGACCGCACCGATCAGCCTCGGCTCCTGGACGGCCGTCAACGGCAAGTACACCGTCAAGACGGTCATCGCCGACGACACCAACGAACTCCCGGTCAAGCGCACCAACAACACCACCACACAGAACCTGTTCGTCGGCCGCGGCGCCGACATGCCGTACGACATGTACGAGGCCGAGGACGGCACCGTCGGCGGCGGCGCCAAGGTCGTCGGACCCAACCGCACCATCGGCGACTTCGCGGGCGAGGCGAGCGGCCGCAAGGCCGTCACCCTCGACACCACCGGCCAGTACGTCGAGTGGACCACCCGCGCCGCGACCAACACCCTGGTCACCCGCTTCGCGATCCCGGACGGCACCAACGCCACCCTCGACGTCTACGTGGACGGCCAGTTCCTCAAGGCGATCGACCTCACCTCCAAGTACGCCTGGCTCTACGGCAGCGAGACCGCGCCCGGCAACTCGCCCGGCTCCGGCGCCCCGCGCCACATCTACGACGAGGCGAACCTGCTGCTCGGCAAGACCGTCCCGGCCGGCTCCAAGATCCGCCTCCAGAAGGACGCGGCGAACACCGCCAGTTACTACGCCATCGACTTCATCAACACCGAACAGGCGACGGCGATCGCGAACCCCGACCCCGCCGCCTACACGGTCCCGGCCGGCTTCACCCAGCAGGACGTGCAGAACGCCCTCGACAAGGTCCGCATGGACACCACCGGCAAGCTCGTCGGCGTCTACCTGCCGGCCGGTGACTACGACACCTCCAGCAAGTTCCAGGTCTACGGCAAGGCGGTCAAGGTCGTCGGCGCCGGGCCCTGGTTCACCCGCTTCCACGCCCCCGCCTCGCAGGAGAACACCGACGTCGGCTTCCGCGCCGAGTCCACCGCCAACGGCTCGACGTTCACCGGGTTCGCCTACTTCGGCAACTACACGTCCCGGATCGACGGCCCGGGCAAGGTCTTCGACTTCTCCAACGTCTCGAACATCACCATCGACAACATCTGGGCCGAGCACATGGTGTGCCTCTACTGGGGCGCCAACACCGACAACATGACCATCTCGAACTCCCGCATCCGTGACACGTTCGCCGACGGCATCAACATGACGAACGGCTCCACGGACAACCACGTCGTCAACAACGACGCCCGCGCCACGGGCGACGACAGCTTCGCCCTCTTCTCGGCCATCGACGCCGGCGGCGCCGACGAGAAGAACAACCTCTACGAGAACCTGACCTCCACCCTCACCTGGCGCGCGGCCGGCATCGCCGTCTACGGCGGCTACGCCAACACCTTCCGCAACATCCGCGTCGCCGACACCCTCGTCTACTCCGGCATCACGATCTCCTCGCTGGACTTCGGCTACCCGATGAACGGCTTCGGCACCGATCCCACGACGATCGAGAACGTCTCCCTGGACCGGACGGGCGGCCACTTCTGGGGCTCCCAGGTCTTCCCCGCCATCTGGGCGTTCTCCGCCTCGAAGGTCTTCCAGGGCATCAGGGTCAACGACGTCGACATCGACGACTCCACCTACGGAGGCGTCATGTTCCAGACCAACTACGTCGGCGGCCAGCCCCAGTTCCCGGTGAAGGACACCATCTTCACCGACATCTCCATCACCAACTCCAAGAAGAGCGGAGACGCCTTCGACGCCAAGTCCGGCTTCGGTATCTGGGCCAACGAACTGCCCGAGCCCGGCCAGGGTCCAGCCGTCGGCGAGGCCACCTTCCGCAACCTGCGGATGAGCGGCAACGCCCAGGACATCAAGAACACGACCAGCACCTTCAAGATCAACATCGAGTAGTTCCCGAACGGCTGTGAACGGTACGGGGCCGCCCCTGTCGGGGGCGGCCCCGTCCTGTCCGTGCCGGGGCGGCGATCCCGGCCGCACCGATCGCCGCCGTTGACGGCACGGTGACGCGGGCCGAGGACCATGGCCCGGCATGAGTGAACTCGCACGCGGGCGAGGCGGTCGCCGCGATGTCCGCCGAACGACGCCGACGCCGACGCCGGAGTCCGGCGAAGGACACACCGGGACCACGGCCTCCGAGGCATCCCTGGCGCGCGTACCGATCTGGGCACGGGGGCCCGGTGCCGGCGCCGGGCACGCGCCGCACTCGGCCGGTGAGCCCCTCGACGCCGGCGTACGGCGCGAGATGGAGGCGCGGCTGGCGACAGACCTCGGGGCGGTGCGCGTCCACACGGGAGCGGAGGCCGGCGAGTCCGCCCGTGCGCTCGGAGCGCGTGCCTACACGGTCGGCGCCGACATCGTCTTCGGTGCCGGGCAGTACGCTCCCTCGACGCCCGTCGGCCGGTACCTGCTGGCTCACGAGCTGACGCACGTCGTGCAGCAGGGACCCGGGACCGCCCCGGCGCGCTCCGGTCCCGGCCCCGCGGCGGCGGAACGCGAGGCGAACGCCGTGGCCCGCAGCGCCTCCGGCGCCGGTCACGTGCACGCGCCGGTACGCCGCGACCCGGCCGCGGCCGGACACGTCCAGCGCTTCGACAGCTTCGAGCACGTCCAACTCGGCGACACCTCCGCCGGCGGTCCCACCGGATACCTCCTGCTCGACGCCCACGCCCGCGACCTGCCGCAGCACGCGACGCCGACCGCCGGATGGCCGTCGGACTGGATCGCCCGCTACACCAACGGCTCGCCGGACCAGCGCCGTGCGATCACCCAGGGCCTGACCTACGGCGAGATCCTGGCGCTGTCCGGGGACATGTACGCCGACATCGATCTCAAGACCTTCGCCACCTCGGTGACCGGGACGATGGAGCGGATCAACCGCGCGTCGCTGGTGGAGATCTACGACCTCATCCCGATCCTGCATGCGCGCTCGGCCACCGGGGAGTTCGAGATCGCCTCCACCGGGAAGACCGAGGCCGCGACCGGTGGCCGATACCTGACCCTCGCCGCTCACAACGTCTCGCACTTCTCCAACGTCGGCGGCGGCCACAACAACATCGGCACCTGGCGGGAAGGCCACAGGGCCGCGCTCGCACTGGCCGCCGCCGGCCAGGCGAACGCCGCGTGGGCGATGAACGCGGCCGCCGACCACTTCCTCACCGACGCGTTCGCCGCCGGCCATATGCGCCCGGCCCGTCTGGAAGCGGTGCGGAGCAAGGTGCCGCTGTGGGGCGACGTCAAGAGCAAGGTGCTGCACGACATGGGCAACGACTTCGGCGTCGCGGTCCACAACCGGCGAGGCGACCGCTGGCTCGCGTACGGCGACGACAACCTCAACCATGTCCAGAACGTGGTCCAGCGGTCCTTCGAGGCACGTGCGCCGGACATCCAGGGAGCCTTCGGCGCACTGGCCGGACGGCAGCCGATTCCTGGCATGGTGCCGCCCTCACCGGCCACGGAAGGGGACGGTGTGCGCATCGCCCGCGAGGCCGTCGAGGCATCGAAGGCGGACATCCAGGCGGCCCTCAACACGCACAAGGTGCCGAGTGCGCCGTTCACGGCCGAGCAACTCGTGCCGATCGTCGACGACCGGTTTGAAGATCGCTGGGGAATCGATGACCTGGCCGCGGAGGTCGGGCAGTTGGCCCAGTCGGAGCTGCCGGGACTGCTGACCTCGGACAGCGCCAGGCTCGTCATGGAATGGATCGCGCGCCAGCCCGAGGGCGCCCTTCGCGACATGCCGCCCGACGAGAGGGAACGCATGATGCGCCTTCTGGTCTCCCGAACGACCAGCAGCGAGTATCTCGATTCCCGCTACTTCGACGCCATCGACCGGCTCCGCCGGGCCGGTCCCGCCCAGCGCAAGTGATCGAACCCCCTGTCCGTGGGCGTGTGTTCGGTCGACTGCGCGCCCTCCTGGGCCGGCCCTGACCGCGGGTACCCGGTACGCCTGCCCGGACCAGCACAGCGGGGTGCCATGCGTCGCCGCCGGTCAGTGTTCGCGGGCGCGCAGGCGCCGCAGCATGCGGGGGTCCTCGAAGCCGACGGCGCGGGCGGCGGCGTCGACCGTGGCGCCGTGGCTGATGAGGTGCTCGGCGTGTTCGAGCCGGAGGGTCTGCTGGTAGCGCAGGGGGGTGAGGCCGCCGGTGGCGCGGGTGAAGAGGCGGGTGAGGGTGCGTTCGCTCACGCCCACGGTCGCGGCCAGGGCGGACAGGGGCAGCGGCTGGTCGTACCGGGCGTCGAGGAGGTCCTGGGCGTGGTGCACGGTGTCGTCGAGGTGGGACCGGTGCCTGAGCATCGCGCTGGCCTGCGGTTCGTGGCCGTTGCGCCGGGCGTAGACGACCATGTCCCGGGCCACCTGTGCGGCGACGGCGGGGCCGTGCCGGGTGGCGACCAGGTGCAGGGCCAGGTCGATGCCGCTGGCGATGCCGGCCGAGGTGACCACCCGGTCGTCGGCCGTATGCAGAACATCGCGGACGACCGTCGCCGCCGGGTAGCGGTGGGCGAGCTCGTCCTGCACGTCGTGGTGGGTGGTGCAGCGGCGGCCGTCCAGCAGACCGGCCCGGCCGAGCAGTTCGGCTCCGGCGCAGACGCTGGCGACGGTCCCGCCCCCGGCGTGATGGTCCCGGAGAGCCCTGAGGGCGGCCTCCCCGAAGGCAGGGCTGCCCGCCAGGGTGGGCGCCCGCCAGCCGGGTACCACGATCAGGTCCTCGGGGCCGAGGTCGGGCCAGTCGGGCTGGGCCACCACGGGCAGGCCCTGAGCGGTGGGGACCGGCTGCTGTTCGGCGACGTAGCTGAAGGTGTAGGGGTGCCCGAAGTCGGAGGCCGTGGAGAAGACCTGTGCGGGGCCCGCCAGGTCAAGCAGGTGGAGTCCGGGCACCAGGAGAAAGGCGATGTGGCTCACGATCCGGTCATCATGCCCGAGAATCCGCCTCGGCTTCCAGCTGTCCGACCGTGGCGATGGTGGCGAAGCGTCCGGCAAGGGCGTACTCCGTGCGCCTGATGATCTCCTCGGCGCTCAGGGTGCGGGGGTCCGACAGCAGCTCGGCGACGCTCCGGTCGGCGGGAGCGTCGCGGTGCGCGATGGGGTTGGTTGCGGTGGCGTCGACGACGAACGTGACCTGGTAGCCGAAGTCGCTCGCGACCCGGGTGGTGGTCTCCACGCACTGCTCGGTCCGGATGCCGCAGACGGTGAGCTCGTGGATGCCGCGCTCGGTGAGGAGCTGCTGCAGGTTGGTGGTGGTGAAGGCGTTGTGCGAGGTCTTGTGGATCAGCGGTTCGGTGTCCCGGCGCTGCAACTCCGCCATCAGCCGGACATGGCCGAGGGCGGGGTCGAAGACATCGCCGCTGCCGGGTTCTGAGTGCAGTACCCACACCACCAGGTCCCCGGCCCGGCGGGCGAGCCGCACCAGCCGGTTCACCTGGTCGGCGATCTTCGGGTCGGAGATGGTGTCCCACAGCGGGCGGGCGCGGAAGGATTCCTGGACGTCGATGACGATCAGTGCTCGGGTCATGCCCCCAGCCTGACCGGCGGCACCGCAGCGGCGACAGGCCGCATCGGGTCCCGATGCGGACCGATCCGGTCACCGCCGGAGTCGTGATCATTCCGGCTCCGGGGTGCCCGGCGGACCGGTCGGCGTACCCGGGACAGGACGGCCTGCCGACGGTGACGCGCTCGTGACGGCGTGGTCACGGGGGGCCTGCCATGGTCCGTGGGACGAGAGAACGGAGGGACGACGCGGTGGCGAACTACCAGTCGATCGGATCGGTGGCCGAGGCCGTTGCCCGGCTGTTTCGGCAGGCGTGGCAGCCGGCGCTGCTCGGCGGGATCGAGCCGCAGTTCGACGTGTACCAGGGCAAGGACTTCTCCACCCCGATGGCCCAGGGCGTCTCGGTCTTCGTCTACCAGGTGAACGTCGACCAGATCCAGCGCACCCTGCCACCGGCCGCCTCCGACCACCGGCGCCCGCTGCCGGTGCGGATCTCGTTCCTCCTCACGGCCTGGGGGCAGGACGCGTCCACCGAACACGACCTGCTCGGCTGGGCGATGCGCACGATCGCCGACAGCCCGGTGCTGTCGTCCGGCTTCCTCAACGCCGCCGCACCGGGGGTGTTCCGGCCCGAGGAGACCGTCGAGCTGGTCCCCGTGGACATGAGCGACTACGACGTCTTCCAGCTCTGGCAGGTGCTCCCGGGCAGCCTCCAGCTGTCGGTGCCGTACCTCGCCCGTGTCGTACGCGTCGAGTCCGACCTCACGGTGCCGCAGGGCGCACCCGTCCAGGTGCGCGAGCTGGCCGTGGTCGCGGGCGAAGGAACGGAGGCCGGGTGATGGGCGTCCCCAAAGAGCGCGAGCGGATCGGCTACCGGGCCCCGCTGGCCGTGCGCTGCCTCGACGCGGCCGGTGCGGCCTTCGCCCGGGACGGCCTGAGCGCCGTCGCCTGGCCCGAGAGCGATCCGGCGACGACGGTCCGCGCGACCCCGTCACCCTTCTCGGACCTGCTCGGCTTCGGCACCCTGCCCGGCCGGCGTGCCGACCGGCGGGCCCGTTCCACCGACGGCGAGCCACTGGACTGGCCGGTCCCGGCGGCTCCCGAGCCGTTCGTGGTCCGGGTCACCGACCGTGCTCGCCGGTATCTGCCGACGACCCTCCTGGCCCAGGTGCCGGCCGGCACACCGGTCGCCGTACCGCTGTATCCGGCCCCCGGACGGCAGGCGCCGTCCGGCTGGGCGGTCGTCCGGGGGGAACTCCACGGCGCCCCCGACGGGGCGCCTCTCGGGTGGGGGGTGGTGGAGGTGTCGACCGACGCCGGCCGCCACACCACCGTGACCGACGCCGACGGCCGCTTCCTGCTCTGCCTTCCCTACCCCGAGGCCCTGCCGGAGCTGCCCGAACAGCCCGGCGCGGCGGCGGGCCCCGCGCCCGCGGGCCTCGCCTCCCTCACCTGGCCGGTCACCGTCGCGGTCCGCTGCCAGCCCGGTGCCCTGCGCCGGCCGGTGGAGCCGGCCCCGCAGGACCCGCCGTACCTGGACTCGATCCTCGGGCAGGCGCCCGCGCGGATCGACCCCGGCGGCGGACCCCAGCCGACCGTCACCGAGACCCTCGCGTTCGGTACCGCCCTGGTACTGCCGCTCACGGTGGTGCCCTCGTGAACCCCGGCTCGGTCCCCGAGCCCCGGCCCAACCCAACGAAACCCAGCCCCAGCCCAGTCGAACGAGCCGCGGAGGCGACCCGACGATGCCCCAATACCTAGCACCCGGTGTCTACGTCGAAGAGGTCGCTGGCCCCCGAACGATCCAGGGAGTCAGCACCAGCACGGCGGCCTTCATCGGGCCCACCCGTTCCGGCCCCACCAGCGGCCGGCCCGAACTGCTCACCTCCTACGCCGACTTCACCCGCCTCTTCGGCGACGCCGTCGATCTCGAGTTCGAGGACGCCGGCCGCTTCCCCAACTACCTCGCGCTCGGCGTCAAGGGCTTCTTCGACGAGGGCGGCAGCAGCCTGTACGTGATGCGCACGTTCGCCCGCACCGACGCGGACGCCCCCGAGAACGACCACGGTCTCGGTTCCGTGCCCCGCGACACCGACGCGGTCCGGCTGAGCCTGCGGGCACGCTTCCCCGGACAGGCCGGGAACCTGCGGGTCACCCTCACCCTCCGCTCCGGCACCAACGCGCTCACCGCCGCCGGGGACCTCACCCGGGTACGGGAGTTCGACACCGTCTGGGCGACCAGGACCGCCTCCGACGACAAGGGCGTGTTCACCGTCCGCCGGGACACCACCACCGGGGCCTGGACCCTCACCGGCGGCGCGTTCGCGCTGGCGCTGGACGAGGCGAGCGGCGTCTACCCGCTCACCGCCCTGGTCGAGGTGCAGCACCCGACCGTCGACGCCCAGGGCCTGCCCGCCTTCGGCCCGCCCCAGGCGGTCGGCGAGTTCGGGTTCGACCCCCGGGCGGCCGGCACCGGTATCACCACCGTCCTCACGGCGAACCCGCCCACCCGCCGGGCCGCGCTGAGCGTCCCGATCGCCGTGGAGGGTGTGGCCGGGCTGGGCCAGGTGTCACCCGACGACCTGCCCCGGGTGATCGCCGCGGCGCTCTTCGACGCCAGCATCCTGGAGACCAGCCCCGTGGCGACCACCCCGCTGCAACTGCGGCAGCGCGTGGTCACCCTGACCGGCGGCACGGACGGCAACGCCCCCGACATCACCGAGTACGAGGGCGACCCGACCGGCTTCGCCGACTACCAGAACAACCCCACCGCGCTGCCGTTCAACGGGCTGCTCGCCTTCGAGTCGGTCGACGACATCTCCATCGTCGCCGCGCCCGGCTCCTCCACCGGCTGGGACCGCACGACCGCTGCCCAGGGCAAGGCGCGCGCGATCGCCAACGCGGTGATCAACCACAGCGAGCGGATGATCTACCGGGTGGCCGCGCTGGACACACCGCCGGGCTTCCTGCCCGACGAGGCGCTGGACTACCGCAACCAGCGTTCCTCGACGCACGCTGCGCTGTACTACCCGTGGATCACCGTCAGCAGCCCCCTCGACGGAAGCCGGGTCGACGTCCCGCCCGCCGCCTACATGGCCGGGATCTGGGCGCGCAGCGACGCCGCCCGCGGCGTGATCAAGGCACCGGCCAACGAGGTCGTCCGCTCCGCGCTCGACTTCGAGACCCGGCTCAACAAGGCCCAGCAGGAACTCCTCAACCCGCAGGGCGTCAACTGCCTGCGCTTCTTCCCCGGTCCCGGGTTCCTCGTGTGGGGCGCCCGCACCGTCTCCGACGACCCGGAGTGGAAGTACCTCAGCATCCGCCGGTACTTCAACTTCCTGGAGAAGTCGATCGACCAGGGCACCCAGTGGGTCGTCTTCGAGGTCAACGGACCCGCCCTGTGGGACGCCGTACGGCACACGGTCGAGGGGTTCCTGTTCAACGAGTGGAAGAGCGGTGCCCTGCTGGGCGCCAAGCCCGAGCAGGCGTACTTCGTGCGCTGCGACGCCTCCACGATGACCGCCGACGACCTCGACAACGGCCGGCTGATCTGCGTCGTCGGCGTCGCGGCGGCCAAGCCCGCCGAGTTCGTCGTCTTCCGGATCAGCCAGTGGACGGCCACCCAGACGGCCTGAGAGCAGGCGGCCTGAGAGCACTTGGCCCGAGAGACGACGGCACCCACGGCCGGACAGCGGCCAACCGATGAGGAGCGGCAATGGCAACCCAACGTGACAACCCCTACGGCGGTTTCAACTTCCTGGTCGACTTCGCGACCGGCGACGCGAGCACGGTGCGCGGCGGTTTCCAGGAGGTCAGCGGCATGAACATCGAGGTCACCTCGGCGGACTACCGCGCCGGGAACTCGCCGGTCAACCATCCGATCAAGGTGAACGGCGTCTACAAGGTCGGCGACGTGACCTTCAAACGCGGGCTGATCGGCGCGCTGGACCTGTTCCAGTGGGTGGACGCGATCCGTTCCGGCGACCAGTCCGCGCTGCGCACCGTGCACGTGTCCTTGCAGGACGAGGCGCACAACGGCCCCGTGATGACCTGGACCCTGCTGAACGCACGGCCGCTGCGCTACACCGCGCCGTCGCTCAACGCCAAGGCGGGCTCCGAGGTGGCGATCGAGGAACTCGTCCTGTCCGTCGAAGACATGAGCGTGGAGTAGCCCCCATGGCCGCCTCGACCCTCACGTTCTCGGGACGCCTGCCCGGCGTCGACGTCGCCGCCGCACCGCCCGCGGCCGACCTGCCGTTACGGCTGGACGTCGCGGCCTTCGTGGGATTCGCCCCGCTCGGCCCGCTCGACCTGCCGGTCGCGGTCGAGGACGTCAACCAGTTCACCGCCGTCTTCGGGGGCGAACTGGTGCTGGCCACCGACGCCGGCGTGCCGGTGTACGCGCGCCTGGCCGGGGCGGTCAGGGCGTTCTTCGACAACGGCGGGCGGCGCTGCCACGTGGTGCGGGTGGCCGGTCCCGGCGCCCGACCGGCCCGCTGGACGGTGCCCGGGCTGCGGATCTGGCAGCCGGACGGCACCGTGACCGGGGCCGTCGTGGAGGCGGCCTGGCCGGGCGCCTGGTCCGCGGGCATCCAGCTCGCCACCCAGCTGCTGCCCCGGCCGCTCGCCCTCGCGGGCAGCTACCGGCGGTCCACCGCGACAGCCCCCGGACAGTACCTGCCCGCCACCGACGCCCCGGTCCCGGCGCAGCCGGGCGACCTGCTGCGGTTCAGCTTCGGCCCCGGCCACCCCGCCCTGTACACCCGGGTGCGGGGCCGACTGCCCGGCACCGCCGCGGTCGCCATGGACACCGAGATGCCGTACACCGCCGCGCCGGACACGGAGGCCGAGGACCGCCCCGACCCGGGCGCGCTGGCCGGGTTCCCCGCCGAACTCCCGGTCGTGTCAGCCGAGTTGCTGCGGATGGACCTGCTTGTCAGGCAACTCGGGTCCGACGGTGCGCGGTTGCTCGACCGGCAGACGGACCTCGCCTTCAACGCGGCCGTGTCCACGGCCGGTCCGGCGGCGGTCCGCCCGGTCCCGACGGTCCGGCCGGTGTGGACGGACGTCCTGCAACCCGCCGACGACCAGGCACCCGACGGGAGCCGGTCGACGGTGCTGCGCACGGACGCCGACTCCCTGTCGGCCGCGGCGACCGGTCTGGTGGTGCCCGTCGGCATGAGCCCGCCCGGCGCCGTCACCGACGCCGCCGACCCCGACGTCACCGGCTCCGACGACCTCGGCACCTTCCCCGTAGGGTCCTTCACCGACCCGGCGCTGGCGACGGCGACCGTGTACACCCTGACCGAGGACGCGGCCCGACTGACCGGGCCGGCCCGCCCCACCGGCCGGCCCACCGGGATCCACGCCCTGCTGGGCGTCGACGAGGTCGCCCTGGTGGCCGTACCCGACGCCACCCACCTCGGCTGGTCCCCGGCGCCCGCGGGTCCGGACCAGGCCCCCGGCCCGCCCGTCCTCGACGACCCGGCCGCCTACGACGAGGCCGCGCTGCTCGACGTACAGAGCGCGCTGGTGACGATGTGCGCGGCCCGCGGCGACCTGGTGGCGCTGCTCGGCGTCCCGGCGCACTACGACGCCGGACAGGTGCTCGGCTGGCAGCAACGACTCACCACCCGCGGGCCGTTGTCCGACGCCGGCACCTCCGGTACGTCGCCGCTGAGCTACGCCGCCTACTGGCACCCGTGGCTGCGGGTCCTGGAGAACGACCCGCGCTCCACCGCCCCGCTGCGCACCGTGCCGCCCGACGGGACGGTGGCCGGCACCATCGCCGCCCGTGAACTGGCCCGCGGTGCCTGGATCGCCCCGGCGAACCTGCCGCTGCGCGGCCCCGTACAGCTCGTCCCGGCGCTGACCGGCACCGAGACCGCCCAGCTGTTCGACGCGCACGCCAACCTGCTGCGCCAACGGCCCGGCACCATCACCGCGCTCAGCGCGCACACCCTGTCGGCCGATCCGGCGCTGCTCCAGCTCTCCTTACGGCGGCTGCTGATCCTGCTGCGCAGGACCGCGCTGGCAGAGGGCGCCCGCTACACCTTCGAGACCGACAACGACCGGTTCCGGCAGCTGGTGCGGGCGCGGTTCGAACGGGTCCTCGCCGCGCTGGCCGCCCAGGGCGCGTTCGTGGACCACCGGGTGACCACCGCCGAGGGCGACGACGGCACCGTGATCATCACCCTCCAGGTCGCCCCGAGCAGTCCGGTCGAGTTCATCACCGTCAGCCTGGTCCGCTCCGGCGAGGGCCTGCTCGACGTACGGGAGGGCTGACGATGGCAGCCAACGATCCGCTCTTCACCGCTTTCCGGTTCGACGTGACCCTCGACCTGGACGTGGCCACGCCCGGTTTCACCGGTCCGCTGTGCGACGCGGCCTTCGCCGAGTGCGAGGGTCTGGAGATGACGATGCAGCCGAGGACCGTCGAGGTCGGCGGCATGAACGACGGCCAGGTCCACCTCGTCGGCCCCGTCACCCACGGACAGCTCACCCTGCGGCGCGGCATGACCGACAACCTCCAGCTCTGGCGCTGGTTCACCCTGGGGACCCGCCCCGGCACCGTCCGTACGGCGCTCGGCAAGATCACCCTGCGCGCGGCCGACGGCACTCCCGCGCTCCGGTTCACCCTGACCCACTGCCTGCCGGTACGCATGCGCGCACCGGCCCTGCACGCCCGCGACGGGCTGATCGCCGTCGAGGAACTCGGGCTCGTCTACGAGCACCTCGACATCGCCCTGCCCGACGACCCCACGCCGTCCGCCGCACCCGGCACCCCGGCCACGGCCTCACTGGGCGGGGGGTCCCTCTGATGGGCACGGCGACCATCACCGAGTGGGACCTGGTCAAGCACCAGAAGGTCGACCCGGGCGTTCACTTCGTCGTCGACTTCGACCCGAAGAGCCTGCGGCTCACCTACAGCCCGACGGGCGTCGTCGGCGCCGACGCGGCCACCAAGTCGGGTGCCCTGAGCAAGTTCGCGTCCCAGCAGACCGGACAGTCGACCACGCTGAGTGTCGAACTCGTCTTCGACACCACCGCCGAGAACACCTCGGTCCAGGCCAGGACCGGGAAGATCGTCCGGTTCACCGAGCCGGACACCTCCCGTCCCGGCACCCCGGCACGGCGCGGCATGCGGTTCGCCTGGGGCTCGTTCCTCTTCGACGGCGTCGTGCAGAGCCTCGGCCAGACCATCGACTTCTTCTCCGACACCGGCATCCCGCTGCGGGCCACCGTGGAGATGACGCTCACCGGCGTGCAGCCGCCCGACCAGAGCGCGGCTCCGCCGCCGCCCGCCCCGCCCGTGAGCTTCGGCGCCGGAGCCGGGGCGGCCGCCGCCCCCGCCACCGCTCCGGTCGGCACCACACCGCTGACGCTCAGCCAGTCCGGGGACACCGTGCAGTCGATCGCGGCACGCTCGGGCGCCGGCGTCTCGTGGAAGACCATCGCCGCCGCCAACGGCATCGACAACCCGAGGCTGCTGCCCCCGGGCACCGTCCTCGACCCCAGTGCCCGTCTCTCGTGACCCGGAAGGACCGGACCACCCGTGCGCATCGACATCAACGAGCTGGAGATCCTCGAACCGGACACCCCGGCGGGACCGGACGCGGACACCGCCGCGGACGGAGACCCGACGCGCCGGCCCGTCACTGACCTGGGCGAGCATCTGCGGCGCTGGGAGCGCGAGACCCGCGCCCGCGAACTGCGGCTGCTGGCGGACTGAGCCATGAGCCCGCTGCTCGCGGCCTACCTGTCCACCCCGGCCATCGCCCTGAACGGAACGGTCGACCCCGGCGCGGCCGGCGACCTGATGGCGCTGACGGTCGAGGAGACCACCGCAGGCCTGTCCTGGTGCGAGGCCACTTTCAGCAACTGGGGAGCCCGCGACGCGGTGCCCGGCTACCGGTACCTCGGCGGCGACCCGATCGACCTCGGTACCCCGCTGCGGGTGTCCTTCTCGACCGACGGCACGGACAGCCCGGTCTTCGACGGAAAGGTCAGCGCCCTCCAGGCCGACTACCCCGCCGACCGCCCGGTGCGGGCGCTGGTGTTCGCCGAGGACCGGCTCCAGGACCTCCGGCTCACCCGGCGCACCCGCACCTTCGACGAGGCCACCACCGCCGACATCGCCGGCCGGCTCGCCCGCGACCACGGCCTGACCGCGGACGTGGACCTCGACGGCCCGGTCCGTAAGGTGACCGCCCAGCTCAACCAGAGCGACCTGGCGTTCCTGCGCGGCCTCGCCCGCAGCGACGACGGCGAGGTCCAGCTCGACGGCGGCACCCTGCGCATCCGACGCCGACCCGACCGGACCGGGGACACGCTGAGCCTGGACTACGGCGGCGACCTGCTGTCGTTCTCCGTCCGCGCGGACCTGGCGCACCAGGTCACGGAGATCGCGGTGACCGGCTGGTCGGTCGCCGACAAGGCGGCCGTCCTGGAGACCGCGGACGACGGCGTCCTGGCCGCCGAGCTGGCACCCGGCCAGCGTGGCGGATCGTCGGTCCTGGCGGCCGCGTTCGCCGAACGCAGCGAACGGATCGTCCGGTCCGTGCCGCTCGACGGCGACGACGCGCGGGCCCAGGCGAGGGCCGCCTATCTGGAGCGGGCCCGCCGGTTCGTGTCCGGGACCGGCCTCACCGCGGGCAACCCCGCCCTGCGCGTCGGCATCCGGGTCCGCCTCACCGGCCTCGGCACCGTCTTCGACGGCGACTACTACGTCTGCCGGGTCCGGCACAGCTACGACCTCGCCCAGGGCTACCGCACCGAGTTCGACGTCGAGCGGCCCGGACTGGAGAGTGCCCGATGACCACGCCGCGCGCACAGTACTTCGGGATGTATCCCGCGGTGGTCTGCGACAACCAGGACCCCGAACGGCAGGGCCGGGTCAAGGTGCGGCTGCCCTGGTCGCCCGACCCCGGCGGCGACGAGTACGCCGTCTGGGCCCGCCTGGCGACCACGATGGCCGGCGGCGGCCGGGGCACCTGGTTCGTACCGGAGACCGGCGACGAGGTCCTGGTCGGCTTCGGCGGCGGCGACCCCAACTGGCCCTATGTGATGGGCGCGTTGTGGAACGGACAGGACGAGCCGCCGGAGTCCATGGACGACGGCAACAACCTCAGGTCGATCGTCTCCCGGACCGGGATCCGCATCACCCTCGACGACACCGACGGTGCCGTCACCCTCTCCCTGCGCACCCCGGGCGGCCAGCAGCTGACCCTGGAGGACGGCGGCAGCACGATCCGGCTCGCCGACTCCGGCGGCAACTCGCTGGAGCTGGCACCGGCCGGGATCACCCTCACTTCCGCGGGCACGCTCTCCATCAAGGCCCAGGCCCTCCAGATCGACGCGGGTTCGGCCAAGTCGAGCCCGGCGATGTGGTCCCACGACGGAGCGTTCAAGTGCGACACGCTCATCGCCAACAACGTGGTGGGCAAGATCTACGCCGGCGGCGCCGGGAACACCCAGTGAGCGCCGGACCCGAGCGGCTCCAGTGGACCGCCCCCGCACCGCTGTGGACCACGGACACCGTCGGCACCGCCGGCCCGGCCTTCCTGCGCCCGCTGATCGCCGAACTGGACACCGACGACTTCCTCGACGTGTTCCTGGCGACGACCGGCGGCACCGGCGGCCGGACCCCCACGGACCTGGCCGGCCTCCCGCCCACCCCGGCCCCCGACGGCACGTACCCGCTGTACTGGCCGACGGCCCACCGCTACTACCTCGTCGCGGCGAGCCTCGTCTGCCGCCGGCCGGGGATCCCCGACCACGCCGTACGACCCGCGCTCGGCGAACGGCCGTTCTTCGTCATCCGCCCGGCCGCCGCGGCCGGACCCGACGACGCGCTGCTGCCCGGCGAGCGGCAACTGCCGCTGCACGCCACCCCGGTCGCCGCCTTCGCACCACCCGGATCCGCCGCGGCCACCCTCGGCATGGCGGCCGGCGGCCGGTCGACACGCTCCCTCTTCTACGGGTTCGTCCCGGTGTCCGACGGCGACCCGTTCGTCCGCGACCCCACCGCCCACGTCATCCGTACCGTCCTCGCCCGCGACCCCTGCCCGCCGGTGCTCGGCGCACCCAGCCACCCCTTCGTCTTCGCCGGTCCGCTGCCGCCTCCCATCGGCCTGCGCACCGGCCCTCTCCCGACTGGCCTCCTCCCAACGGGCCTCCCGAAAGGACCGACACCATGACAACGCCGGCAGCGCTCTACGGACAGGGCATCTCGTTCCCGCCCCGCGTCGGCCCCGACGGCGGCATCGTCCGGTCCGTGGGCGAGACCAACGTCCGCGAGTCCGTCGTCACGATCCTGCGCACCCGCCCAGGGGAACGGGTCGAACGCCCGGCCTTCGGCTGCGGCCTCGACCGGTACCTGTTCGAACCGAACACGGTGGCCACGCTCCGGCTGATCGTCGAGGACGTCCAGCGTGCCGTGACCCGCTGGGAGCCGCGCATCCGGCTGGAGGACGTCACCGCCGACGTCAACGCCGCCGACCCGCGCGACGTGGACCTCACCCTCGTCTACACCCTGATCGCCACCGGGGACCGCGAACGACTGCGCATGACCCTCGGCGCGGAAGGCCAGGACCAGCCGTGACCCTGCCGATTCCGGTCCTCGACGACCGTTCCTTCGACCAGCTCGTCCAGGAGGCGCTGGCCCGCGTCCCGGTGCACACGCCGGAGTGGTCCAACCTCAACGAGTCCGACCCCGGTGTCACCCTCCTCGAACTGTTCGCGTTCCTCACCGAGAACCTGCTCTACCGCAGCAACCGCATCCCCGAGGCCAACCGGCTCAAGTTCCTCAGCATGCTGGGCATCGCCCTCCAGTCGCCGAGCCCCGGCACCGGCCTGGTCACGGTCGGCAACGACAAGGGGCCGCTCGCCCCACCGCTGCCGCTGCCCGCGGGCACCGAACTGCGAGCCGGGCAGGTCCCGTTCACCACGAGCATCCCGCTGGCCGTACTGCCCGTGACATCGGCGCTGTACTACAAGCAGCCGCAGACCGCCCTGGACGCCGCGACCCGCAGCCGCTACCAGCTCATCTACCAGACGTTCCTGGAGACCGACACCGACGTCCTCACCTTCTACAAGCCGGTGGCGCTCGACCCGCCGGCCACCGGCAGGCCGGACCCGGTGGTCGACCTCGGCGACCCGGTGAACGGCACCGTCGACCGCTCGCTCTGGGTCGCGCTGCTCGCACCGAAGAACGCCGACCTCGACGCGGTACGGCGGGCGATCGCCGGCCAGAGCCTGTCGATCGGCGTCTACCCGGCGACCCGGGTCGCCGGACAGGTGCTGCCACCGCAGCAGACCGGCACCCGGACCGCCGACCCCGGGCTGGTGTTCGAGATCGCCGCACCGGAACCCGATCCGTCCGGCCTGTCCGGCCCCGGCTTCGGAGTCGGCCCGGCCCGCTACACCCGGCTGCCGGTGACCTACGCCGAGCCCGTCCTCGAACGGCCCGGCCTGGTCCAGGTCACGCTGCCGCCGTACGAACAACTGCTGCTGTGGAACTTCGACCCCGAGGAGGAGGGCACCGGCGACTTCCCGCCCCGCGTCGACGACGCGGCGGTCGCCGCCCGCCTGGTCACCTGGATCCGACTGCGGTACGAGCCCACGGCGGCCGGCACCGGCACCGGCACCGGCACCGGCACCGGCACGGGCACGGGCACCGGCACGGGATCGGATGCGGGTTCGGGATCGGGCTGCGGCTGTGGTTGCGGGAGTTCGGTCACGGACTCGTCCGCCACGACTTCCACGACGACTCTGGCCTCACTGTCGGCCGCGACCGGCGGCCCCACCGGCCGGATCACCTGGGCCGGGGTCAACGCCACCCGCGCGGTGCAGTCCGTGACGGTCCCGGCCGAGCGCGTCGGAACCGGCACGGGCACCCCGTTCCAGACCTTCACCCTGGCCCGGACCCCGGTCCTCGGCGACGACGCGCCGGGCGGACTCACCGTCGAGGTTCAGGACACCGACGACACCTGGCACGTCTGGTCCGAGATCGACGACATCTACGCCGCGGGCCCCGACGACACCGTCTTCACCCTCGAACGCGCCACCGGCAAGCTCCTGTTCGGCAACGGCCTGACCGGGCGGCGCCCCGCGCGCGGGGCCGCGATCCGGGCCGCGTACTCCTCCGGCGGCGGACTCCAGGGACAGGTCGCGATCGGCGGGATCAACCGCAGCGCCGCGCTGCCCGGCGGCTTCGGCCTCACCAACCCGGTGCCCACGTGGGGCGCGGGCGACGGGGAGTCCACCGCCGACGGCGAGAGCGCCGTGACCCGCTGGCTGCGCCACCGCGACCGGCTCGTCACCGCCGACGACTTCCGCGACCTCACCCGGCGCACCCCGGGCGTCGACCTCGGCCGTGTCGAGGTGCTGCCCCTGTTCAACCCCGACCGGCCCGGCGAACCGCAGGACTGGGCCGGCATGGTGACCGTCCTGGTCGTCCCCCGCTCCGATCCGCTGCACCCGACGGCCCCGCTGCCGGACCGCCAGTTCCTGGGTGCCGTCTGCGGGTGGCTGGACCCGCGCCGGCTGATCACCACCGAACTGCACGTACGCGGACCGGAGTACCAGCCGATCCGGGTCTCCGTCGGGATCGTCGCACTGCCCGGCCAGGTGCCGTCGATCGTCGAACAGGCCGTCACCCGGGCCGTGGAGACCTACCTCTCCCCGCTGACCGGCGGCCTTCCGGCCACGGCGGCCGACGACGGCGGCCTGATCACACCCACGGCGACCGGCACCGGCTGGCCTCTGGGCGTCGACGTCCGGCCGCAGGACATCGAGGCGATCGCCACCCGCGTCCCGGGGGTGCGCTACGTCGACTCCGTCCTGATCGCCATGACCGCCGCGGACGGCAGCATCGTCTCTCCGGTGGACGCGGTGCCGATCAGCGGCCTGCGCCTGCCTGCGGCGACCGTGACCGTCGTCTCCGGGGCCGCGCCCGACCCGGCCGTCCTGACCGGCGGCAGCCAGCCCGCACCGCCGACCCAGGTACCGGTCCCGGTCGTTCCCGACACCTGCTGACCGGCGACCGCCGCACCCGGGACCACCACGCCAAGGAGCTGTGAACGATGGATGTACAGGGTTCCCAGTACCACGTCGTCAACGGGATGGACGACTGGGGCCGTTGCACCGACGCGGCCTCGGGACGCACCCTCTCCGACGCGTGGTCCGACACCGCACCCGCCACCGACGGCACCGCCTGGGAGTACGACCCGGACCTCGGCGTGCTCCGGCTGCGCCGGGACACACCGCTGTTCCGCCGGGCGGGCCGCACCCCGCCCCTCACCCCCGACGTCCGCCGCGGCTCCGGCCGCGACGCCTACGGCAACTGGTACTGGATCGACGCCGACCGGCGCACCGTCCGCGGCCGTGCCGCGTCCGCCCGGGCGGCGTCCACCTGGTGGACCGTCGACGACCTGGCGGACAACTGCGCCTGCCGGACCGCCGAACCGGGCACGTTCACGCACACGGGAGCCTGCCCGCCGGTGGACATCCTGCTCCAGGGGCTCGCAGTCACCACCCACCAGTACCTCCTCGTCGGCTACCGCGGCCGGCAGACACCGTGCGAGGCCGGGCTGCTCGTGTTCGACCTGCGCGGCGGCGGCGCACCGCTGCGGCTGCCGTGGCCGGACGGCGACGCCTTCGACCCCTGGGACCTCGCCGACACCGCCGACGGCGGCGTGCTCGTCCTCGACGCCACGCACTCCGCGTACTGGCGACTCGACGAGCACTTCCGGCTCCGCGGCCGACAACCCCAACAGGGCATCCCCACAGCGCAGTTCGGGCCCGCCGACGGCACCCCGGCACCGACGCCGACCAGTCCCGCCGTACCCGAGCCCTGGCCGCTGGCCGACGCGGCGGGCAACCCCCTGCACGCCGTCGCCATCGAACCCGGGCCCGACGGCAGCGTGCTGGTCCTGGACGCCGGCCCCGGCAGCGGCCACTCCACGCTGTACCGCTTCGACGGCGGACAACTGCGCTGGACGACGCCGCTCCAGGACGTCGTCGAGGTGATCGACCCCCGCGACCCGACGAACACCCCGACCCTGTACTCGCTGCTCGGCCACGACTTCTGCTACCTGGCGGGGCCGCCCGCGACCGGCCCGCTGCCACCACCCGTCCTGTACGTCGCCGACGCCGAGGGCGCCCAGGTGATCGCCTTCGACCTGGACCCCGACACCGGCGCGGTGCGGGCGCACGACGACTTCCTGCCGATGCGCCGGTGGGCGGGGCGGGCGCTGGTCCGTTCCGGAGCGGGCGCCTGGTACGACTTCGGGGAACGCTGGATCTCCCTGGAGGTGTTCAACGAGTGCCGGTTCGCCACCACGGCGACCCTCGTGACCGCTCTCGACCCCGCCGGGACGGTACCAGGAGACACCTTCGACAGCAGGCTGCCGGGATGCGTGTGGCACCGGCTCTTCCTGGACGCCCAGGTGCCGACCGGCACCGGCGTGACCATCAGGGCGCGCGCCGACGACGACCCCGCCCTGCTGTCCCTGCGGCCCTGGCTCGACCAGCCGGTGCCCTACCTGCGCTCCGGCGGCCCGGAACTGCCCTGGACCGACGTCTGGGCCGACCGGCGGCAGTCCGACGGCACCCTGCCCGACGCCACCGGCACCTGGGAACTCCTGTTCCAGGGCATCACCGGCCGCTACGTCCAACTGGAGATCACCCTCACCGGCACCGGCCGCTCCTCGCCGCTGCTGCGCTCGCTGCGCGCCTGGTACCCGCGGTTCTCCTACCCCGAGCACTACCTGCCCGAGGTCTACACGGCCACCCAGGGCCCCGACCGCTTCCTGGAGCGGTTCCTCGCCAACCCCGAAGGCCTCTACACCGCGATCGAGGAACGCATCGAGCACACCCACCTGCTGCTCGACGCGCGCACCGCACCGACCGCCGATCTGCCATGGCTCGCGGCCTGGTTCGGACTCGCCCTCGACCCGCTCTGGGACACCGAACGGCGACGCTTCCTGATCCGGCACGTCGACACGTTCTACCGCCGCCGGGGCACGGTTCCCGGTCTCGTCGCGATGCTGCGGGTGTTCCTCGACCCGGTCGTGGACGAGCGGGTCTTCGACCCAGTGGGGGAGTGCGGCGGGGCGGCGGCCACGTCGGGGGTCCGGGTCGTGGAGCGGTTCCTGACCCGGGACGCCGCCGCCCCGGCACCGGGTACCGCCGACGACGACCCGCGGACCCGGGTACGCCGCCTCGCCCACCGCTTCGACGTGCTGGTGCCCGGTGACCTGTCGGCGGACGCCGCCGCCATGGTGTCCCGGATCGTGGCCGCGGCGAAACCGGGCCACACCGCGTTCGAGGTCAGCCGCTTCCAGGACCTGTTCGTGATCGGCCGGGCCCGGCTCGGCATCGACACCCAGGTCGTGGCCGGCCCGGCGTTCGCACCGATCGTGACCGGCAGCGGCGTCCTCGCCGCCGGCTATCTCGGCTACGCCCACCCCTTCGACATCACCGACCGCGTCGTCGGCGACCGGGACCGGATCGGTGCCCTGCACGCCCTGTAGACGCCGCACGAGCCATCTTGAGATCAGGAGAAGTCCGCGATGACCACCACGGAGCCCACCACCGGGCCCTGCGTCTCCCTGTCCATGGGAACGCTCTGCCCCGACCAGCGGGTCAACTATTCGTACGGGATGGTGCTCGGCCTCGACGAGTTCCTCCAGGAACAGCTGTACCACCAGGAGAAGACCTACCGGCACCGGCGCCTGCTGCACGGGTACGGCACCAGTTACGGCCTGCAGGTGTCCGTCGACCTGGCCCCCGACGGCGGCGGGGACTACGTCATCACCGTCGGCCGCGGATCGGGCATCGACCAGTGGGGGCGGGAGTTCACCGTCCCCGAGTCCCAGTGCCTCCGGCTCCAGGACTGGCTGACGGCCCAGGAGCAGGCACATCCGGGCATCGTCGAGGAGCACACCGAGGGCTCCGGGGCCGCGACGATCTATGTCGTCGCGAGCTATGCCGAGTGCCTGGACGGCCTGGTGCCGCTGCCCGGCCGGCCGTGCGGCACCGGAGACCAGACCCAGGTGGCGTCCCGCGTCCGCGACTCCTGGACCGTCGAACTGCGCTGGGACCCCCCGGAGATGCCGCGCTGGGACAGCGACCGACGGCTGGGACGGCTCCTCGCCTCGGTCGCGGTCATCGAGCAGCCGCAGGGGAATTTCCTGGACGAGGACGCGCTGCTCGCCGCGGTCCGTGCCCTGGCCGACGTCGCGCCGAACGGCCCCGGTGACATAGACGAGTTCGGCACGCCGCTGGTGGCCTACGAGATCGCCAGATGGCGGGCGGCGCTGATCTGGGACGAGATTTTCGCCATCTGGGTCAGCGAGGTCAGGCCCCGGCTCGAACCGGACCTGATCACCCCGTCGCAGTCCTCGGACCCGGCGATCCTCCTCGGCGCCCTCCAGATGTACGGGCTCAGCACAGACGTCAACTCCATCTACAACATGCATGTCGAAGTCGCCGGCCGGCCCAGCCTCGTGAACACCCAGCTGATCCAGGAACTGCCCCCGCCGGGGCGGATCGACAGAGAACCGGTCGAGCTGGTGACGCTGGTCCCCTCCCCGCCCACGGCCAGTGCCTTCACCCTCGACGCCTGGTTCCATCCGGTGGACTACGCCGTCACCCTGCACGGTCCGATCCAGGTCACCACGGAGACCGGCGCCACCTACGCGTTCACGGCGACCGGTAAGCCGTCAGGCGGGTCGGAATCCCCGACCTATGCGAACGTATGGACGCTTACCCCACCGCCCGGGTTCAAGCCCACCGCCGGTCAGCAACTGAGCGCGCGGTTCGAGTCCGACGCGGTGGTCATCGGGGGCGTCTGGACGCTGGACCAATGGCGCGACCAGCAGGGCGTCCGCTTCCTCAACACGGCCGCGAGCGGGGGAGCGGTCCTGGCCTACGCGACGGCGAACGGGACGACGAGCACCCTGCTGCCCGAAGAAGCGCGGAACGAGCAGACCGCGCAGACTCCGCAGGACCCGCCGACCGCAGCGGCCGAGGCCACCCCGCCGGCCGCCACCCCCCTCACCTCCGCTCCCTTCGTGACCGTCACCGGCACCGGCGCGACGGCGGACCAGCTGGACTTCGAGCTGTGGTTCCACCCCGACCCCCGGGGCACCCGGCACGACATGCTTGTCCAGACCCCACAGGTCCGGGCGTACGACGAGACCACCGGCGACCCCCTGACGGTCACCGGCCCGACCCGGGACCCACGGAACGGCAACGTCTGGCACGTGACGACGAGCGCCCCGGCCGGCAACAGCCCGTTCCCGGCCTACGTGCGCTTCGTCTTCCCCGCCGAGGACTTCACCCTCGCCGGCCCCGCCTCCGGCAGTACCGCGCTGGCGAGCTGGATCGACAGCGCAGCCGTCGACTTCACCGGCTGGAACCGGGACGAGGCGAGCATCGTGGTCTTCCACCGCGTCCCGGCACCCGACGACGAGGAGCCTTCGCCCGCCCGCAGCAGGACCACCCGGGCGAAGGCCGCCGCGCCGAGGACCGTCGCGCCGAGGACGACCAGCGGGCGGAGCCAGAAGCGATGAGCAGCCAGACGATCGGGACGGACTTCACCGGCGGCGCGCTGCTGCCGAACTACGTCAACGGGCGGCTGCTCGCCGCCGAGGACCTGGCCACCGGCCAGGCCAGCCTGCTCACCCGGGACGCCCGTATCGGCCGGGCGGCCGGTGCCGGGGTCGTCCAGGGACTCTGGGTGACCTCGGGTGCCACCACCCTCACGGTGGCCTCGGGCACCGGTGTCAACCCGTCCGGGCAGCCGGTCGTGGCGGCGCGAACGATCACGCTGCCGCTGGCCCTCTCGGCCACCACCACCGCCGGCACCGCGGTCTTCTCGCGCTGCTCGACCGGCGGCACGGACACCGGCGTCGCCGCGGGCGCGTACCTGCTCACGGCCCGTCCGGCCCAGCAGCGGCAGGGACAGGTGTCGCTGGCCGCATCGCCGGACAGCACCCTGTCACCGGGGTGCGCGGCCCGCTGGACCACGGAAGGGGTGGAGATCCGGGCGATCGCCCTGCCCACCCTCACCACGGTCTTCGGAGTCGACGCCACCGAGGGCAACCTGCGCAATCTGACGGCCCATTGGTGCTACGGAGCCGAGCAACTGGTCGACCTGCCCATCTTCCCCTTCACCTTCGACCGCGCGTACTCGGGACTCGACCGTCTCGACCCGGCGGACCTCACCGACCTGGACCTGCCCCTTGCGGTCTTCCGCTGGGACGGCCAGAAGGTGGTCGACCTCGACAACTGGTCGGCCCGGCGCCGGATCACCACCCCCGATCCGGTCACCTCGGGCTGGTCGGCAACGGTCGCCGACCGACGCGACGCCGACGGCCAGGCGCGGTTCCTGCAATTCCAGGATCAGATCGACCTGATCTCCGCCGGCGGACTCGCCCGCTACGCGACGGCCACGGAGAACTTCGGGCTGCTGCCTCCGGTCGGATTCCTGCCCGCCGCCTTCCAGAACGGGTCCCTCACCGCGAGCAAGGACGCCGCCTCGGCCGCCACGGCGGCCAGGAAGTCGGCAGCCGCGTTCACCGGGTCCCTGTTCGACCCGTGGACCTTCTTCGGCGGTGCGGCGAACTACGGCGGTGTCGTCGACTGGTCGGTGGCCGACTTCGCGCTCCGCCAGTCCTGGCAACTCCCGCCGGAACTCACCTCCTTCAACTCCGACGAGCGGGGAGCCCACCTGACGTACTACTGGGTCCGGGAGAACCTCGAAGCCTCCGAGACCATCCCCACCTACGTGGTGTTCATGACCAACCTGCCCTGGCAGCAGAGCTACGGCGGCGGGACGGTCACCAAGGCCTCCGACACCGAGGCCTCCGACACCAAGGCCTCCGAGGCCGGGGACACGCCGAAGGGCACCGCCACGTGAGCGACGCCGTACGCATCGCCAGGATGCGCCTGCACCGGCCCCGGCACGGCCCGCCCGACGCGTACGCCGCCGTCCGCGCGCTCGGTCTCGCCCCGCCCGTGCCGGACCGGTCCGTGCTGGTGATCCGCCGGCTGAGCGTGCCCGCCGCACAGCCCCGCGCGGTACGGGACCGGGTCGCGGCCCTGCGCAGGAGCGCAGCCCGGCCCGCGCTGGGCCCGACGCCGCCGGACTGCACGGCTGTGATGTTCAGCGACGAGGTCGAGGCCATGACCTGCCTGACGGCCGATCTGGTCACGGGCCGCGCCGCGGACCGCTGGTACTGGCCGGCGGAGGTCCGCAGGGGAGTGCGTTCGGCCGGCACCGGCACGACACTGGCCCGGCTCTGGCTGGATCGGCCGGCCTGGGTACCCGCGGCACTGGCCCAACTGGCACGGCGTTCCCCGGGTTTCCCGGACGCGGCGGGGGACGCCGTACGCGCGATAGACCTGTTGTCGGACGCCCAGGCGCAGGCTGTGATCGACGCGATCCTGACGGCATTTCACACGCCGCGGGCGCGAACCGGGGCTGCAGGAGCACCAGTCGGGGCTGCGGCGGAGGCGGCCGGGGGCGGGGTGGGGGGAGGTGCGACCGGGGCCGGGGCGGCCTCGGACGGGACCGCGAGCGCATCGGACCGGCTGCGCGGCCCCGTACCGGACCGGCAGCTCCACCCCGTACCGGACAGGTTGCCCGCCCCTTCGCCGGACGACCTGCCCGACCCTGCGCCGCATCGGCTCTCCGCCCCTGCACCGGATCGGCTGTCCGGTCCCACACCGGTTCGGCTGTCCGGTCCCGCGCAGGATCGGACCCTCATCCCTGCGCCCTTCCTGCCACAGTTCGGCACCGGACTCCGGCCGGCCGGGCAGGCGCTGCTGGCCCTCGGGCTGACGCTCGCGGCCACGCCGTGGGCCGCCCGCGACGACCGCCTCGCCAGGGATATCGACGCCCGACTGCGGCCCGCGGATCCGGCTGCCCGGAACCCCGCCGGGCCGTACGCGCACGCCACGCCCCGCCGGGCCGGAGCCGGCTCGACGAGCCCCGGCGCCCCCCAACGGGCGGACGAACCGGTCGACTTCGGGTACACCGCGTCCGACCACCGGCCACCGAGCTCCCATCCACCGAACCCCCGGCCCCCGGCCGCTGCCGTACGCCGTCCGGACCCGGCCGGTACTCCCCACCCACCCGATGCGACGGGAAACCCGACTCCCGCCCGACAACTCGCGGAATCCCGAGCCAGGGTGGAGAGCTCGGCAGTCGGGGAGCTCGTCGAGACCCGCTTCGCCACCCTCTTCTACGCGGTCAACCTCATGACCTGGCTGGACCTGCCACGCACCGACGACGCCCCCGCGCCCGTCTCAGGCTGGGCGACCTTGGAGGCACTGGGCGCCTGGCTGCTTCCCGACGCGTCCGCCACCGGGCCCGGATCCGGAGACCGGGACCCGATCTGGCGGATCCTGGCCGAACTCGACGGCCGTGACCCGCTCACCCCCACGCCGGTGCGGCTCGACGGGGTCACCGGCCGGCTGCGGGACCTCCTGGCCCGGCACCGGCTCACCCCGGAGGTGTTCGCGCGACCGGGGACCCTCCTGATCGGCCGGACCCACGTCGACGTGATCCTCGGCCTGCACCAGATCGACCTCACCGCCCGGTCCAGCGGCCTGGACCAGGATCCGGGCTGGGTCCCGGCCCTGGGCCGGATCATCGCCTTCCACTACGACGCCTTCCACTACGACGCCTTCCACTACGACGGCTTCGACCACGACGGCTTCGACCACGACCGCTTCGACCACGACCGCTTCGACCACGACGGCCATGACGGCGGGAACTGACATGCCGACCATCACTGCGACGGCCGATCTCACCGGCCGTGATCTGCTCGACCGGATACTGCACCGGCTCGCGGAGGCGCCGCACACCGCGTCCGATCCCCTGGCGAACCCGCCCTGGCTCGACGAGTACCGCGCCGCGGCACGCTCCGACGCCCTCTCCCCGGAACTCGGACAACCCCCGTCGCCGCACCGGCTCGACGCCCCCGACAGACTGCTCCTCATGGCCGCCGGACTGATCGAGGAGGACGTCCGGTTCGGCGCGCTCTTCGCCCATCTCCAGCACCCCCTCCCGTCGCGGCGGCCCTGCGTCGGCCTGCTCGGCTGGCTGCTCGCCGACGTCTCCCACACCGTGTACGACCTCACCGGCCGGGTGCAGAACCTCGTACGCCGCGGGTTGCTGGACGTCGACAATCCGGCCGACCCGCGTTCGGAGTGGGTGGTGCGTGTCCCGGTACCGGTGTGGGATCTGCTGCGGAGCGGCCGGATCGGCCCCGACGCGCTGCCGGCCGGGCTGACCCACCGGTCGCGGGCGGAGTTCCCGCCGCTGGAACGGGTCGTGCTCTGCGCCGACGCCGCCGCGACGGTTCCGAGGCTGCCCGCGCTGCTGCGGGACGGGTCCGTCGCAGCGCTGATCGTCCGGGGAATGGCGGGTTCGGGCCGGACCACCCTGCTCGGTTCGCTGGCCGCCGCACTGGACCGGGATCTGCTGGTGTACGAGGGGCGGCCCGGCGACGACACCTGGCGGCTGTTCGGCGCCCTCGCCTCGATCGGCGACGTGCTTCCCGTCGTACGGTGCGCACCCGGACCAGGTGAGACCCTGACCCTGCCCCGGCCGCCCGGCGTCGATCAGCCGCTCGGCGTCGTGATCGGCCGCACGGGCGGGGTGACCGGTGAGGCGCTGGATCCGGCGCTGACCGTGACCCTCGGCGCATGCGGACCGGCGGAGCGCCGCGGACTCTGGAACGACCTCGGTGTGACGGGCGGCACGGCCGACCTCGACACCATCGTGGACCGCTTCCTGCTGACCCCGGGCAGCATCCACCGGGCGGCTCCGCTGGCCGTCGCGGGGGCACGCACGGCGGGCCGCACGGCGGTCACGCCGGCCGATGTCGCCGCCGCGACCAGGACCCTCGACCGGCAGAGCCTGGAGGTGCTGGCCCACCCGCTGGACCCGCTGCCGGCCGGTGACCCGCCGGTCCTCACCCCCGCCGCCGCGGCGGAGCTGCGCACCCTGGCCATGCGATGCCGGCACCGGGAACGCCTGACGACGGCCGCCGGGGGCATGCGAGGCGGCCTCAACCGCGGCGTACGCGCCCTGTTCGGCGGCCCGAGCGGCACCGGCAAGACCCTGGCGGCCCGGCACCTCGCCGCGACGCTCGGTCTCGACGTGTTCCGGGTGGACCTCGCGGCGGTCGTCAACAAGTACATCGGGGAGACCGAACGCAGCCTCGACCAACTCCTGAGCCGAGCCGAGGAGTTGGACGTCATGCTGCTGCTCGACGAAGGGGACGCGCTGATGACCCGGCGGACCGACGTCGCGAACGCCAATGACCGGTACGCGAACCTGGAGACCAACTTCCTGCTGCAGCGGCTGGAGACCTTCGAGGGAATCGTCGTGGTCACCACGAACGCCGGGAACCGCATCGATCCGGCCTTCCTGCGGAGGATGGACGTGACCGTCGACTTCGTGCCGCCCGACGCCGGTCTGCGCCGCCGGCTGTGGTCCGCCCACCTGCCCGGCGACCACCGGGTCAGCCCCGCGGTGCTGGCCGACACGGCCCGCCGCTGCGACCTGACCGGCGGCCAGATCCGCAACGCCGCGTTGTACGCGGTCCTGCGCGGTCTGGACAACGGCACACCCGTAGGAGACGAGGACCTCGTCGAGGCGGTGCGGCGGGAGTACCGCCGCACCGGAGCCTCCTGCCCGCTCCCGGACCACGCCCCGGCCCGCGCATGAACACGCTCCCGCCCCCGCTCGTGAGCTGCATCATGCCGACGTACAACCGGCGACGCTTCGTACCGCGGGCGATCTCCTACTTCCTGCGTCAGGACCACCCCCACAAGGAGCTGGTGATCATCGACAACGGAACGGACCCCGTCGAGGACCTGATACCGGACCTGCCGACCGTCCGCTACCACCGGATCGACCGGCGCGTCACCGTGGGCACCGCACGCAATCTCGCCTGCGAGGCGGCCAGAGGGAGCATCATCGCGCACTGGGACGACGACGACTGGCAGGCCCCCGACCGGCTGAGCCGGCAGGTGCGGCAGCTGACATCGGGACGGGCCGAGCTGTGCGGGATGACAAGCGTGCTCCACTACGACCCCGCCGCCGACCGGACCTGGCGCTTCACCTGGCCGAACCGGCTGCCCCGGTGGCTCGCGGGCCAGAGCCTCTGCTTCCGCCGCGACCTCTGGCTCCGCGCACCCTACCCGGACCAGGCCGTCGCGGAGGACTCGGTGTTCGTCAACCGGCATATCAACCGGACCGCCACCGCGACCACACCGGGCGACGCCCTCGTGGCCCTGGTACACCCTGCCAACACCGTCGCGAAGTCGAGCCGCAATGTCTGGGCCTCGCCCGCGACGACGGACGAGGTCCGGGCCCTGCTCGGCCCGGACCTCGACTTCTACCGCACCCTGTTCCCTACATGATGTCCTTGACGCACTCGGCGGTCAGCTCCTCGGTCCTCCGGAGGATCTCGACGCACCCCCGTTCCTCGCCCGCCTGCGTGCCCGGTGGGTTCGCTGTCAGCGGCCGTGCGGGGCAAGGGTCTGGCCGAAACGGGCGTCGGAGTCGGGGGCGTGCAGTGTGCCGCCGTCGAAGGACCATGCGCGGCTGGGAGAGGGCCCGCTGGTGGCAGAGGGGAAGACCCACACTCCGCCGTCGCCGCCGTCCTCGCCGGGAGCCCCGACGATCAGGCCGGCCCTCCTGTCGCGGTCGGCGTCGATGAGCCGTACCGCGGCGCCGAACCGGTCACCGCGTTCCGGGATTCCAGGGACGGCGCGTGGGCTCTGGCTGAGCACACGGATGTCCTTCGTGGTCAGGCCGGATGCGGAACCGCGCATGACCCAGACGGTGCCGGCGTCGACGGCGCTGCCGATGTCGTTGCCCGGCGCGCCGATCGCCACGTCGTCGTATCCGTCGCCGTCGACGTCCCGGACGCTGAGTGCGGCGCCGAAGCGGTCGGCGGGCTTGTTGACGCCCGGGACACCCGGCGAGTTCTGCGTCCAGTACTGACGGTTGTACCCGCCCTCCGGACTGCCCGGCCCGGACGCTCCGCCGAAGTGGACGAAGAACCCGCCGGGGGTGGTCAGGTGACCCTGGGAGTCCCGGTCGTCGGGAGCGCCGACGACGACGTCGGTGTAGCCGTCCTTGTTCACGTCCCCCGAGGCACCGACCTGGCCGCCGCCGGTCAGTTCGTAGTGGTCCGCCCACCCGCCGCGCCCGCCCGACACGTACACGGCCCGGCCGTACACACCGGCCTTGTCGAACGTCCCGCTCCCGAGGATGACGAGGTCGTCCGCGCGGTCCTTGTTGTAGTCGCCCATGGTGAGGGCGGTGGGACGGAAGTCCGAGGGCACGAACCTGGACAGGGAGGTGTAGTCCGTCTCCATCCGGCGGCCGTCGGAGACGACCTCGAAGCCGAAGGACCACAGGGTGTCCTTGGACAGGATGGCCACCGACGAGTCGTCCACCTTGAACCAGCCGGCGGCCAGGGCGGCTCCGAACCGGTTGCCCGCCACCGGGAGGATCTCCTGCAGCTCCCTGCTGCCGGTGGCGCGCAGCCCGGTGGGTGAGCCGAACAGGACGGTGGCCGAGCCCGCGTCGACGGCCGCACCGATGTCCTTGCCGGGGGTGCCCACGATCAGGTCGTCGTAGCCGTCCCGGTCGACGTCGGCGGTGGCCGTGGCCTGCCCGAAGTGGTCGCCGGTCCGGGCGAGGCCCACCACACCGGGCGTGCTCATGCTGAACGTCGCCCGGCGCACGAGGGACAGGCCGCTCGCCGACCCGTACAGGACGGCGACGTAGCCGGCGCCCTTCTTCCCGCTGACGGTTCCGCCGGGGGCCGAGACCACGAGGTCGCGGTAGCCGTCGTTGTTGAAGTCGTCGTGCGTGATGGGAGCGGGGGCGGCGTCGGCGGGCGGGGCCGTCGCCGTGATGGTGGCTCCGATGGTGAGCAGCAGGGTCGCGGCGGCGACGCCGGTGGTGCGGCGTGGTCTGTGTGTGGCGGAGGGTCTGTTCTGGCGCACGGTGAGACTCCCGTGATCACTGCGAGGCCGGACACGGACACGTACACGTACACGGACGGCACCGGGCCGCGGAGCCTCGCCGCCCGCCGCAGAGTATGGGACCCGCCGGCGAGCCGAAGGGTTGTGCGAGGCCGTCCCCAGCCGTACCGGATCGCCGATCTCCGGTGGCACCGGATTCCCGACGGACCCCCGACGGTGCCGCGCGGGGGTGGTCAGTCCTGTCCGGTGCGCGGCAGGACCTGGACCGTGTCGCCGACGGCACGCTCGCCGGTGGCGTCGGACGTGGTGTTGACGAGGCTGCCGTCGACGGCCATGGCGGTGGAGCCGCCGCCGTCCAGGTTGAGGGCCTGTACCGCGCCGAGTGAGCGCATGAACCGGGCGGCCTCGGCGAGTGTGAAGCCCTCGCTCACACCGGGCTGCCGGCCGTCGACGGTCACGAGGAGCAGCCGCCCGCGACCGTCGATGCCGGCCAGGGTGCGCGGCTGGCGCACGTTGGACCAGGCGAACCCGAAGGAGAGGTCGAGCGGGTCGAGTGTGCCCTCGGCGGTGGCGTCGATGTGGACCCGGCCGTCCTCGACGAGCGTCGGGGCCGCGCTGACGACACTGTCGTCGGGGCCGAGCCGGACCTGCCTGCCCGAGGCGTCCCGGACCGTCTCCCGCAGCTCCAGCCGGCGCCCCGGTGCGGCGTGTTCGGCGAGCCAGGCGGCTGCGGTCCCAGTGCCCTGGAGGACCGAGCCGCCGGCGGGCACGGAGCCGCCGCGGTCGCCCTGGGAGACGACGGCACCGTGCCGGTCGAGGACCACCTGGACACCGCTGCCGGCCGGCAGGGGCGCCCCGAACTCGGAGGTGAACCTCACCAGGTCGTCCGCGAGCGAGCAGGTGACGTCCTGCCGGGGGAGTGCGGTGGGTACGGCGCCGGGGCGGCCGCAGTTGCGCACCTTGCCCGGGACCCGGTTGACGCCCTGCACCGCGTGGACGGCCGAGCCGGAACGGACGGTCACCGTGGTGGACAGGTCCGCGACCCGGACGTGCCGTCCGCCGTCGGCGAGGATCAGCGCGGCACGGGAACCGGCCGCCATCGACTGCAACTCGCCGCGCACCACGGACAGTCCGGCCGAGGTGCCCTGGACGCCGTCCGCGTCGGACGTGACGAAGAAGCCGCCGTTGACGCCGACCAGGGAGCCCAGCCGGCCGGCCACCGTCGAGGTCTTCTCGCGGTCGGCGGCGTCCCCGCCGTCACTCACCTCGATCGTGCCGCGCAGCCGGGCCGGATCGACGACGGCGACGTGGACGCGTTCCGCGTCGGCGGGCCGGCGTCCGTCGTAGCCCGTCCACTCGACGGAGGTACGGAAACCGGCGGCCGCCATCGCCGAGCCCAGCGTCCCCGCCTCGGCCTGCGTGGCGTACCCGCCGACTCTGACCTGCCAGCCCATCGTGCCGTGGGGCGTGTCGGCGTACTGGTCCCAGGTCACCTGCTCGACGCGCGGCGCGAACCCGGCGGCCCGCAGCTGCCCGGCGGTGGTGTCGGCCCACCCGCGGTCACCCAGCGGGGCCCAGGTGGCGGCACCCGTGAGGCGGTTGACGGCCGGGGCCTGGACGGTGACGGTCCACGCCCCGGCGGCTTGCGGGTCACTGAGCACCCCGGTACGGACCTCCACCCCGGGCGCCACGTACCGAGTGGTCCACGCGACGGCATCCGCGGCGCCGCTCCCGGCCCGTGTGCTCGCGCCGGCCGGCGGAACGAACGCGACCAGGGCCAGTACGGTCCCCAGCACGAACCCCCGTCCTGCCCTGCGGCGCGCACCCCGTACCGCGTATCCGAACGTCTCGGCTCTGACAGACATGCCTCTCCTGACGTACGACTGGACGTGTGCGGCGCCACCCGTCATACCCGCACCGCCCGGCCATCCCAGGCCGACACCAAGACCCCTGCGTGAAGCGGCGGACACCTGGTGGAAAAGCCTGCAAGACATCCGCCACACCCGTTCCGATATGGACGGCGCGTTCATTTCATGCTTATATGAACGTGTCGTTCATTTAGGCGCACGTGAAAAGGAGACCCCCATGAGCACCCCCACCACTGACCGTGTCGCACTGGTCACCGGCGGCTCGGGCGGCATCGGCCGTGTCGCGGCCGAGCGGCTCGCCGCGGACGGTTTCGCGGTCGCCGTGCAGTACGCGGGAAACAAGGCCAGGGCCGAGGGCACCGTGGCCGCGATCACCGCCGCCGGCGGCAGGGCCCTGGCAGTGGGCGGCGACGTCGCCGACGAGAGCGCGATGAGCGCGGCCTTCGACGCGGTCGAGTCGGCCTTCGGCGGCATCGACGTGGTCGTGAACACCGCCGGGATCATGGTCCTGTCCCCGATCGTGGAGCTGGACCTCGCCGACCTGGACCGGATGCACCGTACGAACATCCGCGGCACCTTCGTCGTCTCCCAGCAGGCGGCACGCAGGGTCCGCCCGGGTGGCGCGATCGTGAACGTCTCGACCTCGGTGGTCCGCACCCAACTGCCGGGCTACGGCGCCTACGTCGCCAGCAAGGCCGCGGTCGAGGGCCTGACCCTCATCCTTGCCCGTGAGCTGCGCGGCCGGGACATCACCGTCAACGCCGTCGCGCCCGGCCCCACCGCCACACCGCTGTTCCTGGACGGCAAGGACGACGCCACCATCGCTAACTTCGCCAAGGCGACCCCGCTGGAGCGGCTCGGCGGGCCCGAGGACATCGCCGAGGTCGTCTCGTTCCTGGCCGGTCCCGCGCGCTGGGTCAACGGCCAGGTCCTCTACGCCAACGGCGGACTCGCCTGACCTCCCGCCCTACACGCACCACCCCACTCCACCCCACTCCTGCACTGTCATCGCGGAAAGGAACCACGTCCATGTCCACCACCGGCAACGTCGTCGTCATCACCGGCGCCTCCAGCGGTTTCGGAGCACTCACCGCCCGTGCGCTCGCGGACGCCGGCCACACCGTCTACGCCGGCATGCGCCAGACCACCGGCCGCAACGCGCCCCAGGTCCGGGCCGCCGCCCAGTACGCCGACGAGCACCACGTCGACCTGCGGTCCGTCGAACTCGACGTGAACTCCCAGCCCTCGGTCGACACCGCCGTCGCGCAGATCGAAGCCGAGCACGGCGGCGTCGACGTGCTGATCCACAACGCCGGGCACATGGTGACCGGGCCGGCCGAAGCCTTCACCCCCGACCAGCTCGCCGAGCTCTACAACGTGAACGTCCTGTCCACCCAGCGCGTCAACCGCGCCGTGCTGCCGGGCATGCGCCGGCGCCGGCGGGGACTGGTGCTCTGGGTGTCCAGCACCAGCGTCAAAGGCGGCACCCCGCCCTACCTCGCCCCCTACTTCGCGGCCAAGGCCGCCATGGACTCCCTCGCGGTGTCCTACGCCGGCGAACTCGCCCGCTGGGGCGTGGAGACCTCGATCGTCGTCCCCGGCTCGTTCACCAGCGGTACCAACCACTTCGCTCACTCCGGCCACCCCGACGACACCGCCGTCGAGGCCGAGTACGAGAGCCGGTACCCCGGCCTGATGGAGCAGGTGGCGACAAAGCTCGCCGCCCTCGCTCCCGAGGACGCGCCCGCGTCGCTCGTCTCCGAGGAGATCGCCCGCATCGTCGCCCTGCCCGCCGGGAAGCGCCCCTACCGTGTGCACGTCGACCCTGCCGACGACGGATCCGAGGAGGTCTCCGTGACCGCCGACCGCATCCGCCGCGGCTTCCTCACCCGCATCGGCCTCGCCGACCTGCTCACCGTCCAGAGCTGAAATCCCTGGCCCGGGACGCCGAGAGGGCCTCAGGGCGTGCGTCCCGCGGCCACTTTGGTGGAGACATTTACCATGAGCATCATCGAAACCCCCGCAGCCATCCAGACCTTCGTCGAGGCGACCAACCGCGGCGACGCAGAGGCGTTCGCCGCCGCGTTCACCCATGACGCCGAACTCGACGACTGGGGCCGCGAGTTCCGCGGCCGCGACGGAGTGCGCGCCTGGGACCGGACCGACAACATCGGCGTACAGGCACATCTCACGCTGGACGCGATCGAGCCCGGCGCGTCGTCCGACACCTATGTCGCGACCCTGACCGTGACCGGCAACGGCCACAACGGCACCGGCCCCATGACCTTCGTCCTGCGCGACGGGCTCATCGCGAGCCTGCGGATCGCTCCCTGACACCGCGCGCGACCTGACACAGAAACCGGCCCACCCCCCCCGGCAACCGAGCAGGAGCACACATGGCGAACGACACGAACCGACCCACCGCCGGGGAGGGCAGCGGTCGCGGACGGGGGCGCCGGCCCGCGGACGAGGTCCGCGCGGACGTCCTGCGCACCGTCGGGGAGCTGCTGCTCGGCGAGGGCATCGCCGACCTCACCTTCGAACGCGTCGCCCGGGCATCGGGCGTCAGCAAGACCACCCTCTACAAATGGTGGCCCTCCCGAGGTGCGCTCGCCCTCGACGGCTACTTCCACGCCGTCGAGGACACGCTCGCCTTCCCCGACACCGGGGACATCCGCGCCGACCTGCTCGCCCAACTCCGCGCCTTCGCACAGGTGATGACCCGGACCCCGGGAGGTCGCATCCTGGCCGAGCTCATCGGCGAGTCGCAGACGGACCAGGACCTGGCCACCGCCTACCGGAAGCTCTACTCGTCGCAGCGGCGCCGGCTGGCGGGAGAACGTCTCCACCGAGCCCAGGAACTCGGCCAGATCCGCGCCGACGTCGACGTGCAGATTCTCGTCGACCAGCTCTGGGGTGCCGTCTACCACCGACTGCTCATCCCCGACGAACCCGTCACCGACGACTTCATCGTCGGACTCGTGAACAACCTGCTGGACGGAGTCCGCCCGAAGTAGTCCGGTGGCGTCGGTCGGAGCCGCCCAGGATCGGGCGGGCGGGAAGGCCGGCAGGCTCAGCGCAGGACGACGTCGAACACCATGTGGAAGAACGCGTCGATGGGGGCGGCGGACTTGTCGGCGCGGGCCGCGATCAGGGCGCCTTCCCAGGCGCTGAGGACGAAGAGCGCGGTCGCCGGCACGTCGAGCGAGGCGCCGACGTCGCCGGATTCCCGGGCTTCGCCGAGTACGCGCTCGATGTGCGAGGCCCACTGCCGGAAGCCGCGCCGGACGGCCGAGCGGATCTCCTCGGAGTGGTCGGCCACCTCGGCGCCGAAATTGCCGACCAGGCAGCCGCGGGCGAAGCCGCTGTCCACCGTGTCCGAGCCCATGAACTCGAAGTGTGCCCGGAGGCGCTCCAGCGGGGGGCGCCCGGCGGCGTCGAGCATGTCGAAGCGCAGGCCGGCGGCATAGCGGTCGAGCGCCTCCAGGGCGCTGTCCTCCTTGCTGGCGAAGTGGTTGTAGAAAGATCCCTTCGGGGCGCCGGCGGCCGAGGTGATGTCGCTTATGCCGGTGGCGTTGAAGCCCCGGGTGCGGAACTGCTCCAGTGCCGCCTGCGCGATCTCCTCGCGCTTCGACGGACGTGCCATTCGGATCACCTCACCCTCAATATGTCCGGTCGTCTTGGCCGCTGTCAAGCCTGGGACGCGTGCCCGCTCACCCTTGTCGACCAGGCTTGACGCCATCTAAGACGACCGGTCATATTGAACCCGCAACGTCAAGCCGAACCCCGTCGGCCCAGGCCCGGCGGGCGGTACCAAGGAGCATCCATGTCCACCACCTACCGAGCCTTCGAGGCCACCGGAGTCCACAACCTGCGGCTGGTCGAGCGGGAGTCGGCCGACCCGGCGCCCGGACACGTCCGCCTCCGGGTGGAGACCTGCGGCGTCTGCCACTCGGACGTCCTCGCCGTGGAGGGTCTGCGCGCCGACCCGTCGAGTCCGATCGTGCCCGGCCACGAGATCGTCGGCGTCATCGACGCCGTGGGACCGGGCGTCACCGCCTGGCACCCCGGCGACCGCGTCGGCGTCGGCTTCCTGAACGGGCACTGCGGGGAGTGCGAGCCGTGCCGCCGGGGCGACTTCGTCAACTGCCTCGACCAGGGGCAGACCGGCACGAACGTCGACGGCGGCTACGCCGAGGTGACCTACGCGCGCGCCAGCGGACTGGTCCGCATCCCCGAGGGCATGCCCGCGGCCGAGGCCGCCCCGCTGCTGTGCGCCGGACTGACCACCTTCTCCGCGCTGCAGCAGGACTCCGTCAGAGCGGGCAGCCTGGTGGCCGTGCAGGGCATCGGCGGGCTGGGACACCTCGCCCTCCAGTACGCGCGCAGCCTCGGATACCGGGTCGCCGCCGTCGCCCGCGGCAAGGACAAGGAGCCGCTCGCCCGTGAACTGGGCGCTCACGAGTACATCGACAGCGCGGAGACGGACCCCGGCGCGGCGCTGGCCGGCCTGGGCGGCGCCTCGCTCGTCATCGCCACGGCGTCAAGCGGCGCGTCCATGAATCCGCTGGTGCGCGGCCTGGCGCCGGGCGGGAAGCTCGTCGTCGTGGGTGCCGCGCCCGACCCGCTGTCGGTGGCCACCGCCGACCTGATCTTCGGCACCCGGAGCATCGTCGGCAGCCTGACCGGCTCGTCCATCGAGAACGAGGACAACCTCGCCTTCACCCTGGCGCACGGCATCCGCCCCGCCATCGAGACGATGCCCTTCGAGCGGGCCATGGACGCCTACGAGCGGATGCTCTCCGGCAAGGCACGGTTCCGCGTCGTCCTCGACGTCACGGCCTGATCGTCGCCGCCCCAGGCGCACTTCCTCGTACCGCCGGACTACAGCTCCAGCAGCGCCTGTTCGACGGCCTCCGTGAGAGCCGGGTGGATGTACATGACGTCGTGCGCGATCCGGTCCACCGTCAGTCCCAGGGACATGGCCTGGATCAGGGGCTGGATGAGCGTGGCGGCCTGGGGCCCGATGATGTGCGCGCCCAGGAGCATGCGATCGGTGGGGCTCGCGAGGAGTTTGACGAAACTGGTGGTGTCCTCCAGGGCCCATCCGTAGGCGGTCTGGGCGTAGTCGCGGACGCTCACCAGGAAGTCGATGCCGCGCCGCCGCGCCTCCTGTTCCGTGAGGCCGACACCGGCGATCTGCGGGTGGGTGAACACCGCGTGCGGCGCCACCGTGTTCGGCAGCGTCCGCACGTCCTGCGGATGGAGGATGTTGTGCCGTACCACCCGCGACTCGGCGTTCGCCACGTGCTTGAGCTGGAAGTGGTTCACCGCGTCGCCGAGTGCCCACACCCCCGGCACGGACGTGCGGTAGGCGTGGTCGGTGACGATGCGGCCGTGTTCGTCCAGCTCCAGCCCGCCGTCCACGGCCCGCAGCTGGTCGGTGTTGGGCCTGCGGCCGACGGCCACCAGCAGCATGTCGGCCTCGACGGCGTGCTCGCCGTCCGGAGAGGCCACCCGTGCCGCCACGCCGTCCCCCTTCGGTCCGACAGAGGCGACCTCCGAACCGAGCAGCACACGGTGCCGCTGGGCGGCGAGTTCGGTGAAGCGCTGCGACACCTGCTCGTCCTCCGCCATGAGCAGGCGGGGCCCGCGCTGCACGATCGTGACGTCCACGCCGAACGAAGCGAACACGTGGCCGAACTCGGCCGCGATGAAGCCGCCGCCGAGCACCAGCAGGGAGGCGGGCAGGTCGTCGATCCGCATGATCGTGTCCGAGGTGTGGAAGGGCACGGTGTCGAGCCCCGGGATGTCCGGCACCACCGGCCGCGACCCCACCGCGACGACGAACGTCTCGGCGCTGATCCGCTCCGCGCCGACCTCCAGCACCTTCGGGGCCACGAAGCGGGCCGCCTCGGTGAACACGTCGACGCCCTGGCTTCTGCGGTATTCCGCCGCACTCTCGTGCAGCGGATCGATGCGGTCGAACACGCGGTCCCGGACGGACTTCCAGTCGACGTGCGACACGCTCGCGTGGACTCCGAGACGCCGAGCCTCCCGCGCTCCCTCGGCGGCGTCCGCGGCGACGACGAACATCTTGCTCGGGATGCATCCCCGGTTCAGACACGTGCCGCCGAAACGGTCCGGCTCGACGATGGCGACCCGCTGACGATCGAACTCCTCGGACAGCAGCATGTTGCCGCTGCCCGCCCCCAGGACCACGAGATCGTAGTGCCGCATGTCTTCCACCCTCCGTCGGCGGGACACCGGCCGTGCGGCGCGTGGCCGTGAGAACACGGTCCCACGGATCTCCATTCTGTTCGCATACGCCGCTTTCCACCACTGACGGACACGAGGACGACCAGGGGCCCGAGGCCGGTGCGTCCGGACACCGGTGGGCGCCGCCTCAGCCCGCGGACCCACCGCCGACCGGAATGCCCAACCGGTGGGCCACAGCCGTCAGGGCCGACCCGAGGGGGAGCGCGACCCGGGTGAGGGCGAGCGGGTCGCCCCGGGTCGGGTCCTGGTTGACGATCAGCACCGGCTTCCCCTCCTGGTGCGCCTGGCGGACGAACCGGAGCCCGGACATCACCGTCAGCGAGGAGCCCAGGACCAGCAGTGAGGACGCCTCACGGACCAGCCGCCGGCAGTGCTCGACGCGCTGCGGCGGAACCGCCTCGCCGAAGAACACCACGTCCGGTTTGAGGACGCCGCCGCAGCGCGCGCAGGGCACGACGCGGAAATCCCCGACCTGCGCGTCGGTGAGGTCGGCGTCACCGTCCGGGTTGATCCCCGCGGCCACCGGGTCGAAGCCCGGGTTCTCGGCCTCCAGCCGCCGGGCGAGTGCGCTGCGCGGGCTGAAGACGCCGCAGGAGAGGCAGACGACCCGGTCGAGGCTGCCGTGGAGTTCCACGACGCCCTCACTGCCGGCGGCCTGGTGCAGGCCGTCGACGTTCTGGGTGATCACACCCGAGACATGGGCGTGCCGCGCGTACGCGGCCACGGCCCGGTGCCCGGCGTTGGGGGTGGCACGGCCGAAGGTGCGCCGGCCCAGGTGGCTGCGCGCCCAGTAACGGCGCCGCGCGTGAGCGCTGCCGGTGAAGTCCTGGTACGTCATCGGGGTGTGCCGGCTCAGGCTCCCGCCCTTGCCCCGGTAGTCCGGGATGCCGGACTCCGTGGAGAGTCCCGCGCCGCTGAGCACCAGCACACCGCCGGTGCTCAGCGCATCGACGACCGGTTCCAGATCGGTGGTGCCCGGCGGCAGATCCGCGGCGGGGGTCCAGCTCAGGGTGGGGCGCATGCGCATGCCACCAGGGTACGAAGTCGGCGCCGCCCCACAGCCGCCTCCAGGCGTTCTACGTCCTCTACGTGCCTGGACTCCCGCGGAGCGCCACGTCAGCAGTGTCTGCTGGTCAGCCAGAAGCAGGTCCCGGCTCCCAGACCGAACACGAGGTGTGCGCTCAGGTCGTCGGCCAATGTCCTCGCGCTGTACTTCCAGATCGGCTTGTAGAGCCCGGCCTGCGGGAGGACCAGATAGCCACTGGCCCACACCGCCGCGCCGAAGGGAATGCCGAGCAACGGGTTCGGGCGCCGGACCGATCCGGCGGCGATCCCGTACAGCGCACCCCAGACGGAGCCGTAGGACCAGTGCATCGCGGTACTCACGAGCCATGCCCACCGGTCAGGAACCTCGCGCTGGGTGAACCCCTCCAGGAGCCGCTTCGCCACCTTGCCCGGATCCGGGGCCGCTTCCCAGTCTTCGACCGGCGCGAACTCCCAGTCCTTGGGACCTTCGGTCCCTCCTGCGCGGCGATATCGCAGATAGCGGGTGGCATCCATGCACATCGTCCCCGCGACGCCTGCGACGACGCCGTCGACGACGGCGGCCAGCGGCGTGAGGGGCCCTCGTCGTGGACGTCTGGTTCCCATCATGCCCATCACTTCACCCACCTCGGGCAACTACCGGTGCCTGGGGTCGCGCCGTCGCCCCCCTGACCTCCAGGAAGTACAGAATCCCACCGGTCGCCTTCGCCCGCACCCCAGCCCCCTGGCTCGCGAGGAGCGGCCTCCCAGTACGGAAGTCTGTGCTGGAACCACGATGTCAGCCCGCCTGCTCGTCGCTGGGGATCAGTTCGTCGAAGCCCAGGCCGCTGGAACGCTCGCCGCGGCCGGTGTCGCGCTGGATGCTCAGCCACACGACCACTCGGCCGGTTCGGGTCCGGGTACGGTTGTACGCCGCCGTCAGGCGGGTGCCGGAGCGCGGCACCTCCTCCTCGTTGATGTAGTACGACCGGCCGGCGTCCAGGCCCTCCCGCAGCAGGGCCGTCCTCGGCCGGACCGGGGTGGTGCCGTCGACCTCGCTCAGCATCGATGCTCGCTGCAGCTGCACGTTCCGGTTGTCGCCGGGGACGTGCACCGGGATGAACGGGATCCAGTTCTCCGGCACCGAGCCCATGACCTCGTAGGAGATCGGCGCGTGCGGTGCGTCCGGAGTCCCGGGCTCGTGCAGACGGCGGCGGAAGGCGAGCGACTCCGCCGCGACCTCGTCGCCGGCCCGGCCCTCGCCGCTCGTCATGCGCACGGTCTGCTCGATGCCCCAGACCAGGTTCGCGCTCTCGTCGCGGACCAGCGCGACCGCTTCGAGCGCCGGTCCGGTCGCGACCTTCGGGGTACCGGGCGGGAGGAGCAGCCCGGCGTCGCCGTCGAGGGTGTACATCGACCAGTGGCGCCGGTCCGTGCCCTCGTCGGCCGAGGTGATCCAGCGGCGCTCACCGAAGACGTCGGTCACTGCCAGGCCCTGGATCCTGGCGAGCGTGCCCGCCGGCAGATCGCACGGCAGCTGGTACCAGTCGTTGCTGAAAACGAGAGCGAACTCGAGGAAGATCAGGCGCGCCAGGTCGGTGCTGTCCGGTGTGACGGCGGCGAAGTTCGTCCGCCCGTCCTCGACCGCCCACCAGCGCGGCAGCGGCATGCCCGAGAACCGTACGGGCGAGGGGAAGACCGTGCGGTTCAGGGCGGGCGGTGCCGTGCCGGCGCCGCCGAGCGAGCCGCCGTCCTCGACCGAGAACGCGTGCCAGTCGAGCTCACCGCCGGGATACTCGGGCGCCGTCAGTACCCGTTCCCCGTCGGGACCCGCGGCGGAGACGGAGAACCGGTGCTCCAGCCGCCGCGGATCCCACGCGTCGTCACCGCCCGGCTGGTCGATGAGTTCGTCGAACCAGGCGACCAGCCGGAGGCCGAGCGCGTCCAGCGCGTCGCGGTCCTGGCGGCGCAGGCCGGAGATGCCGTCGGAGGCGTGGCCCCCGCCCTTGACGTGCTGGTAGAGCGGGTATCCGTCCATGCGCCGGCCGGCCACCGTCTGAAGGGTCGCCCACACCTCCGGATGCGCGGCCGGCGCGTCGTCGGGCCCCGGCAGGGCGATCGGGTAGTCGTGGACGTACTCCTCGGCGACGTCGCGCCGGTTTCGCACGGACGACGCGGCGACCAGCTTCAGCCAGCGGCGGCCGAGCGAGAGCCGCAGGTCGAACGAGATCGGCTCGGCACCGAGGGCGAAGGGCAGGGGCCGCCGTTCCGCCACCGTCTCGAGCGGACGGTCGGTGGGCAGCGGCTCGGCCTGGCCACCGGCCGGCCGGAAACGGGTCGGTGGGCTCGCGACGACGGAGTAGGTCGCGGTCACCGGCGAACCGCCGTCGGTGCCGCGGAACTCGCCGAGCTGCCACTGCCGGGCCAGCAGCCACAGCGGGTCGCGGATCTCGGCGCGCAGCGCCCGGGCGAAGTCGGTGGTGCGGGGCCGGCCCTCCAGCCGGTTCCACACGCCGACCGTCGGGTTCTCGCGGCGGAGGAGCGCGCCGGCGAGGTCCGCGATGCGGGGCTCAGTCATGGTCTGCCTTCCAGCGCACGTTGGCGATCGCGAGGTCGGTGCTGATGGTGATCGGCTGCCGGGTCGCCGACAGCACGGTCGCCGGCAGCAGCTGGGCGTACCCGGTGTTGTCCAGGTGCGCCGGTTCGACCAGCCGGGTGCGCGCCAGGTCGAAGGTCTCGGTGACCGCGGCGACGAGGTCGGCGACGTCCCACGTACCGGTCCGTACCGGCGGGGCGACGAGCAGCATGCTCTGCGGCGGTTCGGAATCCGGGCTGTCGGCGTGCACCGCGATGCCGGTCGTCTCCTTGTCGGTGGGGAGCACCTCGGTCCACTCGTCGAACAGCAGCCCGCACTCGGTGTCGTCGCCGCGCGACGGTTCGTCCGCGTAGTGCGCGGTGAACAGCACACGGTCCCCGGTCAGGTCGGCGCCCGCGGCGAGCTCCATCCCGAGCCAGTGGTCGTTCGCCCGGAAGGGCAGCTGGATCGGCACCAGCCCCGGTTCGTCGTCCGGCTGACCGGACAGCAGGCCGTCCTCCCCGCGCAGCGCGTCGCTGAGCAGCACGACCCGTTCCCAGAGCCGGGGCATCTCGCGCACCCTGGCGACGCCGTGCAGCCAGTCGTCGACGGGGAAGTCGCGGCGGAACGGCGCCTGGGTCAGGTGCCGGACGAGCTTTCCGCTGTCCTCGAACGCGTTGTGCTGCTCGTCCGCGAAGGCGCCCGGGATGTCGTACTCGGGCACGACGAGGACGTCCGAGCCGAGCATCGCGCGCAGCGCCCCGGTCGCGGCCGACGCGCGGTCCGCGGAGGTGGCGCCGGGCTCGTCCGCGACGGCCAGCGCCCGATCGCCGGCGGCCACCCGGTCCTGGAGCTCGACGGCAAGGGTGCGAGCGCGCGCCAGCAGTTCCGCGCCGAACGCGACCACCCGGTCCTTCAGACCGGTCAGGTCGAGGCCGGTGGGGTCGATGTCGGTCAGCGGCCCCAGGCGGTCGACCCGCTCCAGCAGGCCGCCGAGCGTCGTCTCGTCCGTCCCGGCGAGGGCCTTGAGGTCGTTCACCCGGCCGCTGAAGATGTTCCGCGCACGGCGGATCGCCGAGAGGAAGTCGCGGGGCGTGCCCGGGTTCACGGCCGGGGTGGTGGTGAGCAGCCGCTCGATCGCGCGCAGCAGGCGCAACCGCTCGGCGTCCGGGGTGGACTTCGGCAGCTTGTCGTACGCGGCGAGCTGCGCGTCGGCGTCGGCCAGCGCGCGGGCCAGGCGGTCGGCGATCGCGGCCACCGCGGCCAGCACCTCCGCGTAGGCACCTCGCCGCCACGTGGTCAGCTCGCCCCAACCGCTGCGGACCACGCCGAACCCGGCCGAGGTCCCGGCCAGGCCGGCGTATCGGGTGAGGAAGACGTCGATCCGGTCCAGCACCTCGCCGCGCCGTGGCGGGGCGGGCGCCGTCGGGTAGAGCCGCGCCAGGTCGCCGACGTAGTCGGCCACGTCGCCGGCGAGATCGGTGAGCGACTCGCGGACCTCTTCGGGCCGTCGCGGCGACACCGAGACGCCGTCGTCGAGGGACCGGTCCGGGGTGGTGGGGCCGGCCGCCGGCACCAGGTCGCTCGGACGCAGGGGCCGGCCGGTGGTCAGCAGCGTACGCAGGGCGCTGATCAGCGGTGAGAGCTCGAAGAAGGTGATCTTGTCGGGGATCCGTTGCGTGTAACGGATGGTCAGCTCGCGGTCGGGCCGCGGGTGCGCGTCATCGACCACGGCGCCGATGATCCGGTCGTCGAGGTCGGTCATCGTGGCATCCCCGACCGGCCGCACGGCCCACAGCAGGTCGATCGGCGCCAGGCCGATGTCGTCCTGGGTGACCGTGTGTTCCTGGGCGTGGCCCTTCTCGTCGGTCCACGTGACCAGCGCGGCGACGTTCCGCGGCGACGGCAGCAGGGACGGCAGCCAGTCGTTGACCGCCGGCTCGGCCTGGGCCCTCGGAGTGTCCCGGCCGGCCGGATTCAGGCCGGTCTTCAGCCGGAGACCGAACCGGTGGGTGAGCGTGGTCCCGCTGCGCGGTGTCTCGATCACCGCGGGCTCGGGCGGCAGCCCCTCCTTGGCGTAGGAGTCGAGGGTCGCGGCGGCGCGCTCGACGTTGCCGGCCAGTGCCTGGTGGGCGGACTCGGCGACGGCGAGGTCGGCGACCGCGTCGTTGATGTCGAGCAGCCGTGCCGCTTCGGCGGTGATGGCCGCGGCCTGGGCCGGGCTCGCGTCGGGCAGCGTGTCGATGCCGAACTTGTACGTCTGCGGTACGGCGTTGCGGGTCAGGTGCCGGACCAGGGCGAGACCGTCGACGACGTTCCTGGCCTCCACCTGTCCGATCTCGACCTGCCCGGGATCCGTGCCGGTCGCGGTCTGTTCGATCTTCCCCGCCCGCAGGGGGAACCGGAGCCGCAGTGCCGCGATGAACTCGTCCACCTCGGCTTCGCCGTGCCGGTCGTGCAGGCCGCGCTCGAACTGGTAGCCCAGCAGCGCGCCGAGCGACTGGCCCTGCCGCAGGCCGGCCAGGACGGACTGGGCGGTGCGGACGCGTTCCGCACTGAGGTCCACCGCGAACGCGCCGGGGTTGTCGGGCGTGCGGTTGGCCGCGTATCCGGCCCGCAGCACGGCCGCCGTCCGGGCGTGGCCGGGTGACGGCGTGTGGACGAACCCCTCGTTGCGCGGGTCGTGCAGCAGCGGCTTGCCGCCGGCGAACACCGTGGCGAGCGGACCGGTCAGGGTGACCGGTTCGAGGGCGGTGGTGTCCGGGCGCAGGTCCTCCAGCCAGCCGTACGCGCCGAGGTGCAGTCCGGTGCGGGCCGGTGCGGTGCCGTCCGGGCCGAACCGGAGCTCGGAGAGCCGTTCGGTGGCCAGGCCGAGGCGCCAGGCGTCGAGCCGGTGGGTGGCCAGGTCGAGGTGCTCGGCGAGCACCCGTTCCAGCCGGGCGGTCGGCAGGTCGGCCAGTACGTCCAGGGCCTTGGCCTGCTCGGCGAGCGGGGCCGCGGGGCCCGGCTGGGACAGCACGTCCGGGATGAAGTCGACGAGCAGCCGGGCCGGGTCCCCGGTGGCGGCGGGGGCCGGGGAGTACAGCAGACGGAACCGGCTCTCGCTCTCCGTGGAACCGGCCCGGACGTGGACGAACGGTGCGTCCGTCGGCGACGGCACGGGCATTCCCGCGGCGGCCGCGAGGGCGCGCGCCGTGTCGTCCCAGCCGAGCAGCACGGCGTGGCGCAGCAACAGGTAGAGCAGCGTGGCCGGGCGGACGTCGTCGGTGAAGCCGAATTCCAGCCGGATGGTGTCCAGGTGGGTCTGCGCCGGTTTCGCGCCGGCCAGGTCGGCCAGCCAGCGCACGTAGTTCTTCCCGTCCGTGGTGTACGCCCTGACCGGTTCGGTCTCCGACAGCGGGCGGTCGTCGACCAGCGGGGCCAGGAAGGGCTGCTGGAAGTCGGTGAACAGCCGGCGGAGCAGGTCCGGGGACGGGCCGGGCGCGGCACCGAACCGCTCCAGCAACGCGCGCACCGGTTGCGGCTGGTGCAGCGCGTCCAGGGCCGGCAGCACGGTGCCGCCCAGCCCGGCCAGGTTCTCCCGGTTGAACAGGTCCTCGACGCTTTGGGCGTACCGCTGGTGGTACTCGGCCGAGGTCGGATGCAGCGCGAGGAGGTCCAGCAGCAGCTGGTGCGGGTCGTCGGTGTCCTGGCCCAGGTGCGGCACATGGGCGGCGGCCGCTGTCCAGTCCTCGGCAGCCGCCTTGAGCACCTTCTGCAACGCGAGGCGGTGTGTCGCCGACTGCGGGTAGGCGAGCCGGGAGAACGCGGTCGTCGGCAGGATGCCGTACGGCTGCCGGCCGATTTTCACGGTCGGCAGGGGACCGCGGCCGGAGACGTACTTCAGGAAGAAGTCGCGGGTCGCCGCGACGGCGGCCGGGCCCAGGAGCGGGTTCATGGCGGTCTGGAGGAAGTAGCCCCAGGTCGCCGGCCACAGCGCGGTGTTCGCGGCGCGGGCGTCGCGGTGGTCGGTGCCGTCCGCGTTCGGCATCCCGGTCAGCACGGCCGGGTCGAGGCCCAGCAGCTCGACGAGCTGCTGTCCGTCCGTTCGGGTGGTCCAGTCCGCCGGAGCCGCCGCCGCGAACGCCGTCGTGCCGGCCCGCAGGGCGGCGTCCGCCTCCTGGTCCGCGTCGACGCCCGCGGAAGCCGCTTCGGAGTTGTTGGTCGGTGTCCCCTGGGGCAGCAGACTGAACCCGTCCGCGCCCCGCAGCTGCCGGGTGACGAGGTCGGCGAGGTCGAGGGCGGTCTTCGCCGGCGTGGACTGCTCACGCAGCCCGAGTACGACCAGCCGGTCGAGCCCGTCGCGGAACTGGTCGGTGCGGGGGATGCGCACGCCCATGCCGACCGCGACCGCCCGGTCGAAATCGGTGAGCCAGCGGAGCCCGTCCGGGACGTGCAGCACCCCGGTCTGTTCGTTCACGCTGATCTGGTCCGCGGCGGTGGGGTCCGGGCTCACCTGCAGCGTCGCGGGCACCGGGGCGCCGGTCACCGACACCACCTGGGCGCCGCCGACGAACCCGAGCACCCGGAAGCGGTCCGGCAGCAACCGGGCCTGCGCGGCACCCGTCCAGGAATCCGTGGCCACACTGCCCGCCGCGGGCGCGGGCAGCACGAGGAACGCGACGACGACGTCGTCGACCGCGCTCACCGCGGCACCGTCCACTCCGAACGGACGACGGGCGCGGATCGCGTCGGCGCGATCGGCCCGCACGGCGGCGTTCAGGGCGGCGTCCGCCCGCCGTACGGCTTCGGGGTCACCGTGGGCCCGCCAGATCGCGGTCCAGTAGGTGATCGAGGGCTGGCGGTCGGCCGGAGCGGGAGCGGTCGTGCCGCGGATGACCAGGACCACGGAACCGTCGGGCACCCCCGCCGGTTCGTCCGCGGGGTTGGCGGGCGTCCTGGTCCGCAGAAGCCAGGACGCCCGTCCGGGGGAGACCCGCCCGGCCAGTTCCCGCCACGCGGTCTGGAGCTCGACGGCCCGACCGCCCGCGGCCCACCGGGCGGTCCAGTACGCGTCGAGCGCGCCGATCTCGGCGTCGGTCGGCTTCGGTTCGAACTTGTCCACGGCCCATTCGTCGGGGAACACCCGGACCAGGAGCTCGGTGGGGGTGAAGCGGGCCTCGATGCGGACCGGGGCCAGCAGCACCGGGAAGTCGTCACTCAGTGCGGTCATCGCGGCAACATCTCCTGTGCGTGTACGGCCACCAGGACCGGCACCTGGAAGAGGATGTAGGCCAGGTCGGCGGAGCTGAGCCCCGCGGACCACAGCGGCAGGTTGACGTCTTCGGCGCGCTGGTCCTGCTTCTCCGCGTCGTCGGTCCCGTCGAAACCGGCCAGCGGCACGGTGACGGCCGGGTCCAGGTCGAGGAACCCGCGACCGCCGGGGTCGACGTCGTCCCAGGTGAGGTCGTTCCACACCTCGAGGTGGGTGGGCGGCCCGTCGTCGACGCCGAAGCGCGGGTCGCCGGGACGCTCCTTGATCACGAAGAACCAGCCGGCGTCCACGCCGGGGCGGCCGAGCGCCTGGTCGGCGTCCAGGTCGAAGCCGAGCAGGTAGATGTCCGGGTCGGCCTTCGCCTCGTACGTCGGCAGCAGGAGCTGTTCCGGCGAGGGCAGTCCGGTCGGCGGGAGCTCGACGAGCCGCCGGGGCTGGGTCGGGTCGGGCAGCCCGTCGCGACCCGGTGGCCATTCCGCCTTCTGGGCGTAGATCGCCGCCGTCGGGTACTTCTTCAGCAGCTCGCCGCGGACCACCAGGACGAGGTCGTCGCCCTGGGGCCGGCCGGTCTTCCGGTTCTCGTTGTCGCCGAGCCGGGTACGGAGGGACCACTCGTGGATCGGCGGGATGTCGTAGCCTCGCTCGCGGCGTTCGGCCGCGGTCTCCCGCGGCTGGGGCAACGCGGTGACCGGGTCCCAGAACTGCCGGAACGGAGTGCCGCGCTGGTCGGTCGGGTACTCCCGCCAGAGCAGCTCGCGGGCCATCTCGTGGTTGAGCCCCACGAGGTAGGACTCGATGAACTCCCGGTTGTTCGCCAGCAGGGTGATCGAGTTCGGCGGCACCAGGTTCAGGTTCGGGACGAACGAGTCGACCGAAAGCGCCAGCAGCGTCTGGTACATCGGCAGATCGAAGACCGGGTAGGCCATCGCCTCGGTGAACTCCGCCGCGAACGGCCGCAGCCGCTCCGGCAGGCTGACCGACCCCTCCAGCAGCGCCCGGGGCACGGTCTCGTCCGCGCGCAGCCCGGCGAGCACCGAGGTCGTCGTGCCGAGCACGTCCAGCTGGGGTGGCCGACGGGTGTTCCCCACCGCGACGCTCGTGTCGAGCCCCTCCTGCAGTTCGCGCAGCGCCGCCTTGAACCGGAGCGCCTCCTCGCTGTCGGTGGTGCCGGGGTGCGGCCGGACCGGGTCGTCGAGGGCGCGCAGCACGAAGTCCGGGCTGTGCGCCAGGACGTCGACCGGGTCCGCGGCCGGTGGCCGGTCCGGGTGCAGCGTGGCGGCCAGGTCGGCCGGGGTGACCAGCGCCCCGGGCGTGATCTTGACGGGCGCCGCGGTGACAGGGTCGACGGGGGCGTCCATCCGGGACAGCAGGCCGTCCGCTCGCGCGCCGTCGAACGGCAGGGTCCGCATCAGGCGGGAGCCCGGCCGGACAATACGGCGCATCGCCGGCGACACCGGCGCCGCCGCGACCTGGCTGGTCGCCACCCGGAACCCGACCGCGACCTTGTCCGCGGTGTCGGCGACGAGGCCGGTCCCGGTGCTCGCGGTGGTCGTGACCCGGGAGTGGGCCGGTGCCGTGAGGGTCAGGGAGCGGCCCGACAGCGCGGGCGCCGCCGCGAGTGCCGCCGGGCTGCCGCCGGCCGGCGGGTCGACGTGCTTGGCCTGGAGCACGTGACCGACCTCGCGGGCCAACTGGGCGGCCCGGATCCGGCCGTTGGCGACCAGCACGTCGCCGACCTGCGCCCACGCGGCCGCCATCAGGTCTTCCTGGCGCTCCCGGACCACGCGGGCGCCGAGGTTCGCCGCGACCCGGAACCGCGGGTCCAGGTTCAGCCGGTGCACCCAGTTGTGGCTGGTCTCGGGCGGCACGTCGGTGCCGTTCCCGTCGTTCAGCAACCGGGTGGTCAGCGCGTGCCAGCGGCCGTACAGCGGGGGTGTGATGATCGGGTCGGGGCCCGCGCCGTCCGGTCCGGCGGCGAGGGCCGCGGCGGGCCCGGCCAGGGGAGCGGCCGCGTGCGCCGCCGCGGGTGCGTGCCGCTGGTAGTCGTCGGCCAGGTTGAGCACATCGGCCAGCGCCCGCTCGAACGGGTGGGGATACGGCGGCGCCGAGGGCGGCGTGCCCAGGAAGTTGTCCCAGTTCTCGGCCGGGTCGACCGGCGCGTCCTGCCGTACGGGTACCTTGAGGGCGCCGCCGAGGGGCAGCACCCCGCCGAGCTCTACGGGCGTCTCGATCCCGTGCAGTCCGAGGCCCGGTGACCGGTGCACGTCCATGCCCCGGCGGCCGACCCGCTGGTCGGGGGCCTGCGGCCGCAGCAGCCGGACCAGGAACTCGAAGTCGCCCGCGGTGCCGGTGCTGAACCCCCACCGGTGGTAGTAGGGCAGCTGGCCCTCCGCAGGCCGGTTCGGATAGGACGGGCCCCAGCTCGAGTACAGCGCGCCCGGCGACGCCGTCGGGTCGAGCCCGAGGCCTGCGAGCCGCCCGGTTTCGAACGCCGGTACTAGGAACGCCTCGTACGCGGTGTCGGGCCGCAGGCGGCGCGGGCAGATCAGCCGGGAACAGGCGCTGTCCGGGTCGGTGCGCAGGAGTTCCCCGAGCGCGGCCAGCGCCGCGACCGTGTCGTCGGTCGCGACCGGATCGGCCAGCGAGCCGTTGACGTGGACGTGTGCCCAGGCGCCCAGCTGGGCGGGCGGCGGCAGCGTGCCGGCCGGGTCGGCCACGGTGATGGAGGGCAGCGGGTGCGCGGGCCCCGGCACCTCCGTGAACTCCGTGCCGGCGGCCAGCACGACGAGCGCCAGCCACGGCGCGAGCCGCTGGGTGGTCCCGTCCGGGGCGGCCGGGCTGTACCGCCAGACGAAGTCCTCCTCCGAGAACTCGATGTGGGCCAGGAAGTTCGGCTCCACGATGCTCACGCCCGGCCGCGGCTCGGTCCGTGAGATCGCCCTCGGGTCCACCCCGGCGACGTCGCCGGGGCCGTAGAGCTGGACGTTCTTCGTGACGAGCGGCAGGGTGACCGTGCCGCCGTCGAGCGCGTCGCCCAGGACCTGGAGCCGCACTTCGACACTGGCCCGTTCGGCCGTCTGCGGGTTCTCGGTGATCCGGGTACTGATGCCGGTGCGCAGCCACGGCAGGAAGGAGTACGCATTGGTCACGGCGTGCTCCCGTCGAACAGCTCGGTGGTCGCGGTGAGTTCGACGCCGGCCGGGTCGGCGGCCGCCAGGCCGGACCGGACCGCACCCCCGGCGACGAGCACCCGGTCGTCGGACAGCGCGGTGGCGGCGAACGACCACCGCCCGGTCGTGAGCCCGGCCGCCGGCGTCCACGTGTTGCCCGCGACGTCGTAGACGAACGCGCTGCGGTACCCGGCCTCGTCCCGGTCGCTCGCGGACCCGCCGGCCACCAGGACCTGCCCCGATCCGAACGCGACGGCGCGGTGGAACGCCCGGCCCGACGGCATCTCGGCCCGCTCGGTCCATGTGCCGGTGTCCAGGTCGTACCGCTCGACCGTCCGCTGGCTGAACGGGTCGAACGGCGCGGCGCCCGGCGAGCCGGGGGCGGTGCCGCCGGTGACGAGCACGGTCTTGTCGGAGAGCCGGGTGGCCCGGTGGTGGTGGCGGGCGTGCAGCAGGTTCCCGGTCGGCGCCCACTGTCCCGGCGCGTCGTCCTCGCCCGGGGTGTACAGCTCGCAGAACGCGAGGGCCGCGTCGTCGGCCGCGCCGGTCGGGGCGACCCCGCCGACGACCAGGACGACCCCGTCGGCCAGCGGGACGGCGGTGTGACCGGTCCGCGCGTCGGTCATGGCGGCGACGGTGTGCCACTCACCGCCGTGGCCGGGGTCGTATCGCTCCGCCGACCGCAACGCGGTGGTACCGCCGCCGGTGCGGGCCGCGCGGCCGCCGGTCACGAGGACCGACCCGTCTGCGAGCAGCGTCGCGCTGTGGCCCCAGCGAGCCGTTTCCAGCGGACCGGTCGCGGTCCACCTGCCCGTGCCGGGGTCGTAGACCTCGGCGGTCCGCAGGCCGGTGGTGCCGTTGAGTCCACCGGCGGCGAGGACCTTCCCGTCGGCGAGGAGGGTGAGGGTGTGCAGGTGCCGGGGCGTGTGCAGGGGGTCCCTGGCCCGCCACTCGCCGGCCCCGGCCCCAGTCCCGGCCGCGGGCGTGAAGACCGCCGTGTCGGGGATCGCGGAGGAGGTGGCGTCGGCGCCGCCGGCGACGAGGACGGTGCCGTCCTGGAGCAGCACGGGGCCGTCGTGCTGTCCGTACCAGGCGGCGGGGGTGATCAGGTCGTGGGCGTCGGTCGTCCATGTCCCGACGGTGGCCGCGGTGAGTGTGGTCATGGTGTGTCGTTCCTCCAGGAGCCGGGTCACGGGATCAACACCTCGCCGGTGCCGGCGGGGTCGGTGGTCGGACCGGCGGCACCGGCGGCGACGAGCACGCGGTCGTCGGTCAGCTCGGTCATGGCGTGGCCGAAGCGGCCGAGGCCGAGGCCGGCGACGGTGGTCCAGACGTCGTCGCCGGGGTCGTAGACGAGGGCGGAGCGGTAGCCGGCGGTGAGCTCCGGGGCCCCTGTGCCGCCGGTGAGGAGGACGGCTCCGGAGCGCAGCAGCAGGCACCGGTGCCTGCTGCGGCCCCCACCGGGCATGGCCGCCACCGCCGTCCACAACCCGGTCACCGGGTTGTACAGCTCGGCGGAGGCGAGGCTGTGCGGGTCGAGGGTGCCGTCGGCGGCGACGACCGGGTCGCCGCCGGTGACCAGCACCTTGCCGTCCGGCAGCAGCGTCGCCTGGTGGCCTGTGCGGGCCTCGGCGAGGCTGCCGGTGGGGGACCAGCCGGTGACCGGGTGGTACAGCTCGCAGTACGCCAGTGTGTTCGCCCGGCCGTTTCCGGTCGGCAGGGCACCGCCGACGACCAGCACCCGGCCGTCGGCCAGCGGCACGGCCCGGTGCCCGGTGCGGGCGTCGGTCATCGGCGGGGCAGCGGTCCAGGTTCGCGTGAGCGGGTCGTACAGCTCGGCCGACGCGAGCGCGCCGTCCTCCTGCCCGGGCCGGACGCCACAGCCGCCCGCGACGAGCACCCGGCCGTCGCGCAGCAGGGTCGTCGTGTGCCCGTGCCGCGCCGTGCTCATGTCCGGCACCGGTGTCCAGGCGCCCTCGGCGGGGTCGAGGACCTCGGCCGAGGCGAGCGCGTTCGTGGCGGAGCGCCCGCCGGTGACGAGGACGCGTCCGTCGGCGAGGCCGGTGGTCGTGTGCCGTTCCCGGGCGGTGCGCAGCGGCGGACCGGCTGCCCATGAGTCCGAGGTGGGGTCGAACAGGGCGGCCGCGGCGACCGGTGCGCCGGCCGCGTCGGTGCCGCCGGCCAGCAGGATCCGCCCGGTGGCCAGCGGCACCAGGTCCGCTTCGGACACCGGCACGGGCAGGACACCGGCGGCGGACCAGGTACCGGGCACGCCCGGGGTGAGGGCCGCTTCGGACGCCGGGATGACGTGCAGCAGCCCGGCCAGGCTCTGGTCGGCGGTGACGAAGTCGGCGAGCGCGTCCTCGGCGGTGGTCCGGCTGCGGAAGGTCGCCGGCGCTCCGCGGGACGGCCGCCCCGGCACGCTCGGCGGGAACGCCTGCCGGTTGCTCTTGAGGTAGGCGACGACGAACCGCTGCTCGGTGACGCGGACGGTGTCGACGGTGGCGAACGGCTGCTTCTGCTGTGCCTGGCGGGCGGAGAGGGCGGCGCGGCTGGTGCTGCTGCCGTTGAGCAGTTGGTCGAAGACCGGCCCGCTGACGGTGTGGAAGCGCTTCACCGGTGTTGCGGTCGCGGCGAATCCCGCCGCCGGTGTGGTGGTGCTGTTGTCGATGATGTGGAGTTCGTAGCGTGCGCTGCGGCGGACCACCCTGGCGGTGGCCAGGGCTTTGTCGGCGACGAGTTCGAGCCCGGCGTCCTGTGTCTCGTAGGAGGGCCGGGACAGCTTGGCGGCGTCGGAGAGATCCTGGAACTGCCCCATGGCGAACCGGTCGGCCGTCTCGCCGGCGGTGGTGAGTCCGCTGTTCGGCACCGGGGTGACGCGGAAGCGTTTGCCGTCCGCGGCGCGTCGGCCGCCGATCCGGTCCACCCGCACGTTCAGCGGCAGGGCCCGTTGCCGGACGAACAGCCTGCCCAGGGGGTGCAGGACCAACTCGCCGGTGTCCGGCAGGTTCCGCAGGTTGACCAGCGCCCGGTTGCCGCCGGACGGCAGCCGGGTCTCCCACCCTTCGGTCTTGCCGATCTCGGCGGCGAGCAGCGGGAGTACGGCGACCGGCGGGAGCGTGGTGTCGCGGTCCTGGCCCCAGGTGATGTCGAAGTTGGCGGAGATGGAGAAGAACAGGAAGCCGATGGAGCCGCGTCCGTGTGCGCGCCAGGGCGCGGGGCCTTCGAGTCGGAAGTCGAGGTCGATGCCGAAGGCGCCGACACCGAAGGCCTTGAGGGTCACATGGGCGGAGATGTGGACGGCGAACCGGAACGGGGAGAACTGGAACAGCCCGTCGAAGCCGAGGTGGCCTTCGACGCCGAAGCCGCTGAATCCGAGCCGGACTTCGGCTTTCGCGCCGAACTGGACCGTGTTGCTGGTGATGGCGAAGTAGCCGAGCACCCGGATCAGCTGGTTGCCGCGGTTGAGCAGGTCCACCGACAGCCGGTCGGGAACGGGGAACGGCAGGGGCGGTGGCCGGTAGGCGGGGTGGAATCCGCCGACGGTCAGTACCAGATCGGGGTTGTCGCCCCAGGCGACGAGGACGCCCATGCCGCCGTCGATGGTCATGGCGAGGATACGGGAGTCGAAGAGTTTCGCGAAGAACCACAGCCGTGACTTGTCGAGTTCGAGTGCGCCGACGAACTGTGCCTGGACGACCAGCAGCGGATCGTCCACCGTGGGCAGCGCGGCTTTGAGTACGCCGAGGACGGCGATGTTGCCGGGGATCTCGATGATGACGCCGAGCGAGATGCTGATCAGCGTCGGGGTGCCCCAGCCGATCTTGGCCATGGGTCCGATGAGGAAGGTGCCTTGTTCGGGCGGGAAGAACCGGGCGAGGTCGGAGAGGATCCGGGGTGCGTTGGCGATGACGTCCTTCGGGAAGGCGACGGACTCGATCGCCCCGGTGCGCACGCCTTCGACGAGGGCGGCCAGGTTCATGCCGCGGTTCAGCCCGACCAGGCCACCGACGGCCAACAGCGTGAACCCGTACCCCAGCTGGATTCCACTGCCGAACTCCGCCGTCAGGAGGAGCAGCAGGGAGAACCCGGCCGAACCGTCCGGCTGGCGCGTCGTGATCAGCCCGATCGCTTTCAGCGCCAGGAAATCCGCGAACTCCAGCTCCAGCGCGCCCGCGTACTCCCCGCGGTCCGGGTCGAACGCCAGGAACCCGCCCCCCGAGATCCCGCCCGCGTCGATCGACAGGCCCGCCCCGGAGGGCGGTTTGAACCCGAGGGAGAAGTCGGCGAGGCCCAGACTGCCGCCACTGTCCGGTTGCGACATCCGCAGCACGGCACCGGTCCGCTGGACCGCCACGAAGACCGGGCCGAGCCGGGCATCGACCGAACCCGACGCTTCGAGCGTGATGTCCCCGCCGGCCAGCGACAGCGCGAGGTGCAGGCTGGTGACGGTCACGGGACCGACGCCGAGATTGACCGGAACGTCGACCTCCGCCCCGGCGGCCCCCTTGAAGCGCAGTCCCGTGGCGGACGACCACGCCAGCGCGAGGTCGACGTCCAGCTCGATCGAGCCGGCGGGCAGGATCGTGCTGAGGAACCCGTCCGCGTCGGCCAGGTCCAGGACGACCTTGCCGCCCTCGACGGCCGCCTCCACCACGAGTTCGCCGTCCGCACGTCCCTCGGCGGCGTTCCATTCGAGGTCCGCACCCGCCGTCGCGCGCAGCAGCCGCGCCTCGATCCGCGAGCCGCCGGCCGTGCCCAGCACGAGGATCGGCGGAGCCCCGGCGGCGTACGGGGCCTGGAAACCGAACCGCACGCCGCCCCGGACTTCGGCCGCCGGCGGGACGACCCGGAGATCGGCGGGCGGCAGCAGTTCGACCGCGGCCTTCTCCTCCAGAGCCGCGTCGGACGTCACGACGAGCGCCACGGTGTCGCCGATCGGCAGGACCAGATTCAGCCCCTCGGCGGCCGCCAGACGCAGCAGGGCCTGGACGCCGGGCACCGGGTCGTCGGTGACGCTGATGTCGACCGCGGCGACACGCAGGAACGGCGGTGGCCCGCTCTGCACGAACGCGAAGTTCGTGACCGCGCCGAGGAAGATCGCCAGCCGGCGCAGCAGCAGGTCCCAGTCGAACTCGGGCGTGCCCCAGCGGTAGAGCTGCGAGAGGACGTCGACCGGGTCGTGGAGCAGCGCGTTCAGCCGGTCGAAGCGCAGGACGCGGCGCACGTGCGCGGGCGCCGCCGGCGTCGCGGCCTGGGGCGCCGACTCGAGGACACCGAGCAACTCCAGTGAGTACCCGGCCATCGGTATCTGCTCTTCGAGGTAGGTCGCCAGCGCGAAACCGAGCAACCGCTGCCCCACCTCCGCGGCGAACGCCTCGACCTCGGCCTGCCGTGATCCGGCCGCCTGCGCCCCCGCCCTGATCGCCGTGGACACGACGTCGATCGCCGTCGTGACGGACTTGATGACCTGCGCCGTGGCCGCCACCGCCGTCGCGATCCGGGCGGTGTCACGGGAGTCGATCGCCGCGGCCAGGTCCGTCACCACGCGAGGCAGCGCGCTCAGCGCGGTCGCGGTGTCCCCGATCGCGGTCTGCACGGCTTGCGCACCGAGGACCACGTCGGGTGCGGGCAGCCCGATCTCGGCGAACAGGAGGGGGATCTCGCCGCCCCGCAGGCGTTGTTCGAGCGGCGCGAACGCCCGCCCCATCTCCAGCATCAGCGATTCGACGGTCAGTGCCATTTTTCGCTCCCGGTTCGGCGGTCGGGGTGGCCCGTAGCGGAGGCGTTCACTTCAGAGCCCCGGACGTGACGAGCGCGTAACCTTGCTGACCGAAGACGACGGACCCGTCGACCGTGATCTTCCACTTGCCGACCGGCGGATGGTCGACGATGACCATGTGCACGTTGTTGCGGAGATCCGGTGGGCCGGGCGGGCCGGACCCGACCGGCCTCGACAGTCCGGTGGGAATGCCGATGTCGTTGCCGACGTAGGCGATTCCCCCGGGGTCCTCGGCCTCCAGCCTGAGGAGGTTCCGCGCGGGCAGGGTGTGCAGGGTCTCGGCGGGTGGAACGTCCGTCCACACCAACGTGATCTTGAGCTGTTCGGTGATGCTGCTGACGACGACTTCGTGCGTGCGCCGTTGCCCGATCTCCAGGCCGGCGCTGTGCCGCACGTCGTGCACGTCCACCCGGCGGTGCGCGCCGTCGAAGAACAGCGTGCGATCGAGCCGGATGAGCCCCCAGCCCTCGGTGAGGCTCGGGTACCCGGGACGACTGGTCATGTCGACGGTCGAGTTGAGCGGCACCGCCCGGATCAGCGCGCCGGTCGGCAGCAGGCGGCGGTCCGGCCGCTTCCTGCCGGTGGGATACCAACCCTCCGTGAAGTACTGGCGCACGAGCGCGGCAGCGGCCGCCGCGTTCGGCGCGGCCCAGCTCGTGGCGACCGCTGCGAACACCTGCGGCTCGCCGGTCAGGCAGTACGGTGCGGACGGCGACGCGGGGTTCACCAGCGCCGAGCTGATACCGCCACCGACGGCCATGATCTCGGGCTTCCGGCGCTTGTCGGGGCTCGTCGGCCCGGGAAGCCCGTCGCCGTCGCTCATCTCGAAGGGGAAGGCCTTGGCCGCCGCGACGCACAGCACGTTCTTGGCGATCCCGGGTGGTGTGTTGTCCGCCTCGTGGAACCCGGCGCCGGCGCCGACGACCACATGGTCCTCGTTGCGGAAGCTGAACTCGTCCGCGTCCCGAGCCGTCTTGTCGTAGCTCGTGATGTCCGCGAGCCCCCAGCTGTTGTTGTGGATGGTGGCGCCCGCGTCCCTCGCGTCCTGGAGCATCTTCAGGAGGTGGTTGTCGCGGGTGCGGACGACGAGCCTCGCCGCGAACGCCCCGCCCCGGTGCGGGTGGGTGCCCGGGTTCGCGCGGTCGTCGCCGGCCGCGATGCCCGCGACGAACATCGCGTGCTCGTTCACCTTGGTGTCGTTCTTCCTGGTGAGCGAGAGGATCTTGCGGTGGCCGGGACCGGGGACGTTCGGCTCGTCGGCGAAGAAGCAGCGGTTCAGGTCGATCGTCCCGTCCTTCTCGATGATGCCGATCACCTGGCCCTCGCCGTGCAGGCCCTGGTCCCAGATCGTGCCGCCGTGCACGCCGACCCCACCCGACTGGATCGTCTGCGCCGCCTCCACGTTGAAATCCACGGCATCCGGTTCGGGCTCCGCCCAGACGACGTCGTCGATGGCCGCGATCAGGGGCAGAGCCGCACGGTCGTCGAGGGTGAACTCCGCGAAGAGGTGACTGCCGGCCGGGCGGTCGTCGATCATCCGGACGTCCCGGGCGCCGGCCGCGTCCAGTGCCGATCGCACGGTGCCGGCGTCCGCGTCGTCGAACATGGTCGTGATCAGCCGAAGCGGGGTGCCGGTGGCGGGAATCCACGGCGCGAGCTTCAGCGCCGGATCGAGTGCGGTGCACGACCGCACGAGGAAGTCGGCACGCAGCCTGCCGACGGTCCCGTCGTCGAGCCGCTCCAGGAAGGCCAGGTTCGGGATGAACCGGTCGAGGAGCAGACCGTACGCGGCTTTCACCCGGGCGACGTCGGGTTCGGTCAGCAAGGCGGTGAACTGGACGATGGTCGCCTTTTTCGCCGGCGCGAGCCCCTCGTCCGGTACGGGTACGTCGACGGGGTCGAACGGCTCGTCGCCGATCATGAGGCGGAAGTCCGGTGACTGCGGCGCGGTACCGGGTGCGTTCACGTCATCCCCCCGACACGACCAGTGCGTAGCCTTGTCGTTCGAACACGAAGCTTCCTCGAAGCGTGATCTTCCAAAGGCCTGTGAACGGGTTGTCGACGATGACCATCTGGACGTTGTTGACGAAGTCCTGGGGGCCGGATCCACCCTCGTGGGAAAAACCCGTGGCGGGATCGATGTCGTTGCCCAGGTACCTGACACCCAGCGCATCCTCGACTTCCAGCCGGATGACGTTCCGCCACGTCTGTGTGGAACCCTCGAACGCGGGGAGATCCGTCCACACGAGCGTGATCTTGAGCGGCTCGGTTCTGGTGCCGACGAAATAGCGGTACGTGGCACTCGTCTGCGGCAACAGCCCGGCACTGTGCCGTACGTCCTTCACGAACAGACGGCGGGAGGAACGCGGATCCTTCTCGAAGAAGAGCGTGCGATCGAGCTGGATCAGCCCCCAGCCCTCGGTGTTGGACGGATAGCCGGCGATGCCCGTCATGTTGACCGTCGAGTTGAGCAGCACCGCCTTGACCAGGGCGCCGGACGGACGGACGCTGCGATCCGGTTCCTTCCTCCCGTTCGGGTACCACCCCTCCGTGAAGTACTGACGCACGAGCGTGGCCGCGGCGGCGGCGTTCGGGGTCGCCCAGCTCGTGGCGGCAAGCGTGGGGTTCTTCTTCGGGAGGCCGGTGTCGCAGTACACGGCGGGCGGGGTCCTCGGATTCAGGAGGGCGGACCGGATGCCGTTGCCCACCGCCATGAGATCGGGTTTGCGCCGCCCGTCCACGGTCGGCCCACTCTTTCCGCTGCCGAAGGTCATGTGGTCGGGAAAGGCCTGGGCGGCGGCGACACACAGCACGTTCTTCGCGATCCCCGGTGCGCCGTTGCCCGATCCCGGGTCGTTCGTGTTCGAGGCAGCGCCGATGATCAGGTGTTCCTCGTTCTTGAAGCTGAAACTGTCCGCGTCGACCGCGTCGGCGTTGTAGGTCGTGACCAGACCGGACCAGCTGTTGCTGTGGATGAAGGCCCCCGCCTTCTTCCCTCTGTCGAGAAGCTCCACGTATTTGCGACTCACCGGTGCGAACAGATCGCCCATGCTGTTGCAGACGATCTTCGCCTCGTACGCACCACCCCGGTTCGCGTGAAGGGTGCTCGTCCTGCCGTCGGCGCTCCGCTGGTCGCCGACCGCGATGCCGGCGACGAACATGAAGTGGTCGTGCGCCCCGATGTCGTTCTGGTCGAACATGCCGAGGACCTTGCGGTGGTCCTCATTCGCCTTGGACTCATCGGGATCGTTGAAGAAGCAGTGGTTCAGGTCGAGATGGCCCTTGTCGATGAGTCCGAGGATCTGGCCCTCGCCGTGCAGCCCGCGCCGCCAGATCGTGTCGTCCGCCGGGCCGCCGGTCCGTCCCGACTGGAACACCTCGGCCGAGGGGACGTCGGTCACATCGCGCTCCGGCTCCGGCTCGACGAACACCACCTCGTCGAGGGCCGCGACCTGCGGCAGTACGGCCCGGTCGTCGAGGGCGAACGAGACGTACTGCTCACTGCCGAGCGGCCGGCCGTCGGTGAGTACGACATCGCGTGCACCCAGCGCGCTCAACGCCGCGCCGACGGAGGTCAGGTCGGCGTCGGCGAACAGGGTCGCGATCAGGCCGAGCGGCGTGCCGGTGGCGGGCAGCCAGGACGCGAGTTTCAGCGCCGGGTCGAGCGCGACGACCGAGCGCACCAGGAAGTCGGCCCGCAGCCTGCCGACGGTCGCGTCGTCGAGCCGCTCGAGAAACGCCAGGTTCGGGATGAACCGGTCGAGCCTCAAGCCGTACGCGGCCTTCAGACGGTCGGCGTCGGGCCCGTTGAGGGAGGCCGCGAACTGGACGACCATCGGCTTCCTGGCCGACGCGAGGGCTTCGGCTGCCGCCGGTACCTCGATGGGGTCGAACGGCTCGTCGCCGATCATGAGCCGGAAGTCCTGTGGCTGAGTCACTGTATGAGCACCTCTCCGGTTCGTGCCGACCTGGCGGCGTCGGGACTTCCGGCCGCCGCACCGGTGGCCGCGACGCCGGCGGCGACTGGGCCGTAGCCGCATACGACCGTCTCGTCGACGACGGTGACCTCGGTGGACGGCGTGGAGCAGTCCGGCCTCACGGTCGCCTCCGGGGCCGCGTCGCCCAGGGGTTCGATGATCCGGGTGGTCATTGCCTGCGTCCGTGCCTGCATCCGTGCTTTCGCATGCCGTCGACGGTGCAGGGCCCGCCGTCACCACATCGTCACGGCCGCGTCACCGGGCCCGACCTGCGACCGTTCCCGACTTCCCGCCGGACCGCCATGCACGGTGAGCTGCGCCAACGGTGACAGTCCGCTGAGCGGAACGGGTCGCGACAGGGGGCAACCGGGAACGCACGATGGCTACCGGTGGTCGGCAGATCGGACAGTTGCCGACGCCGGCGGGGGGTTCCACCGGACCCGGCGCCCAGCGTTGCGTGGCGAGGAACGGTGCGCATCGTCGTTCCGAGCACGGGTACCGGTTCACGGCTCTGCCGTTCACCCTCGTCGCGATACTGCTGTCACTTCACGCCGCAGCCGATGCCCCCTCGGGCCGACGGCGCGGGTCGACGGCAGACGTCTGGCCGGGAGCCACCCCTCATGCTCCCGGCCAGGCGGAACTGTTCTTGTAGGCGAGCCATCGGCCCAGCCGCTTGCACCGAGGGCGCAAGCGACACCTCAATGCCCACTCACACGTCGTCCATGCTCGCAGGGCCCGCGATGCACTTCCCGGTCTTGTCCACCACGTAGATGATGTCTCGGGTGCCGACTTCGCCGACTGCTTTGGCGGGCTCCGGGTCGATGACGGGGCAGACCGACTCCACTCCCCGGACGACCACCCTGTACCTCACAGGCCATGTGCGTTCTTCGGTCCACCCGAAGTAGGTACCGCCCCCGTCCGACGCTTGGTCGGGGTCGCCCACGACCGTGACGCCGCGCTCTCCGCAGGACGGACAGCCGAGCACGCGCGCACCCCAGGCCGACTCGTTGACCAGCCGCACCGGCAGTCCGTCATCGCTGGAACTTCCGCACCCCGTAACGAAGACGGCGGTGATGCCCAGTGCCGCCAGGAGCGTCGCACGCGGTCGTCTCAGGCTCCGACGGGACAGGGTGTCGTCACTGCCCGGTCTCAAGGGTCCCACGCTTCGGTCTCCCCCCGTGAACACGAATCGAGATTGGATCATCGCAGGTCACGGGCTGATGAGCAACGGTTCGAGGCCGCCTGCTGCTCATGTTGGAACGAGATCCAAGCGCAAGTAATCGACAATGGATTGCAGAATCCGTATCAGTCGATGGAAAGAAACGTCCACTGTCTTGTCCGGCCGTCCTGTCGCGCCCTAATGTCCCGGTACGCAGCGGCACGGCCCGTTCCCGTCGTGCTGCCGCGCACCGAGCTGCCCTCGGTGACCTCCGCTCCCAGAGAAACGAGAATCCGATGGCGCGGTACGCCGACCACGTTGCTGCGGAGCGGCTGAGAGGCCGTGCGCGAAGACCGGCTCGGACCCTGGTGGCGCTGACCGGGGTCACCGCCGGACTCGTGCTCGGCGTCGGCGCTCCGGCCCCGGCGTCGTCGTGGCACGCCGGCCGCGCGGGCCTCCCGACGGTGACCCGGGCCGGGCTCGACCCCGCCCTTGTCGCGGGGCGGGGCGCCGCGGTGGACTTCGACGAACAGGAGGCGGAGAACGCGGCGACGGACGGCACCGTCATCGGCCCGGACCGCACCGCCTACACGCTGCCCTCGGAGGCGTCCGGCCGCACGGCGGTGCGCCTGAAGGCGGGCCAGTACGTCGAGTTCACCCTGCCGCGCGCGGCCAACGCCCTCACCGTGCGGTACAGCATCCCCGACGCTCCCGGAGGCGGCGGCATCACCGCACCCCTCGATGTCTCCGTGGACGGCCGGCACCGCACCACGATGACCCTCACCTCGCAGTACTCCTGGCTCTACAACCAGTACCCGTTCAGCAACGACCCCCAGGGCGACCTGCTGCACCCCGACTGGTGGATCACCGAATGCGGTTGCGTTCCCGCGGCCACCACCCCGGCGCCCGCCATTGACAAGCCGTTCAGGCCGAGCCACTTCTACGACGAGCAGAGGCTGCTGCTCGGCAAGCGGTACGCGGCCGGCGACACCGTCCGCCTCACTGCGCCCAGGAACAGTACGGCCGCCTGGACCGTCATCGACCTGCTCGACACCCAACTCGTCGGCGCGCCCCACGTCGAGACGCATGCCGCGAACGTCATCGCCTTCGGAGCCGACCCCACCGGCCGACGTGACGCGGGCGACGCCTTCGACCGGGCCATCGCCTACGCCAAGAAACGGCACCTCAAGGTGTACCTGCCGCCGGGCACCTACCAGGTGAACCGCCACATCGTCGTGGACGACGTGACGATCGTCGGGGCCGGCAGCTGGTACACCATCGTCAAGGGCCACCAGGTCACCCTCGACACCCCCGCACCCGACGGCTCGGTCCACACCGGGGTGGGCTTCTACGGCAAGGACGCCGCGGACGGCGGCAGCCACGACGTCCACCTGTCGGGCTTCGCCGTCGAGGGCGACGTACGCGAACGCATCGACACCGACCAGGTCAACGCCCTCGGCGGGGCGCTCAGCGACTCGACGATCGACGGCCTCTACCTCCACCACACCAAGGTCGGCATGTGGTTCGACGGCCCGATGACCCGTCTGCGCGTCACCCGCACCCAGATCGCCGACCAGATCGCCGACGGTCTCAACTTCCACACCGGCGTGACCGATTCGAGCGTCTTGGACACCTTCGTCCGCAACACCGGCGACGACGGTCTGGCCATGTGGTCGGAGAAGACGGGCGACGCGCGCAACATCTTCGCCCACAACACCGTGCAGACCCCGGTCCTCGCCAACGGCATCGCCCTGTACGGCGGCACCGACAACACGGTCACCGGCAACCTCATAGCCGACCCGATCAGAGAGGGCAGCGCCATCCAGGTCGGCTCCCGGTTCGGCGCGGGGCCCTTCACCGGGCACCTGCGGATCACGGACAACACCACAGTCCGCTCAGGCCCCTTCGAGCTCAACTGGAAGATCGGCCTCGGAGCCGTCTGGTTCTACGCCCTGGAACGGGACATCGACGCCGACATCCAGGTCACCGGCGACCACTTCCTCGACAACACCTACAACGCGATCATGCTGGTCTCCGACTTCCCGGTGAAGGACAAGTACGCGATCCGAGGTGTCCGTTTCAAGGACATCCGCGTGGACGGCACCGGCACCTCCGTGCTCAGCGCCCGCTCCGCCGGATCGGCGTCCTTCGAGAACGTGGACGCCCGCAACGTCGGCGCGGTCGGCATCAACAACTGCGGCTCCTTCAACTTCCCCGCCTCCGGCTCCGAGTTCGCGGTGAACGACCTCGGCGGCAACGACGGCGGCGGCACGACCGGCCCCTGGCTGGCGTCCTGGGAACTGCCGAACACCATCACCTGCGACGACCGGCCCCCGGTGGCCCCGCCACCGGCCCCGGCCCCTTGGTGAGGTACGACGGGCGAAGCAGCCACGCCATCACAGGAGGGCAGACCGTCTCCACTCGTGGGAGGCGGCCCGCCCGCTCCTGCCGAGCACCGACAGACATGGGCTCGACCATCGGCGAGATCGACTTGAGGGTGTCGCTCGACTGACGCTCGCCCGGATCTACAGGGCTGTAGAAATTCCCCCGGAAGGTGATCACGCAGCAGGTTCACCGAGGGCCGCTCCGGCCTCCCGCTTCACCCGCAGGCACCTACTAGGTACCATCGCTCTATGCCATCCCTGAACGTGTCCTTCACCGACGAGGAACTCGAAGGCGTGCGGGCCGCGGCCGCCGCCGAGGGCAAGAGCCTCAAGCAGTACCTGCACGACCTCGGAATCCGCGAGATGCAGCGCAAGCAGTTCGTCGCCGGTGCGACCGAATGGGCCGAGCGGCTGCGTCGCGAGTTCGACGAGGCCTTCCCCGACGAGGTGCCGCCCGCCGAGCGCGGCAACGGGGCTGCAGCCGCCTGATGCCGCCCCTCTACATCGACGTCTCCTGGCTGCTGGACGTCCAGGAGAACGCGCTCGGCCACGACGACCTGACCGTCTCGGACTACTCCGCGCTGGTTGCGGCCGTCGCCCGCCACAAGACCCGGTTGCCCACCCTCGCGGCCGCCGACCCCGACACGGCCTGGCGTGCCGCGGCCCTCCTGCACACGATCGTGCGCCTGGAGCCGCTCCCGCACCGCAACAGCCTGTACGCCGCCTTCCTCGCTGCCCAGTACATGGCGCAGGCCGGCGAAGGCATCGACCCGCCCTACGGCGCCCTGCCCGACCTGGTCCGCAAGGTGCGTGACACCCGGATCGGCGTCCAGGACGTCGCCGACCAGCTGCGCGGCTGGAAGCTGTAGCCGCCGGCGCCGAGGCCGCCAGGGGGCTGAGCGCGCTAGGTGACGGGCACGGAACGTGGTTCGGCGATGCCGATGATGAACTCCTCCCGTGGCCGGATGTCGGCCGACCACCCCAACGCGGCCAGTTCACCGGTGAGTTCTGCCGGTTCGTGGAGGACCTTCACGATGCGGTACTGGCTGCCGTCGTCGAGCCGGCGCACGTCCGAAGCCACTTCCGCACGGGCGGCCGCGGCGGGGCCTTCATCGATGAAGACGGCCTTGCCACGGGGCGCGAGGGCGGCAGCGACGGTGTTCCAGAAGTCGCCGAGCCGAGACGGCGGGACATGGGAGAGAAAGAACGCGAAGAACACAGTGTCGTAGCGGCGCGGCGGCTGCCACTGGAACACGTCGGCCCGATCGAACCGGACGTTGGAGGAAGTGACCCGCGCCCGCGCGATGCCCAGGACCTCCGGTGACGCATCGACAGCGGTCACCGAGCGCGCCCGCGCCGCCAACGCCCCGGTCCACTGCCCCGTTCCGCAGGCCAGCTCCAGCACATCCCCGGCAACCGGGAGGACGCCGGCCAGGGCCAGCAGCTTGCGCAGGTCCTCACGCTCGGCATAGACCCGGTCGTACTCGGGCGCGCGAGCTCGGTAGTAGGCAATCTGCTCCGCCAAAAGGGAATCCCCATCGATTTCCACGACCTCGACGTTAACGGGCCCAGGCACAAGCGGCCCCCGAACAAGCCAGTTCCGGGGCCGCTCAAGGGCGTCGAAGCCGACCGACCGCCCACCCGCTTCGCCCCGGATCCTGCTGCCGGCCGAACCGACCCGGCAGCCGTCGGCCCAGAAGACGACGGCGGCCGGCGCGACAACCCGCATCCGCGTGGTCTGTTCGATGCCCGCCGCACCGGACGCTCTTTTAGGAGCCCTGTGTGACCGGCATGGTGTCCCAGAGCGAGCACTGGTGTTCCGTGGCGAACCGGGCGTCGTCGATCAGGACACTCCTGCCCCCCGCCCGCAGCGACAGCGTCACCTCCTTGCCGCTGCGGTAGGCGGGCCAGGCGGCCTGCCGGGCGACGTGCGGTCGGCCGGTCTTCGTGAAGGCGCCCCAGTACTGCGTCATCTCGCGGGCGAGCCGCCGTTCACCGGCGTCGAAGAGCGGGGCGATCGGCGTGCCGTTGTCGAAGCTGGGCCAGATGTAGGCGAGTTCCGCGGCGTGGCCGGCACCCCAGACGTAGCCGGGTATCTGCGTCAGACCGGGCCCGGTCCGGTGGTCGAACTCGTACGAGTAGGTGGGGGTGTAGCGCTCGAAGGTCCGCACGAGCGAGCGTTGCCCGCACCCGCCGATCCCGCCGATCATCCCCGAGTCGGTCATGATCGCGCCGACGAGGTACGCCGCGGTGTACGCGTCGGACGTCTCGGGCCAGGGGTAGCGGGCGAGGACCTCGTCGGCACGGTCCCCGGCGACGCCCTGGACGAAGGCGAGGTAGGCCGCCTTGCCCGCCCCTATGTAGCCCTGGGCGAAGGTGCGGCCCTCGTCGCGGTTGGCGCCGACCAGCACGGGCACGCGCGCGAACCGCCCGCTGTCCACCGCCTCGCGCACCTCGACCGGAAACGTCGGCGTGCCGTCCACGAAGGCGGCCGAGAAGGACCGGCTCGCATCGAGCAGCGCACCCACCGAAGCCGACCGCAGACAGCCGAGGACGGCCGCCTGGTCGGTGCCGTCGCAGCCCGCCTGCCGGGCGAACGCCGTTCCGGTGGCCTCGGCCCGGTCCTGCGGCTCGCTGGGGCAGGACCCGCTCTGGATCACGGCGCGGGCGAACAGACCGCGTGAGCCGGGCGACACCAGATGCCCGCAGACGGACCAGCCGCCCGCGGACTCGCCGTCGATGGTGACCGCGGCGGGGTCCCCGCCGAAGGCCGCGATGTTGCGCTGCACCCAGCGCAACGCCGCCTGCTGGTCCATGAAGCCGTAGTTGCCGGACTCGCCGCCCTCCTCGGTGAGGGCGGGGAGCCCGAGGAAGCCGAAGACACCGAGCCGGTAGTTGAGCGAGACCCCGATGACACCCGTCTCCCGTACGAGCTTCGACTCGTCGTTCTGCGCGCCGCTGCCGTTGGTCAGGCCGCCGCCGTGGATGAACACGTGCACGGGAAGACGGGCACCGGCCCGCACACCCGCCGGCCGCCACACGTTGATGTCGAGACAGTCCTCGGTCTCGCTGCGCGGGCCGTTGCCGCTGGGCAGTACGGGGCAGGGGTTGCCGAAGGCGGTGGCCTCACGGACACCGGTCCAGCGCGCCGCGGGCCGCGGCGGTTTCCAGCGCAGGGAGCCGGTAGGGGCCGCCGCGTAGGGGATGCCGACGAACCGCTCGACGCCCTGGGAGACGGCACCGCGCACGGCGCCCTCGTCGGTGGGCACCACGCTCGCCGCTCTCGCGGACGCTGGCACGGACGCAGCCGTCGACGTGGTCGCGGACGCCGTCGCGGGCAGCAGCCCGACGGCGGTCAGGGACAGGATCAGCGCGCCGCCCACGGCGGCACGGATTCTGCTCGCAGTCATGGAAACCTCTCTGGGGAACCTCTCTGGCGGGAGACGAGGGACCGGAAGGTCAGCGGGTGACGCCTACGCTGCCGTGCAGGGGCAGCGTCCGCGACGAGGAGCCGACCCACACGTCCCGTTTCCCGGTGCCGAGCACCCAGGTGTGGGAGGACGTGTTCCAGTACTTCAGCTGCTGGGCGTCGACCCGGATGCGTACAGTCTTCGACTGGCCCGCGCGCAGCCGCACCTTCTGGTAGCCGCCGAGCGAGCGCACCGCCTGCGGCGCGGTGGCCCCCGGGCTCGCGCCGACGTAGACCTGGGCGACCTCGGCACCGTCACGGGTCCCGGTGTTCTTCAGGGTGAACGAGACGGTCAACGCGCCGTGACTCTGCCGTACCGCGAGATCGCGGTAGGCGAACGAGGTGTACGACAGCCCGTAGCCGAAGGGGAAGAGCGGAGCGACCTGCTCCTTGTCGTACCAGCGGTAGCCCACATAGACGCCTTCGGAGTAGTTCTCCTGGTCGCCCACTCCCGGGTACCTGAGGGGGTCTCCGGCCACCGGTGTGGCGGACTCGCTCGCGGGGAACGTCTGGGTGAGCTTGCCCGAGGGGTTCACGTCGCCGTAGAGCAGCGCGGCGGTGGCCTCGGCCCCGTTCTCCCCGGGGTAGTACATGTCCAGGACCGCCTTGACCTTGGAAAGCCACGGCATGGTGATCGACGACCCGGTGTTGAGCACGACGATCGTGTTCGGGTTGGCGTCGGCGACGGCGGAGATGAGCCCGTCCTGGTCGGCCGGCAGGGAGAGGTTCTTCCGGTCGAAGCCCTCGGTGCCGTCGTCGTAGGCGAAGACGACGGGCGTCCTCACCTGGCGGGCCAGCGCCACCGCCTCCTCCCGCGCGGCCTGCGCGGCCTCCGGGGTGACCCAGCTCAGCCGGACCTTCGTCGGTCCGCCCTGGATCGCGAGGGCGCCGGCCTCGAAGCTGTGCGCTCCCGCCGTGAGGTGCACCGTGGCGCTGCTGGAGCCCAGGAAGCCGGTGATGACGCTGTTCCCGTCGATCTTCACCAGGCCGTACGCGGCGGGAAGGTCGAAGACGAAGGAGTAGTCGCCGTCGGTCGGCACGGTGAGCGTGCCGCTGTAGTAGAAGGAGGCGTCCGGTGTGACGGGGATCGTTCCGTCCGCGTCCACCGGCAGGGCGGGGCTGAGGGCCGAGGCGGGAATGGGGTCGCCGGTGTCGATGCCGGCCGCGTTCCGCACCGTGGCATGCCGGCCCGCCCGCGCGGTGATGGTGTCCAGCGGCGAGGCCGCGGAGTCCGGTACGACGTTGGAGCTGCCGCCGCCGGTGACCTTCGGTGTCTTCGCGGTCGGGCCGATGAGTCCGATGCTGGTGTCCTTGCCGGTCAGCGGAAGCGCTCCGCCGGAGTTCTTCAGCAGGACCGCGCCGGATTCGGCCACCTTCTGGGCGACTTTCGCGCCGCCTTTCGGATCGCGTGCGGGCCGCCGGTCCGCCGCACCGTCGAGGAGACCGAATTTCGTCATCTGCTGCAGAATGCGCGCGACCGAATCATTCAGCTCCGAGACCGGAATGGTGCCGTCGGTAATCGCGGTCTTCAGTTCCCCGCCCAGGTAGACGCCGCTCGGCATCTCCTGGTCGAGGCCGTTCACGATGTCGGTCGTCGCATGGGTCGCGCCCCAGTCCGACATGACCCAGCCCGCAAAGCCCCACTGCTCCTTGAGGATCGAGTCGAGCAGTTCCTCGCTGCCGCAGCCGTGGCTGCCGTTCACCGAGTTGTACGAGCACATCACCGCCCCGGCGCCGGCCTTGACGGCGGCCTCGAAGGCGGGCAGCTCGATCTGACGCAGGGTCTGCTCGTCGACGTTGACGTTCACCCCCATCCGGTTGTCTTCCTGGTTGTTCTCCGCATAGTGCTTCACGGTGGCGATCAGACCCTGGCTCTGAACGCCCTCCACCTCACCGGCCACCATGCGGGAACTGAGCAGCGGGTCCTCGCTGAACGTCTCGAAGTTCCGCCCCGCGTACGGCACCCGGATGGTGTTCGTCATGGGCGCGAGCAGGACGTCCTGGCCGAGTGCACGGCCGTCGCGTCCGACGGTCCGGCCGAACTCCCGGGCCAGCCCGTCGTCGAAGGACGAGGCCAGGGCGACCGGTGCCGGCATCGCGGTGGCGTGCTCGTTGACCCGGACGCCCGCCGGACCGTCGGTGAGCCGCAGTTCGGGGATACCGAGGCGGGGCACCCCCGGGATGTATCCGGCCTGCCCGAGCGCCTCCGGATCGGTGCCGCCGTGGACGAAGGACAGCTTCTCGTCCAGCGTCATCCGGGCGATGAGAGCGGCGACGCGCGGGGACACCTTGAAGGTCACGCCCGAACTGCCCGCGCCCGAGGCGCCGGGAGCCACGGCCGTGCCCCCGGCGAGCAGCGCCGCGCTCACTCCCGCGATCAGCGCCGTACGGCGTAAACGGCCGCCGCGGCGTCGTACCGATCTCCGATCGAGCTCCATGCGAACTCCTCACCACTGAAGTGCTCGACGATTTATGTCTCCGCTGGACAGAATTCGAGTCGAAGCAGGTGGCTCTATAAAAGATCGAACGCTCAAGGAGGTTAAATTCGCACATTCGATGCGTCAACCCTCTGGAATTCCGTTCTTGCCCGACATAAATTGACGCCCTCACAGGGAGGTGACACGTGTCGGCACGTGACGAGGTCCTGGCCCATGTCCGGCGGCACGGCAGCGCGTCGCGCCCCGAACTCCAGACGGCCCTGGGCATGAGCCGTCCGGTCGTCGCGGCCGTCGTCCGCGACCTCCTCGCCGACGAGCTGCTGACCGAGCACCAGGGGGAGAACCGGGGCGGCCGCGGGCGCCCGGGCCGCCGCCTTCGGCCGCGCTATCCGGCGGGCGCGGTCGTCGGAGCGGACGTCGGCCACCGGCACCTCACCGTCGCCGCGGCCACCCTCGACCTGACCGTCCGGGCCGAGCGGCGGGTGGCCATCGACGTGGACGCCCAGCCGACCGCGGCCCTGGACATCACCGCCGACATGATCCGCCAGACGGTCGAGGAGGTCCGGCTCACCGTCGACGGACCCGTGAGCGCGTGCGTCGTCGGCATACCGGGGCCGCTGGACATGAGCAAGCGGGCGATCGCCTCGCCCACCATCCTGTCCAGCTGGTCCGGGCTCGACCTGGCGGCCGAACTGGGCTCCCGGACCGGACTGAGGGTCTCCCTCGACAACGACGCGAACCTCGGAGCCCTCGCCGAACACCGGCACGGCGCCGCCGACCACCGCGGCAACCTCATCTACGTCAAGGCCTCCGACGGCATCGGGGCGGGCCTCATCGTCCACGGGATCCCGGTCAGCGGCAGCTTCGGGGCCGCGGGCGAGATCGGGCACACCCAGGTGATCCCGGACGGCGACTGGTGCCGGTGCGGCAACCGCGGCTGCCTGGAGACCATCGTCTCGGTCCGCCAGGTGCTCCAGCAGGTCCAGCACTTCTACCCGGGCGACACCGACCTGCGGTCCCGGCTGCCGGAGATCGCCCACCACCCGGTGGCCCGCAAGATCTTCGCCGAGACCGGCCGTACCCTCGGCCGCGTCCTGGCCAACCTGTGCGCGCTGCTCGACCCCGCGGCCGTCGTCATCGGCGGTGAGATGAGCCAGGCGGGCGAGGCGTTCGTCGACGGCGTCCGCGACTCGATCGAACGGCTCGCCCAGCCGGGCTTCGACAACCGCGTCCTGGTCGCCGCCTCCGCCCTCGGCACCCGAGCCGAGCTGATCGGGAGCCTCACGCTCGCCCGGGACATCGCCCTGCGGGACGGAATCCGGCAGGCCGACGACTGACCGGAGGCGGCCGGGGCGACGGGGCCGCTCCCCACTCCGACGGCCGGGACACCACTGGCAGACCTCGGACAACCCCACCGGCCCCCCGGTTGTCGTACGACCACCGCCCCGCTCGCCGGTCTCCGGGACCAGCTGCGTACGCTGGACGGGCGCGGGCGCTCATCGTCGCCACCGACGAAGGCAGCGGCTCCGTCTGCGTCTGCGGACAGGACGGGAGCTCTCCCTACTGTCGAGAACGCTCGACAGGTCTCGCGGCGTGGCCTCACGCCCGCGCATCGTCTGTCGGACGCGATCAGCAGTGCGGTCACCGACAGGGTCGGCCCGGGCCGGGAGCTGATACCAGGGACAGGCAAGGATGAGCGAGCAGAGCAACCCCACCGCAACGACAGGCATGACGGCCGAGGCGGCATTCTCACCGGACAGTCCCACCGTGCGCCGCCGCCACCGCCGGGCGGTGGGACAGCTTGCCCTGTCCGCGTTCCTGCTCGTTCCCTGGACCGTCTACCTGGCCGTTTCGTTGCCCGATCGCTTCGAGGCCCGGTACTGGCCCATGGTCTGGGTGGGCTTCGACGTCATGCTGCTCGTGTCGCTGGCCGGCGCCGGAGTGGCGGTCTTGCTGAGACGGCAGGCCCTGGTTCCGCTCTCCCTCGTGGCCGCCACGCTCCTGGTCTGCGATGCCTGGTTCGACATCTCCCTGAGCTGGGGGCGAGGCGACGTGTGGGGGAGCATAGCCTCGGCCGTACTGGTAGAACTGCCGCTCGCCGTCCTGCTCATCATGCGCGCACGCCGGGTACTGAAGATCTCGGCCCGGCTGGCCTGGCAGCGACTCGGACTGGCCGGCGAACCTCCGCCGCTGTACAAGATGCCGCTGTTCGTCGCCCTGGCACCGTCGGGCAGCCCTCAAGGGGACCCGGAGAGAGCCCAGGACGCCTGACGGCCTGATGGTCCCGGACACCGGGCCCGCGATCGCCCACAGGGCCGTAGAAATCCGCCGCTCCACGCGGTTCCCGCAGTCCGCCTGACGACGGGGGCGCGGGTGTCCGCCGCGGACGAGGACACCCCCACTGGCCGGCGTTGCAGGCGTCTACGAGGTCTACCCCGGCCGCCGCAAATCCGGCTGTGGCTTTGCTCCTGAGTCTCGCCGCTCTCTTGCGCCCTTGGTCTATCGCAGGACGGGGCGGTTGGCGGATGCGTACTCGTCCGCGATGTTGAACACGCTGGCGCAGTTCGGACATTCGGCCTTGCCGAAAAGGTGGACGATTCCGTGGGCGAGTGCCTCGTGTCCGTCGCGGAGAGCAGTCTCGTGCATCCACCTGCCACTGCCGGAGAGTTCGGCGGAGCTCGCCGGCCGTAGGCCGCGGCGGTCCACGTCGCCCAGGTTCCAGTCCCGGATCGCTGAATGGCGCCCGTGGTCCCCGATGGCGATCGTCACGTCCACGGCGCAGTGGGAGCAGGCCAGGTGGTAGAAGTCGTCCGTGAAGTCTCCCAGGACGGCGCTCCAGTGGTACTCCCCTTTGGCTGCAAGCAGATCGCGGAAGACAGCGAGGTAGTCGACCGGTCGCGATTCGAGATGCTGGTCCAGCAGTTTGCGGAACTCCGTGATCGCGTGGGTACAGTCCGCCAGCAGATCGTCGCAGCCGTGGTGTCCTGCCGCGCGGCGCAGGATGGCCCCTGCCAGTCCACGAGCTCGTGTGCTCCTCGATGCGAGACGTACCAGGCTCGGCAGTGCGGCAAAGCCGGCGGGGAAGACGAGGTCGTGTTCCAGGACCAGGCGATATCCCAGTTCCTCCCACGCTTCGGGGCTGTCCTCGCGTTCCAACCGATCCAGGAGGACGGGAACGCGATCGACGTCCATGTAGCAGTCGTGCATCTGCGTCCAGTTCACCACCTGGGCATTGAATCCCCCCGTGACAGCTGGGGCGGAGGGCTGCCCTTGTTCCCGACCGGACAGGCCCTGGTGCTGATCTGGACGCGAACCGGCTATGCGTCGGATCGGCCGGTGCGATGGTGCTTCCGGGCCGATTCGGACCCGGCGTGCCCGACGGGTCGGCACGGTCTCTGCGACTCTCCCGGCTACGCTCGCGCGGGAGCGCCCCGCAGCGCGTGGTTGCGGGGCGCCCAGCGGGGTTCAGTCGACCATCTGCCCGTCGTACATGCCGCCCTTGCAGGTGTTGTTCGCCCAATTGACCGTTCCGCCGCCCTGCTCGCACTCACCCGGGGTGAGGCTGGCGGCGGTGGCGGTGGGAGCGCCTGTGAGGCCGAGTCCGGCGAGAGCTGCCGTGGCGATGACGGCGGCGAGGATTCGTCGAATGCGCATGTGGTTCGCCTTTCACGGATTGCCTCGGTTGGGACAGTACTCAGCTTGATGTTCATCCATGTGGGCGACATGTCGGGTTAGGCCGTTCGGGTGACGTTGCTGTCGGGTGCGGGGTCGGTGACGCGACCCGTCAGGTCCTGGTGCCGGACGGGCCGTGGGAGCTCTTCGAGGGCGTGGCGCCGGTCTTCGGTGCCTCCTGGCAGATGGTGCACCGGCGATTCACGGACTGGTCGCGGGCCCAGGTGTGGGCCAAGCTGCACCGCGTGGTGCTGGACGGGTTCGGCGCGGCCGGCGGGCTGGACCGGTCGCGCCGCGCGATCGACTCGGTTACTATCCGCGCGGTCAAAGAGGGCCCTTGACCGGACCGAATCCGACCGATCGAGGGGGGTTTGGTTCGAGAATTCGCGCCATCGGCGACCGCAGCGGGCTGCCTGTTTCGGTGGGCCTCTCCGGCGCCGACCCTCAGGACTGCCCGGCGAAGCTGCACGCGGACAAGTGCCACGACTTCGACCACCTGCGAGGCCGGCTGCGCCGTCGGCAGATCGTGCCGCGCATGACCCGCCGCAGAATCGAGCCGTCCGGCCGATTGGGGCGGCAGCGGCGGGTGGTCAGGCGGACGATGTCCTGGCTGAACGGCTGCCGCCGCCTGCACTGCCGCTACGAGCGCGAGGCTGAACACTTCCTCGCCTTCGTCGGTATCGCCGGCACCCTCATCCGCTGTCGCCGCACCGTCGTTGAGACGACCCGCCAAGGCTTGTCCCGAAACGCTTGTCCGCAGTTGAGATGCCCCCACGACCTGCTACACGAAGCTGAGAATCACGCAGGTGGTAACGGCTGCGGTCAGGCAGGCGCCGGTGGTGCGGATGCGGATCACGTCAAGGCTCGAACGGTGTCGCAGAGCGTCCGTAGCACGCCAAAAGCTCGGTCCCGGTGTCGTCGAAGTACAAGGTGAAGAACGAGAGCCGGTCTGCCGCGACGATGGACCCGGTACGCAGTTGCTCGCCGGGGTGCCGCGCGAGGATCCCTACGGTCTCTTCGAGGCCGATAGTCTTCGGTAGACCGCGCTTCAACGACAGTCTCAGCCTCGTTGCGGTGATGCCGTGGACCATCCGGTGGGGTGCCAACCCGTCGAAGATCTCCACCTCGCCGCCGGCAGCGACGGCCTCGCGTGCTGCCTTGCACGCGCTCGTCTGGTCGGTGAGCATCGCAGCGACGTCGAGGAGACGTGGGCGCTCGTCGTCGATGGGCATGCGCTGACTGTAAAGATCGAATATGGCTGTTGCCACAGGATTCGGCGTGGCTCGGGGGGCGAGACAGATGTCGGCTCACCCGCGAAACAGCCGGGCGGAACGCCTCTTGAACAGCGGAGGTGGGGGGTGGAGCGCGGCAAAACGTCTCCAGTCCCGAGCTGGCTGCCGGGGCCTGTCCGACCCACCCCCCATGGCCGCGAGTCCCTCACGATCTCCGTCCGGCCCATCACACCGCACCGTATCGCGGGGCACTGACAACACCGGCGGCAGGCAGGCGAGTGCTACGGAGTACCGCCGTGGCAGTTGGCTGCATCAGCCGAACTAGTGCCGCATCAAGCAACGTTCGCCCTATGCGCCTCGCAAACCAGATGACGTGAGCCAGCAGCATCTGCAGAATGCCGACGGTGACTGAATAGTTGCCGTCCATACGAGGGGCTGGTGCATCGTGACTGCTGGTGAATCACCCTCGCTTGGGCCAACCGTTGCCTGTGCCGAGTGCGGGGAGCTCTACCAGCAGGCGGGGCGGGGCAATGGCGACTGGTTCCACTTCATGGTGGTCGAGATGCACCGTCGGCCGGACGGTCAGACCCAGATCACCGGCCACTGGCGTGCGGGTGACTGGATGGATGGGATGTCGCTCGTGCTCCGCACCCGTGATGGTCGTCGCGTGGCCATCACGGGTGCGCAGATGGAGCCGCCGCTCAACAGCGCGTGCGAGGCTCGCGGACAACGGCGACTGGTCGCCCCCAAGTTCGACCTGCTGCCGTCGAGCGGTTGTATCCACGCCGCGAGGTAAGTCCCGAGGGCAGCCGGCGATGTGACGCCGTCCGGCGTCCGCTCAGGCGTCATGCTGCTCGGGTGGCTGAGCGTGTGCTGGTGCGCGAGATCGATGACGACGAGGGGCGACGGTTGCTGCGGATTGTCCGCCGACAGTAGTAGATGACGGTGGCCCGGGGGCCCATGCCGAAGGCGACTTCACACCCCCCGTAGCCGCGGGCTCGGCCCATGGACGGGCAGTAGCCCCTCGCGCATGGACCTGTTTCCATCGTGATTGGCGGGGGCCGGGGCGGCGAGAGGGCCGGAGGGTATGGGCGAGGATGACAGCCGGATCGAGAGCGGCCGTTGGGAGGCGGCGAGTCCGGCGATGCTGGGATCCGCGGCGGAACTCCTGGTGGCGGCCGAGTTCGCGCTGGCCGGGTACCAGGTGTACGAGCCCCTGGCAGACGACCGCGGAGTCGACCTCTTGGTTGACCTTGGGGCGGGTCGGCATCTGCTGGTCCAGGTGAAATCGGTTCGGGTCGGCATCCGCGACAGCTATGTATTCATGCGCAAGAAGCACTTCCCGTTGGAGCCTCATCGCGCAGTCGCGTTGGTGGTCTTTCCAACGGACGGTGACCGGCCGGAGTTCCTGCTCATCCCGGCAGAGACGTGGCGTGCCGCTCGACCGCCCTTCGCCGACCGCGATTACGCGGGGAGGAAGAGCGACCCCGAGTACGGCATCTCCGTGCATCGCAGCCGCTGGCGCGAGGACCTGGCCGGATGGTCCCTGCGCGAGCAGATGAAGGAGATCACGGGCCCGCTCGTCCAGGATCAGGCCGACGTGGACGGTGTCGGCTAAGGACTTCACAGGGGGCCCTTCCTGCCTTGTCAGGAGTGCTGACGAGGTGGGCCCCTGGTGGAGCCGGACGGAGACGCTGGGGCAGGATGGCGTCGTGCCCACCACAGTCGTCGAGATCCATGTGCCGTTGCTGCCGACACCCCATCTGCCCGACGGCGCCTACCCGTTTCCCTGGATCGAGGATGTCGAGGACTTCCTCTTCGCTCTCGAAGACCAAGGCGATGTCGAGGTCTTCGACGACGGAGAGGACGACGGTGACGCCTACGTCTTCTTCGTCACCGGAGCAGGTGAGCGGGAACTCCTGGCAGTGGCGTCCCGCGTGGCCACCCTCCCCGGGGTCCCCGAGGGAGCGGTTGCCGTCGTCAGCAACGACGCGGCCGAGGAGTTCGGCCTGGCACGACGGGTAGCACTTCCACTGCCTGCGCTGGGCGCAGCGTAGTCGACTGCCGTACCTCACGGTCGGGGCCGTCCAACGGCGCGGCACGCTTGTCCGCCGTCAGGTTTTTCCACCCTCCGCTGGACCATCAAACGCGCTGTCCTGGTGGCGCTGGAACGCGGACAGCCTTTTCGCTGCACGATGGATGCGCGGCATGACCCCCAAGGAGACAATCAGCCACGTCGTGCATCACCGGAAGATCGCCCCGCGGGCCCCGGCCGCGGCCCGCCGCCGTGAGCGAGGTGCTCGGTGACGGAGTACGTGCTCGGCGTCCCGGCGCCGCATGGGGAACCAAGGATCGCGGTGAGTGCGGCACGTGATCATGACGACTTCTCGGACGCTCTTGCGAACTGCGAACCCGGACGACGTGGACAGGATCACCGACCTGCACACTCTCGCCCGCACGGCGTACTACCGGGCAGATGGCGTGTCGGACGCGGAGCTCGCTTCCCTCCGACGCGTGGTCCAGCCGGCGGGAGAGCTGGATCCGCGCCACCTGGTCCGATGAGCGGATCGTTCTGTGCGCGGAACGAGAGGGCGAACTGGTGGGCGTCTTGGCGATGGGACTCCCCACGAAGCCGATGTCGATCCTGTATCTGTGGGTCAGCTCTACCAGGTTCACGTCCGTCCCGGACTGTGGGGACACGGCATCGGCAGCCGTCTGCACGCGGCATCCGTGCAGTTCCTCCGTGACGCGTCACTGGCCACGGGCGTCCTGGAAGCATGGGAGCGCAACACCCGGGCTCAGGCGTTTTACACCCGGCACGGCTGGAGGCCGGACGGGCACCATCGGCCCGGCCCACAGGACGGGCGCTACGTTCGCATGCGCCTCAGTCCGGATCCCGAAGCACAACCCGGCCACGGTGGTCGGTTCGTTCCAGGTCCCGGGACTGGAAAGGGCTGCTGATCCACGGCGCGTGCGGGTGAACCTCGTGCGCAGGTCCCACACATGGGCAATACGTGAAGTGAGCCCACTTCCAGGAGAACCCCATGCCCTCCGGTCCCCGGCGCAGACGCACCGCGCTTACCACCCACGCGACGTCTCGAAGCTGGTGGAGCCGCCACTGGAAAGGCGTCTCAGCCGCGCTTTCTGCAGTGGCCGTCGGAACTGTGACCACATTGCTCATCGAAGGAATCCACAAAGGCACCAAACTCATCAAGGACGGCAACAAGGCGCCGTTCACATGGACGACACAGGTGAATGCGCCGGAAGACGCGCCATGCCGTGGCGGTGCCGTGGTGATCCCCAATGCACATGCTTCTCTTCCCTCATGGGATAATTGGGATGCCTGGGTGAAACGTGAGGGCGGTGCGCACGCCGACAGAGTCGTCATCCGGGTCACTCTCCAGGGGAAATCCACGAACAGTGTCGTAGTGCATGCGCTCCGAGTGGGGGTGGACTCCAGAAGCGCGCCCAGAGGTGCCGCATACGTCCCTGGTGGCGGATGCGGCGGACTGACACCAAGACTCTTTGAAGTCGATCTTGACGACCCGAAGCTGACGGTAGTGACGAAGGCAGGCGAGGACGGCACTCCTGCCGTCAAATTCCCCTATGTGATCTCCTCGACCGAACCCGAAGTTCTCCTGGTCTCCGCCGAGACCGACACATGTGACTGCACGTTCCATCTGGACCTCGACTGGACCAGCGGAGACCGCGGAGGGACTGTCAGGATCAATGAGGGGAAGAATCCGTTCCGTGTCGTCGGGACGGAGAAGCTCCCGACACACGTCCTGTGATGCGATCCCCCGATGCGGTCGCAGTCGAACGTGCCGGTGGCGGTCAGCACGGAGCGGGCGACAATCGTGAGCTTGGTCCTGCGTGTTCTCCTCTGCTCCGGGCCTCCTGCACCAGGCCCTGGGGAGCAAGGATTTCGTGAGCCGTGCTGCCTGATCAGGCCATTGCCTGGTCACCTGCTGAGGCTGCGGGCCGTGCCCCGCACGTGCGCAGTGCGGACGCCTCCGTGCACTGGGCGGGGAAGTACATCGGGTGAGCTGCGGACGGATCGCCATTCGGTTGTAGATGGCGCCCTTGCGAAGTGCGGCGAAGTCGCGGTGGCGTGGCCGGACGCCGCCCGGTCGACTTCAGGGGCCCGGCACCGCGAGCGTGATGAACACTCCCGGCCGTATCTGGGGTGCCCACCCTCGCTCCACCAGTCGTTTCCCCTTCGGTCGCAGTCCCTCGACCGTCGCCGGGACGGCGCCCGGTCCGGGCGCGACGGCGAGTTGCCGGCAGCGCATGCGCACCGGCCCCGAACCAACCGATCACGTTCGGAAAGCAGGTGACGTCTGAGGCCTTAACACGGGATCGCCGGGCAGCACCTCGACGTACGCGGGTGCCGGAAAACTCCTGAAGGAGGAGCGGCCAGGCTGGATCATCAACGTTGATCAGCTCATTGACCTCGTGCATCCCCGCATCGTCGCACCAGCGACCAATGGCTCAGTCCGCCGGGTCGCCCGCACCTCGATCCGGAAGGAATGGGCTATCGCCCGCTCGCGGGTCGGCGAGGTGCTGGACCGACGCGGTCGAGGAGACCGAGCAGGGCCACGACGAGGTCGGCCGGACAGCGCCGAGGGTCCGTGGACGGGCCGAGCAGACGTCGTCAGCGGGGCCGCGAAGCCCAGGTCGCGGGTACCGGTATGGCGCGAGGGGCTGAACCGCGGTCGGTGCTGTCGGTGGATTGTGCGCCGACGCTGCCACCTCCAGCCCCGCTCCGACCACCGCACCGCTCAGCGCCGTGATGAAGGGGGATCCGTCCGCGGGCGATGTGGTCGAAGGCGACGTGCGGGATGTGCCGTCCCAGGGCCGGCCGTCGTCCCCGACCGTCGTGGAGTTCCTTCATGAACTCGGCCTGGTCGAGGCCGGCGTAGAAGTGGGCGCCGACACCGAAGGCGACGGCGGCCTTCGCCTCCTGACCGGCCCGCTCCGCAAAGCGGCCGTGTTCGGCATGCATGTCCTCCGTCAGGGCGTTGCGTTTCTCCGGACGGTTGGTTCCGATCAACGCCACCTTGCCGTCGAGTTCGTAGGTGATGTGTTCCTCGGCCGTGACCCTGGCTCCTCGTGTTCTTGACCGGCTGATCCCACGCATCAGCACGCCCCGGGGAGAACGGACTGTCCATGGCGGGATGTCGCTCAAACCGCCCCGATCGTCGACGGATTTCCGGGTATCCGGAGCGGACGGACTGCGCGAGGTCCTCGTCCAGGCCTCCCGGCGCAGCCCTCTCGTGCCACGGCACCCGGACGGTGGCAGGTCCGCCATGAAACGCCGGCTTCACCTTGCCTGACCGGCCGTCCAGGGTCTCGCCCCACTCGCGCTACGCCACGAGCGGCAGTCCGCGACGCGAGCGCAATCGGCTCCTCGCTCAGGCCCCCGGCTCCCGGCGTTCAGGCGAAAGCGGTCACCGGGAAGTGGTGTCCACCTCTCGCGTCGTCCCTTGACCCTGCCGCAGCCATCGACTTAATGTCCCGTAAAGCGGTCGAAACGACCCGCATCGTGGAAGTAGGAAGTGATGAGCGTCGTATCCCCCCTCCATCTGTTCGATGTCGAAGGCAGGACGGTTCTGATCACCGGAGCCTCCGGAGCCCTGGGCAGTGCGGCTGCGCGCGCCCTCGCCGCAGCCGGCGCCAACGTGGTGCTGGCCGGTGGGAACGCGGACGCACTGGAGCTTCTGGCCGGCGAACTGCCGAAGGAGCGGGTGGCCACCGTCCACCGGCGTCCCGACAGCCCCGCCGACGCCGAGGCGATGGTGGCCCGGGCGGTCGAGGCGTTCGGGCGCCTCGACGGCGTGCTGGCCTCGGCGGGCGTCAACAAGGTCGCCCCCATCGTCGACATGCCCGTCGCCGACTTCGAGACCGTCATGGACGCCAACGTCCGCGGCGCGTGGCTGACCTGTCAGGCCGTCGGCCGTCAACTGCTCGCGCAGGGGGAGGGCGGGAGCGTCGTGCTGGTCTCGTCGACCCGGGGCCGACTCGGGCATCCCGCGGGATACAGCGCGTACTCCCCGTCCAAGGCCGCGGTCGACCTCCTGGCCAAGAGCCTGGCCGCGGAGTGGGGCAAGGACGGGATCCGGGTCAACGCCCTGGCACCCACGGTGTTCCGTTCCGAACTGACCGCGTGGATGTACACCGACGACGACAAGGGCAGGGCGACGCGAGAGACCATGCTCAGTCGCATCCCGCTGGGCAGGCTCGCCGAGCCCGACGACTTCTCCGGCGCGCTCGTCTACCTGCTCAGCGACGCCTCGGCGTTCCTCACCGGCCAGGTCCTCTATCTGGACGGCGGCTACACCTCATGCTGACGCCGGCCTCGGGCCCGGACACCGCACCCGCGACGCTCCCCGCCGGTGACCGCTCCCGCTTCCGTTCCGTCGCCGTCGTGGGTGCCGGCCTGATGGGGCGACGCCTCGCCGGGGTCTTCGCGTCGGGAGGTCTGAGCGTCACCCTGACGGACTCGGAGCCGTCGGTGCTTCCCGAAGCAGGCCGTGAGGCGCAGCACTTGGCGCGCGCACTCGGTGACGCCCCGGGTGTGGTCCGGACCACCTCGCGTCTGGAGGAAGCCCTCGAAGGAGCGGACCTGGTCACCGAGGCCGTGGCCGAGAACCTCGACCTCAAGCGCACCTTGTTCACACGGATGGCCGGGCTCACGGCGACCGCCGTTCTCGCCTCGAACTCCTCCGTCCTCCCCATCTCGGCGATCTCCGCGGGCATCGACGATCCGAGCAGGGCTGTCGGCACCCACTGGTGGAATCCCCCGGACCTCATCCCGGTCGTCGAGGTCGTCCAGGGCGAGAGCACGAGTCCCGACGCCGTCGCGGACGTGATGGCCCTGTTGAACCACCTCGGCAAGCGGCCGGTCTGGGTGCGCAGGGATGTTCCGGGCTTCGTCGGCAACCGCCTCCAGCACGCCCTGTGGCGTGACGCGATCGCGCTGGTCGCCGAGGGCGTCGCCGATGCCGAAACCGTCGACCTGGTGGTCCGCGACACCATCGGCCTGCGGCTGGGAGAGATGGGCCCGCTGACGAACGCCGACTACGTGGGACTGGACCTCACCCGGGCCATCCATGAGGCCGTCTTCCCCGTCCTGGACCGCTCGGTCACGCCCCACACCGCACTCGACGACCTCATCCGCGCGGGCCGTCTGGGCGCGAAGACCGGCCAGGGCCTCTTCGCCTGGCCCCCAGGAGCCCGGCAGGCGGCCGGCGCCGCGCTCGCCGCCCACGTCTCGTCGGAACTCGCCGCACGACGCCGCGCGACCGACACGGAGTGAGCGCGAGCCCCACCACTCCACCCCACGACCGGACGCCACCCCTGAACCCCGTACCCCGACATCACGAAGGAGACAGAGCATGACGTACACCTGGGCGGAAGGCCCCAACGAGCAGGACCTCCAGTTCTACGACCTCTCGCACCCCTGGGGACACGGCGTGCCCGCCTGGCCGTACTTCGAGGACGTGAAGATCGAGCGGCTGCACGGCATGGCCAAGAGCCGAGTGCTGACCCAGAAGATCACCACGGTCATGCACTCGGGCACGCACATCGACGCACCCGGGCACGTCATCGAGGGCACCCCGCTCCTCCACGAGATCCCGCTGCGGAACTTCTTCGGCACCGGGGTGGTGCTCGACATCCCCAAGCAGAAGTGGGAGGTCGTCACCGCCGACGACCTGGAGAAGGCCGCGTCGGTCACCGAGGTCCGGCCTGGTGACTTCGTCATCGTCAACACCGGCTGGCACCGCAGGTACGCCGACAGCGCCGAGTACTACGCGTACTCACCCGGCTTCTACAAGGAGGCCGGCGAGTGGTTCGTGGAGCGCAAGGTCAAGGCGGTCGGCTCCGACTGCCAGGCGCTCGACCACCCGCTGGGCACGGCCATCGGCCCGCACGGTCCCAGTGAGGAGACCGGCGGCCTGCTTCCGTGGGCGGTGCGCGAGTACGAGGAGGAGACGGGCAGATCGGTCAAGGAGGACTTCCCGTACTGGGAGCCCTGCCACAACGCGATACTCAACGCCGGCATCTACGGCTTCGAGAACATCGGCGGCGACCTCGACAAGGCGACGGGCAAGAGGCTCACCTTCGCGGCATTCCCCTGGCGCTGGGTGGGGGGCGACGGCTGCATCGTCCGTCTCGTGGCGATCGCGGACCCCAAGGGGACCTACCACATCGAGAGGGGCTGAGGGGCCCGTGGCTGCTCGCATCATCCGGCGGGAGTCCGCCCCCGCCTACTTCCCGCCCCTGCACGACGGAGTCGACGCCCGACGGCTCCAGGGCCACGAGGCAGGACCGACCGGCCGCTTCTGGCTGGGGGAATCCTACTACCACCCGGGCGGTGCCGCGCAGAGTTCGCCGACCGCCGAGGAGACGGTCTACTACGTCCTCGACGGCGAACTCACACTCACTGTCGAGGACGGTACGACCGAGACGCTGGGCTCGGGCGACTCCGTCCACCTGCCGCGCGGCACCGTGCGGTCTCTGGAGAACCGAACCGGTGCCGGCGCCCGTCTGCTCGTCGTCATCGCCAGGCCGACCCCCGGAGGCCGGCCATGAGCGTCGTCCTCACCGTCGCCCCCACCGGGCCGATCGCCCGGCGCAGCGACAACCCCTCATTGCCCACCCAGCCGCACGAGATCGCCGAGGCCGTGGAGAAGGCGTACCGCCTCGGTGCCTCCGTCGCCCACATCCACGTACGCGACGAGCAGGACCGCCCCACCGCTGACCTCGGCATCGCCCGGCGCACCATGGATCTCATCGCGGAGCGGTGCCCGATCCTCATCCAGCTCTCCACGGGCGTCGGGCTGGAGGTGCCGTTCGAGGACCGGGAGAAGCTTGTGGAGTTGCGTCCCCGGATGGCGACCCTGAACCCCTGCAGTATGAGTTTCGGAGCCGGCGAGTTCCGTAATCCGCCCGACGGGGTGCGGCGGCTCGCGGCGCGGATGCAGGAGCTGGGCGTCAAACCGGAACTGGAGATCTACGACACCGGGCACGTGGACGCCTGTCTGCGCCTGCGAGACGAGGGACTCCTCGACGGCCCCCTGCAGTTCAGCATCGTGCTCGGGGTCGCCGGCGGGGCGGCCGCCACGGCGGACAACCTCCTCACCCTGGTGCGCCGCCTTCCCGAGGGCGCGATCTGGCAGATCATCGCCATCGGCAGGGCGAACCTGAACCTGACGGCCATGGCGCTGTCCCTGGGCGGAAACGCCCGTGCGGGGATGGAGGACACGCTCTACCTCCGCAAGGGCGAGCTAGCGCAGGGCAACGAGCCGCTGGTGGCCCGGACGGTCCAGCTCGCGCGCGGCCTGGACCTGCAGATCGCCTCGGTCACCGAGACCGAGGCCCTGCTGGGGCTGCAGCGGCGCCCATGAGCCCAGGCCTCCCGCCCCGGACAGCGGCACCAAGCCGCGTGCAGTGTGGGCGCCAGGCGGCCCGGCCCATCCCGGGTGGTTTTCGAAGGACGGCAGGATAGAAGCATGACTACACCATCCGACGAGACGAGCGCGCGTCAGGCCGGCGGCATCCAGGTGATCGCGCGGGCGGGGCAGATGCTGCGGGCGATCCGTGAGTCGCCGGGCGGACTGACCCAGTCCGAACTGGCCGAACGGCTCGGCCTTCCCCGGAGCACGATCCACCGGATCCTGAGTGCCCTGGAGGACGAGGGACTCGTAGGGTCGGGCCCGGGCCCTCGCGGACGCTACCGGCTGGGGCCGGAGATCCTGCGCCTCGCCGAAGCGGGTACCCGGGATGTCGTCAGGCTCGTCCACCCCTTCCTGGCCGACCTCTCGGCCCGTCTGAGGGAGACCGTCGATCTGTCGGTGCTGGACGGAGGCGAGATCAGGTTCATCGACCAGGTGGACGCGCCGCACCGGCTGCGCGCCGCGAGTGCGGTGGGGGAGAGCTTCCCCCTGCACTCCTGCGCTCCGGGCAAGGCGATCCTCGCCGCACTCCCGCCGAGCCGTCTGCGCGAACTCCTCCCCGCGAGGCTCCCGGCTCTCACGTCGCGCACGATCACCCGGCTTCCCGAACTGCTCGACCAGCTGACGCAGGTGCGCGAGAGCGCCGTCGCCTACGACTACGAGGAGCAGAGCGACGGCATCTGCGCGGTCGGCGTGGCAGTCAAGGTCGCAGGTCAGATGATGGCGGTCAGCGTCCCGATGCCCGCCCAGCGGTTCCATGGTCGCGAGGAGGAGTGCGTGGAGGCGTTGCTCTCCTTGCGTGACCTCGTCGAGAAGCAGGAGTGGGTGTGAGTCGTTCGAAGCGTCGCTGAGGGCGTTCATGTCAGGGCGGGCACCACGGCTGCTCGTCCTGCGTGCGCGGTTCGCCCCCTGCCCGTGAACCACCATGGGTCCGCTCCGGACCGCGGACCCATGGCGTACCCGTGGCGGCCCTATGAGGGCGCCTTGCGCAGATAGGACAGCGCGAGGTTCGGCAGTTCCGCGGCGAGAAGATCCCAGTCGTTGTCGGGAGCATCGGCCGTCGGTGTTGTCACCCGCCACTCGAGAGTCGCCTGTACCGCTCGCAAGGCCAGGGACACCCGGACGCGGCTGACGTACGGGGGCCTGCCGGGGTGGGCGAGTATCGCGTCGCATGCCTGGTCGAAGGCGTCCTGGAGCCTGCGCCGGGCCGTGTCGCTGGTGCCCGACTGACCGATGGCGCGGACAGCGAATTCCCGGATGAGGTCCGCATCGCGTCGGAACGCGGCAGTCATCGCGGTGAGGTGACTGGTGACGAAGTCCTCGAAGTCGTCCGACCGCGCCGCCGCGTCGGCGTACAGGGTTCGTTGGTACGCGGTGACGTGGCCCAGCCACTGTTCCTGCGTCGCGGCGATGAGCGCTTCCTTGCCGGAGAAGCGGCTGTAGATGCTGCCGACCGAGACTCCGGCGCGTTCCGCGACGTCGGCAAGGGTCAGACCGCTGGTGCCGCGTTCGGCAATCAAGGTCTGTGCGGCTTGCAGGATGCGCTCCATGGCGGCGCGGCTTCGCTTCTGCTGCGGGGGGCGAGGCGCGTTCTCACTGATCACATCCTGCATTTTGGCACCTTCCAGAAAGTTGAATCCGAATTCAGGTTCATGTTATCGTCGCGGAGCAGGGTTCGAACCCCACGGGCGAAGCTCGCCGGCATGAACGTGAACGGCGCCGCCCGCGCTCTGCCGAAACCGAAACCCCCCTTTCAGGAAAAGGCGACGCACATGTCCGCACCGAAGACGCCGCCGCCGTATCCGGTTACGTACTACCCGGTCGTCACGCAGGAGCTGTTCCGGTCGAACGCCGAACGGATCAAGGACAAGCCCTACGCGAAGTACTTCAGTGGCGACATGCGGCTGCGCGAGGAAGTCCTGCCGAACCTGAAAGAGGCCTTGGACCCGGCGGACACGCTGTCCTCCGGCCCGGAGGACCTCAACACACTCCTCGACCCCGGATACCACCGACGGGAGATGGGGTTCGGCCTCACCGAGTCAGGCCACCCCTACGTCGCCGGCCTGAACCGCTTCCCGGGCTGCACCGCGGAGATGTTCACCTGGTGGATGTGGTGGCACTCCGTCGAGCCCGAGCGCTACTCCCTCTGGCATCCCTACTGTCACGTACAGGCCGTTCCTCGGAACCAGGACGTGCTCACCCGGCCCGGCCTCAGTGACTTGGAACGCATCGTCGGCAACACCCACGACATCGTCGAATACCTCGGCTCGCAGCGCATGGAGCTGGTCGCGAACTTCGTGGACCCGGCCGAACTGGGCCTGGACACCAGCCGATTCGAGGCGGCCGGTTACCACGCCTATGCCTGCGCGGACATCGAGGGCGGAGTCATGATCCACCTGGCCCGCGACACGGAGGACGGCTTCGAGGTTCGCAGTCGCTTCGTCTTCGACCGGGGTGGCCCCGGCATAGACGCCGGGGACGAGGCGGGCCGAGCGTTCGGCCATGGTATGGCCTACGAACTGTTCGTCCACCTCCAGAGCGAGTTCACCCACCTGTCGACGTTCCTCGCCGACCTCTACGGCGAGTTCGGCGCACAGCATCCCTGAACGCGCCACGGAAAGCCTGCAGGGGCCAGTCTTGCGGCAGCCGAGCACTTCCAATCGAGACCGGGGCCCTGCGGGCTGCTTGCCGCGCGCGGCGGACCTGCCCCTCGCCTCCGCCTGGGAGCCCTTCCGCTCGATGGGTACGGAGCCGACCTCCCAGGTGTCACCAGCGGCGAGGATGCGGCGGGCGTGGTCGGCGTCCGTCGTCATCGGCTTCTCGGTGAACACGTAAGTGTCGGTGCGGCGGCCTCGTCGCGCGCGGCTTTGGGGAAGACGAGCAGGGGCACTCGGGCGCAAGTCGTCTCGCTCGGTGAAGACCTGGAGGAACAGGTCCAGCAGGCGCGCCAGGAACTCGTCCGTATCGCCGGTGTGGCGTCCAGTGTGCGGTCGGCCGACTGCGGACTTCCCACACCTCGGTTCGGACCGGATTGCCGCCGGGCGGGGAGGGTCACGGACACCCGGCCGGGGCTACCCCGGCCGCACGGAAGGGAATAGTCGACGATGACCACGCCGTCCACCCCGAAACCCAGGATCGCAGCACCGTCCCTCGTCCGCTCCTCGCTGAGGTCCGGCCTCAAGGGGGGAGCGGTCGGAGCCGTGGTGAGTGCGCTTGTCAACTACCTGCTCGTCGGTGTGCCCGACAGCGCGGCGGCCAACGCGGCCAATCATGCCGTGAGTGGTCTCATCAGCGGTTTCGCCGCCGCGTTCTTCGGACTCCTGGCGCATCAGCGCAAAGCGGCCTCCGTCTCGCAGCCCGGTGGCGTCGTCGACGACGGCGCAGAAGGGCCGGACGTCGTGCGCACGCCTGTCGTCGGCCGGGACGAGGATCGTGGTACGCCTGCGTCTGGGAACGGGGCCTAGTGCCAATGCCGTTGCGTTGGTTCGGAGGCGTAGGCTGCTGGGACCGTCTCGGGGGTGGTGCCGGTGGCCGAGGGTGTGCCAGCGGCCGGAGGCCAGAGGAGTTGCGAATGCCGAAGAGACAGGCCAAGCCGTCGTAGGCGTTGCCCCTGTTGAGCAGGAAGAGGTCGATGCCGGCTTCCCATACCGAGTCCTCGTCCTCCGGTCCCCACAGCCGGGCCCCCGGCCGACACTCGATCACTCCGCTGACATCGGTTGGCATGCTCGCGATCCTGCCCCGTGCCCCACAGTCGCTGCATGCGCATTTCGCTTCGGCATACCGCGCGACTACGCCTGATCCGTAGATCCAGGCAGTCGGAGATGAGTTCCGTGCCAACTGAGCTGCCATCCGGGCCCAGGTGGGCACCACGGAGCCTGTGAGGCGGCAGCTTGCGCGGAACAAGCGTCAGAGGGAGGAGGGGGACGGGCAGGGTCGAAGGCACCGATCGGACAGCAGTTCATGCCAAGGTGACGTCCATGCCACCCTCGGCCAGGGTTTCAAGGACTGCGGTGAACAGGTCGTAGGGCTGGCCGTCCGGTGTGAGGGCGTGGGACAGGTGCTCGCGCGCGGTCGCGGCGTCTCGCCAGAGCAAGGCGGCGGGGGCGGTGTATCCGAAGGTGCCGCGCAGGCAATCGTCGAGGGCCGCGAGGCAGCCGCCGAAGTAGCCGCCGGGTCCGTTGACCGCCTCGCCGAGCGCCAGATAGAGAGCTGGTTCGTCGGTGATGTACCGGCCGTCGAGTTCGTAGGCGTGGCCGGCTGGCCGGTCGCGGTGGGATCGTCGACAGGCCCGCTCGCGCACAAGGTCATGCCAGGCCCCGCGGCGGCGGGTGTCGAGGCCGGCCCAGGTGTTCACGGCGGCCGGTGGTCCAGCGAGCCACCGCTCCCAGATCGGCCGAGCGTATTCGGGGACCGGTGTGAAGCGGCCTCCGTCGAGCTCAAGGTCGATCAGGTCCGCCCCGCAGGACGATGGGCGCCAGGCCCTGATCGTGGCCCACAGCAGCCGATCGGTGAGCAGCTCGCCTTGGCCGTCCCGCATCTCCAGCGCGGCCTCCTCCAGATCCAGCGCCCGCCGGGTGCCCTTCGTCAATGCCGTCCTGAGCCGATCACTCTGCGCAAGCCCTCGCAGGACAATGGGTGCAGGCATCTGGTCGGGCGACAGGACGCGGGTGAATTCCCGGCAGGAGCCCAGCCAGCGATGCCCGTCGTGCACGCGAACGCGACCCCTGTACCCCTCGGGCGGACCTTCGTAGTCGTCCAGGCCGGTGAGCACCAGACCGTCCGTCCCGGGGAGCTGCCCCAAACTCTCCGCGTCCTCCAGCAGCCAGGCATCGAATGCCTCGTCCTCCGGCACCAGCCACACCCTGCTGCCGGCCCAAGCGGGCACGCCGGATCCCTCCGGAACCCAGCCGAACAGCTCGTACGTCCCGCGCTGGGATTCTCCGAACAGCCCCTCCACCTCGGCGCAGACGCCCCAGACACGGCCGTGCTCCGTCTCGGTCAGCGCGTAGGGCGCGCTCCCGCGCGCCTTCTCGTCTTCATGCACAGCGGAAATCATGCCGCGACCATGTTCGGACGACGAGGCCAGGGCCACAAGGGCCGTTCCTGACTGACGGCGCACGTGTCGGTGTCAGTCGGAACGACTCGATGTCATCCATCTCGAAAATTCACACGGGCTCGAACGTCAAGGGCAGTCCACGCCCACCTCACGATGTTCGATTTATGTCCGATACATTGATCTTCGAGGTACACCTGCAGCCCTCGAAACACAGTGAGAGGCGGATGGCCATGCTGCTGCGAACGGCGTGCGTCTCGTGGCCCATGGCGACGAACCCGTGTGCAGCAGGGAAACAACACACTCTGAGGCATCTGGAGAACCCCGGAAGCGCAGGGTGAGCGCCTTGGCAGCACCCCAGCCCGCGCAACGGCGCATCGGCCGGGCCCTGCGAGATCTGCCCGGGCAACGGCTGCGTCTGTCGCTCGACCAAGACCGCCTCTTCGAAGTGCTGGACCCGGAGCTGCTGGACCAGGGGGCCCTTGAGGTCGTGAAGTCCGTCGAGGAGAAGCTGGGCCACCGGGCCATGTCCGCCTACGAGGACCTCGTAGGCGGACCGTGAGACCTGCGGCGGCGAGGGCGCGGACGGCCCGTCCGCGCAACGTGCGACGGGCGCGCGGATGGGCTCCGCTCCCGATTCTGCCCTCCCGGCGGCGCCGACCGAGGCCGACAGGCCCCCGGGGCCGTCGCCCGTACTGCGGGTGATCCGCGGTGGTGCCCCGGCAGTGGGACTGCCGGCCCGGCTGCGCAAACACCGGCCGCACTGATACCTACGCGACCATGACGCGCTCCCACCCGAGCGACCCAGCACCATGTGCAGGACTTCTTCGGCGCGGTGGATACCGGGCAGCACCTCGGTCAGCGGGACCAGCCGGACGAAGATGCGTGCGCCGGTGGTGCCCTCCGGTGCCGCCGTCCCCGGCGCCATCGAGGGGGTATTTCGTCCGAGAGCGGGACGCCGCCGCCGACGCCGGGATCCTCACCTGCTGGTGGCCAGGAGAGCCGGCCCCCGAACCGGCCCCTCAGGTCCCCTTGGTGCCGCTCCCGGTCAGAGCTGTGCGTGCGGCCTGCAGGAGTTCTTCGGAGAGCGGGTTGCCGCGGGTGGCGCGGGCGAGGGCGAGGGTGCCGACCAGGGTGCAGAACTGGGCCAGGCCGTCGTCATCGCTCGTGGCCAGCCGGGCGGCGCGGTTGCGTACCCCGTTGACGTAGACCTCGCGGGCGCCGGCGGCCTGGTCGGGCTCGCGCCCGAGGTCGGCGGCGAATCCGGAGACCGGGCAGCCGTCTGCGGCGTGATCGCGGTGCCAGATCGAGAGGTAGTCGTCGATCATCGCCTGGCGGGCGGCCTCGTGGTCCTCGCCCTCCTCCGGTGTGACTGCCGCGGCCGCAGAGTGGGGCGCCGGATTCTCGAAGGCGTGCGCGATGGCCTCATCGACGAGGTCTTCCTTCGATGCGAACTGCTTGTAGAACCCGCCATGAGTGAGCCCCGCGGCCTTCATCAGGTCGGCGACGCTCACCGCGGTGCCCTTCTCGCGGAACATCCGGGAGGCGGTTGCGACGACGCGCTGCCGGTTCTCCTGTGCCTGCGCCTGGGACACGCGCCCCATGGGATCACTCTCCTCCAATGGATTTCGTTTGACATCTATCCTACCCCTCGATTGGATTCCATCCAACATCTAATGGGCTGGATCGCCGGCCGGGGAGAGCAGGGCCTGCCGCCGCCTCCACCGTCCGAGGCCCGCGTGATCCGCTCCGAAATCTCATCGTCACTGACAGCACTGGAGAACTCCTGTGTCACCACCGCCCGGCCCCACCGAGTCCTCGACGCCCGCCGCGTCCATGCCACCCGCGCCACCGAGCCAGGGAGGGAAGGTTCCCGAGGCGATACACCGCCGACGCTGGGCGATCTTGACCGTGCTCCTGTCCAGCCTCCTGGTGGTGATGCTGGACAACTCGATCCTCAACGTGGCGATGAAGACCATCGCCCAGCCCGCTCCCACCGGTCTCGGGTCCACCCAGAGCCAGCTGGAGTGGGCGGTGAACTCCTACACGCTGGTCTTCGCCGGACTGCTGTTCACCGCCGGCCTGCTCGGTGACCGCCTCGGCCGCAAGAAGGTGCTGCTCCTCGGCATGCTGGTGTTCGGCGTGGGCTCCGTGCTCTCCGCGATGTCGGAGTCCTCCGGGCAGCTCATCGCCTTCCGGGCCGTGATGGGCTTCGGCGGCGCGTTCATCCTGCCCGCCACGCTCGCGATCATCATGAACGTCTTCGAGCGCGAGGAGCAGCCCAAGGCCATCGGGATCTGGACCGGTGTGGTCGGCTTCGCCATCGCTCTTGGCCCCATCACCGGCGGCATCCTGCTGGAGCACTTCTGGTGGGGCTCGGTCTTCCTGGTCAACGTGCCGATCGTGATCGCGGCGATGGCCGCGATGGCCGCGATCGTCCCCGACTCCAAGGACCCCGAGCCGGGCAGGCTCGACCCGCTCGGCGTACTGCTGTCGATCATCGGTCTGGCCCTGCTGGTCTACGGCATCATCAAAGGCGGCCAGTACGGCGACTTCACCCGGCCCGAGTCCTGGACGACGATCCTCGCCGGCTTGGCGGTCCTCGCCTGCTTCGTGGTCCACGAGGCCCGCAGCGACCACCCGGCCCTCGACGTCACGTACTTCCGCAACCGGCGCTTCTCCGCGTCCGTCGCCGCCGTCGGGCTGGTCTTCTTCGCCCTCATGGGGGTCACGTTCTTCAGCGTCTTCTACAACCAGAGCGTCCGGGGCTACAGCGTCCTGCAATCCGGGCTGCTCGTGCTGCCACTGGCCGCCTCTCAGATGTTCTTCGCCCCGCGCGCGAGGCTGGTCGTGGGCCGCTTCGGTGCCCGAGCCGTGTGTGCCACCGGCCTGGTCCTGACCGCCGCGGCCTTCGTCGGCTTCCTGCTTCTCGGCCAGAGCACTCCCATCTGGGTGCTGGAAGTGCTGTTTTTCCTGATGGGCATGGGGATGGCCCACGTGATGCCGCCCGCGACGGTCGTGATCATGTCGTCGTTGCCGCGGGAGAAGGCCGGCTCCGGATCCGCGATCAACAACACCTTCCGGCAGGTCGGCGGGGCGATGGGCGTCGCCGTGCTGGGATCCTTGCTGTCCACCAGCTACCGCAACGGCATCAACGGCCACCTGGGCATGCTGCCGCCCTCCGACCGGCCCGCCGCAGGCGAATCCGTCCAGGCGACCCTGGCCGTCGCGGAGAAGCTGGGACCGGCCGGCAGAGCGCTGGTGCGGCCCGCGAACGACGCCTTCATCCACGCCATGCACATCGCCGCCACAGGTTCCGCGGCCGTCGCCCTGCTGGGCGCCGCCGTCGTGCTGGTCTTCCTGCCGGGCAAGGCCGCCGCGGCGGCCGGCGCCGACAGATCCGGGCGCCAGACCGTGGAAGCCCAGCGGTGACCCCCCGTCAGCCCGCGACACAGCGCAGGCGACCGCCCGGCCCGGGCCGTCCCGCCCGACCGCCCGAGGCGATGGTCGAGACAACCCCCGAAGAACGCTCTCGCGGGGACGAGGCCCGTGCCGCGTCGCCCACCGGTCCGATCACACCCCGACTCCGACACTCACCTCATGCGAAGGAGATCCACCGTTGGTCACCAGCAACCTTGTGCTCATCCCCGGTGCCGGCGGCGTGGGCCGTACGGTCTTCGAGCAACTGCGTGCTCAGGACGTACCCGTGCGCTTCATGGTGCGCAGCGAGGACGAGCGCGCGGCCGAACTGCGGGCGCTCGGCGCGGAGGTGGTCGTCGGCGACCTGACCCGGCCCGAAACGGTGGCGGCCGCACTGCAGGGCGTGACGCGCATGTACTTCGGGATGGCCGTGTCGCCGCATCACCTGCTGGCGGCCACCGTGGTGGCCTCCGTGGCAAGGGAGTACGGACAGCTGGAAGCCCTGGTCGACCTGTCGCAGATGACCGTCTCGCAGATGACCGCCACCAGCACGGAGGAGTCCCACCAGCAACGGCTGCACTGGCTGACGGAGCAGGTGCTGGACTGGTCCGGCCTGCCCGTGGTGCACATCCGGCCGACGGTGTTCCTGGACACTCCGCTGTTCACCGACCTGGCGGCCCGGACGATCAAGGAGAACAGCACGATCGCCCTGCCGTTCGGCAGCGGACGCACCTCACCGGTCGCCGGGGACGACGTCGCACGGGTCCTCGCCGCCGTGCTCCGCGACCCGGCTCCGCACATCGGGCAGGTCTACGAGCTGACCGGGCCGAGCTCGGTCGACATGGCGGAACTGGCAGCGGATTTCTCCCGGGCGCTGGGCCGCGAGGTCTCCTACGTTGACGTGCCCCCGCAGAGGTGGGAGGTACAGCTCCCGAAGCTGGGCCTGCCGCCGCACGTCGTCCAGCACATCATCACCATGGCCAAGCTGCACCGCGACAACCGCTACGACCGCACGACCGACGGCGTCGAGCGCGTGACGGGCATCCCCCCGCAGTCGATCGAGACCTTCGTGAAGGCCCGCAGGGACTTCTACCTTGGCTGAGCCGTGCCCCGACCAGTGACCATCCGAGGCCGGTGCCCGTATGTCCGAGACTCCCCTCGGACATACGTGGTCCGGTTCCGCGGGCAGCCGGGAAGCGGCGTTGTCGGTGGGCTCTGCCAGGGTGTGCGTCGTGGACGAATTGGTGGAGCGTGTCGACGATCAGGATCGTGCGCTGGGGGTGGTGGTCAGCCGCCGGCAGGCCATCCGGGAGGGGTGGCTGCACCGGGTCGCCGTGACGGTGTGCCGTGACGAGCGCGGGCGGATCCTCGTCCACCGGCGGTCGGAGCAGCTGTCGCGCTTCCCCGGGCTCCATGAGGTCCTGGTCGGTGGCGCCGTGGATGTCGGCGAGTCCTATGAACAGGCCGCTGCGCGGGAGCTGGCCGAAGAGCTGGGCGTTCGTGTGCTGCCGGGCCTGCTGTTCACGTTCCTCAACCGCAGCGGTTTGAGCCCTCACTGGCTCGGCGTGCACGAAGCCGCGGTGCCGGACACGGTGGCCGCCGATCCCGACGAGGTCGCCTGGCATGGCTGGCTGACCGAGCCGGAGCTGCGGTCGGCCCTGCGGGAGTGGCACTTCACTCCCGACAGCCACGAAGCCTTCAGCCGGTATCTCGCGTTCCAGGCCGCCCAGTCCTGACCTGGCTGCCTCTCGCGGGCTGGCATGCCTGCTTGCGGCCGACACTCCTGGTGAGAGTGGCTGTTCGTGACAGGGAGTACGGATGCTTGGTCGACTCCCGCTCGTCGAGCAGCTGGATGGCTCGCGGTCCGGTGCATCTCCGGTACGAGCAGGGCCGACGACGTCTTGCAGGACGGGTGCCGGGCAGGGACCGCGCTGCCTACGTACGTAACCCCAACCTCTGCTCTGAATCGCGGCGCGCCCGGCCCTGCGGCTGATGCCCCGCGACAAGGCCAAGGCCCCGGCTGGACGGGGGAGACCAGCCGGGGCCGGGTGGTGACCTGCGGAGGGCGGTCGCCTCTCGGCGGCAGGCTCCATGGGGCTTCAGCCGGACGATCGTCCCCATGGGCTATAGGTGAGGCCCGGGGACACTGTCCCCTCCGCGGTCACATACAGATGAACGGTCAACCACCGCCGCTTTGTTCCCGCTCAGGTCGTGCAAGCCGTTGTGAGCTGCAGAACATGCTGTGCCGGGGCTTCAATTGAGGTAGTCGGCGACCAGGGCGGCGAATTCGTCGGGTGAGGCGAGCCGGATGCCGAGTTGTTCGGCCTTGGCCCGCTTGGAGCCGGCGTTCTCGCCGGCGACGACGAGGGTGGTCTTCTTGGAGACGCTGGAGGAGGAGCGGCCGCCGGCGTGTTCGATGAGTTCGTTCATCTCGTTGCGGGACAGCCGCTCCAGGGCTCCGGTCATCGCGCCGGTGACGACGACGGTCATCCCGGCCAGCGGACCCGCCTCCGCGGCGGCCGCGGGCGTTTCGCCGTCGGTGCTCACCTCGTCGGCGGAGGCGGAGGCGGAGGCGGGCGGGGTGGCGCCGGGCTCGGTCATGTTGACGCCCGCGGCGGCGAGTTTGTCGATGAGCGGGGCGAGTTCGGACAGTTCCGCGACGATCGAGGGGGCCTTCTCCACCCCGATGCCGTCGACCTGCTGCATCGCCTCGGTGTCGGCGGCACGGATCAAGTCCATGGTGGCGAAGTGGCGTGCGATACGGCGGGACATGGACCGCCCGGTGCCGCGTACCCCGAGTGCGCACAGCACCCGCGACAGCGGCTGCAGTTTGGCCACCGCGATCGCGGCAAGCAGGTTGTCGGTACTGGTCTCGCCCATCCTCTCCAGGCCGAGCAGTTGCTCGCGGGTGAGGGTGAACAGGTCGGCGAGGTCGGTGACGAGGCCGGTTTCGACGAGCTGGACGACGCGGGTGGTGCCGAGGCCTTCGATGTCGAGCTGGTCGCGGCCGGCGGCGTAGGAGAGGGAGGCGACCAGGTGGCAGTTGCGGCCCTGCGTGCACCGCCAGCGTTCCTCGCTCCTGTCGATGTCCGATCCGCAGCGCGGGCAGGCCTCCGGGAACGCAATGGGCTGCTCGTCGCCGGTGCGCAGGTGCGCGGCCGGGGCCTGGATGCGGGGGATGACGTCGCCGGCGCGGTAGACCATGACCTGGTCGCCCAGGCGCAGGTCGCGGCGGGTGATGTCGGCCGGGTTGTGCAGGGTGGCGTAGGTGATCGTGGAGCCGTCGATGACGACCGGTTCGAGGACGCCGCGCGGGGCGATGATCCCGGTGCGGCCGACGTTCCACTCCACGGCCAGCAGCCGGGTGATCTTCTCCACGGCCGGGAGCTTGTAGGCGATCGCCCATCTGGGCGCGCGGGAGCCGGAGCCTGCGGCCTGCTGGTCGGCGGCGAAGTCGGCCTTGATGACGATGCCGTCGATCCCGAACGGCAGCCCGGCACGGACCGCGCCGATCTCCTGCACCCGGGCGAGGACCTGCTCCACGGATTCGACGACGGCGTCCGGAACGTCGGTACGGGCACTGGTGTGCACGCCGAGCTCGGCGACCAGGTCCATCAGGTCGCTGTGCGCGGACGCGGTCAGCCGCTCGGCGAGCACCGGGTCGGTGCCGGGCAGGGGGAGGAGCCCGTAGCCGAAGAACGTCATCGGCACCGTGTAGAGGCGTTCCCTGGCCCGCAGCGTGCCCGCCGCGGCGTTGCGCGGGTTCGCGAACGGCAGCCCGCCGTGCTCGGTGCGCACCTCGTTGGCGTACTCGAACTGGGCGCTGGTCATGAGGACTTCGCCGCGCACCTCCACGGTGACCGGCTCGGCCAGCTGCTCCGGCAGTCCCTCGATGATGCCGATCGCGTGCGAGACGTCCTCCCCGGCCGTCCCGTCCCCGCGGGTGATCAGCCGGGAGAGCCGGCCCTCGGTGTAGCGGGCGGCGATCGCGAGGCCGTCCAGCTTCGGCCCGACGTGGAAGCGGGCGACCTCGTGGCCGACACGACGGGCAAGGGAGGCGGTCCAGGCGGTGAACTCCTCCGGGGAGAACACGTTGTCCAGGCTCAGCATCGCCACCGTGTGCGGGACATCGCCCCCCACCGCGCCGCCGGCCACCTTCCCGGTGGGGGAGCCGGGCAGCACCTGCTCGGGGTGAACGGCCTCGTACGCGGCGATCGAGCGCACCAGCCGGTCGTAGGCGTCGTCGTCCAGCGGCGACGTGCCGCCCGCGTAGTACGCGGCCGCCGCCCCGACGGCCTCCTCGACCGCCTGCGCGTAGGCGACGGTATCCACGATCTCTGCTACTGGTGTCGTCATGACCGGCATCATGCCTCCCACCACTGACAACGGGACTTTCCCGCACTTCCCGAACCGACCGGGGAGCACGGGTTCGGCGTCATCCGCAGTCACGGGTCCTGCTCCGGCCCACCGGCTGGTCGTGTCGCCCGGAGCACAGACGCTGACCGCTCGGCACGCTGCCCGGCATCCCGGCGCCGCACGAGCAGTACCGAGAGGGCAACGACGGTCAGGCGCAGTTGCTTCAGGGGGCAGCAGTGTTTCGTGGGCGATCGTGACCTGGTCGGTGTCCAGGGTCAGCGGAGTAGCCGTCCACGGTCAGGGTGTTGACGTTGCGCTGCTGCCAGGTGGCCGGCAGGACGTGGGGGAGGAGGGGCAGTGCCCCGGCGTTGTCTGCTGGGCAGCCGCGGTGGGCGCCGACGTCGCGCAGGTTCGGATGTGCCCGCTGTTCAGTGAGTTCTCGTGCCGGCCCTGCTAGAGCCGCTTGGGGCCGAGGGGGCTCGCCGGTCGCAGGTTGCCTTGGTCGTCGAGGTCGTTCAGCACTGCGGGCAGGCCCTTGGTGAGCATCTTGGTGCGGACGGCGCCAAGGAGTTTGGCCATGAAGAAGCCTCCGGCGCCGGTGAAGCCGGTGTGGTCGTAGGTGAAGGTCGTTCCGCTGCCGTGCGGTTCGAGCCGGTAGGCGACCTCGGTCACCTCGCCACCGCTTTCGTCCTGCCACGAGTAGCGCAGCAGCGAAGGCTCGCGGACCTCCAACACCTCGCACACCACGACACCGCTCCAGCCGGGCTTGGGCTTCGCGACGAACCTGAACGTGGTGCCGATCGCGGTGGCGAAACCCTCGGGCCGAGCGCCGGCGCCGGTAGCCGTCCACAGGGGAATCAGCTCCGGATCGGTGACCGCTCGCCAGACCTTCTGCTGCGGGTGCGGGTAGTCGCGGACGATGTGGATGACGCTCATGGAGGGTCTCCTTTCGCATGCAGGCGTCAAGCCCGACATTAATCTTCAGTGGCTGTAAATTTACAGTAGCAGAAAATATTTAGGGACTGGACTATGCTTCGGTGATGACCATGCGCACCGTGGACTGGACGGCCCTGCGGCCGCGCGACGAGGAACCCGCCGTCGAGGGGCTGCGGGAGCGCAAGAAGAGGCTTCTGCGACGGCAGCTGTCCGACACAGCCACCGAGATGTTCATGGAACGGGGCTTCGACGCCGTACGGGTCGCCGAGGTCGCAGAAGCGTGCGGGGTCTCGGAGAAGACGGTGTTCAACTACTTCCCGACCAAGGAGTCTCTCGTCCTTGACCTGGGCGAGGCCACCTTGAACTCCTTGCGAACCACCCTGGCCGATCCAGACCTGTCGCCGGTCGACGCGACGCTGAGGATCCTCTCCGGCGAGCTGGCGAACATCACGGCGTGGCTGAGCGCGCAGAGCGACCCGGCCGAGGCCAAGGCCATGCTTCTGCGCTTCGGCATGCTGATCAGATCCACCCCGTCTCTGCGGGCCTATCAGCGTGACACGGCAGACCAGCAAGTCGCCGTAGCCGCCGAAGTCCTGGCCCGGCGCGCCGGAATGAGCCCGGACGACCCCGAACCGCAGGTCGCCGCGACGGCCCTGCTCGCCCTGTGGCCCGTCCAGTTCCGGGCACTGCGCAAGCACCTGAACCTCGCCCGGACCCCGGAGGAACTGCACGACGCGGTCAGCGCCGACGTCCAACGCGCAGCCCAACTCATCGACACCGGACTCCACTCACTTACCCCAGGTCGGCGCAGTTAGCGAAACAGCCCCGGCCCGGGGCAATGGCGAGCAACAACACCGCCATGCCGGTTCGCCGGTCGACCCGACCCCGTCACCAACGTCCATGGACAGAACACCTGGGCACCCGCCTGCGGGCGCCCAGGCCCGACAGGTCAGGCGCATCCGCCGGGAATCCATCCGAGGCAGTGGCGGGGTAGTACCGGACACTGGTGGCGTGGCCAATGTGCCCGCCGACTCCGGTGGTGTGCCCGGGTCCGCTGCGGTTCGGTGGGCGATCGCGGACGGGTGCTTCGGTGGGCAGCCGCAGGCGGTGCGGGCGGCCTTCTCGCACCAGCCCTCGTACGCGGTGTTGCCCAGCCGGCCCGATACCAGGCGATCGCCTTCTCCGCACTGCACGGCATCTGCTCCTCGGGGCCGGCCGAGGGTCTGGCGCGTTTGCGAGCGGCCCGAGTCTTCCAGTTCGTCCCCGTCCTCGGCCCCTTTTCGCGGGCGCCGGCCGCGTGCTGGTGAGCCCGGTTGATCGTGGAGTCGACCGATACGGTCCACTCCACCCGGCCCACCGCGCCGTCGCGGACCTGGACGTGCTCCAGGAGCTTCGCCCAGGTCCCGCCTGCCTCCCAGCGGGCGAAACGCTCGTAGACGGTCTGCCAAGGCCCGTACCGCTCGGGCAGATCACGCCACACAGCCCCGGTCCGCAACCGCCACAACACACCATTGACCACCTGCCGGTGATCACGCCACGGACGACCACGCCCGTCCACCTGCGGCAGCAAGGGCTCTACGCGCTCCCACGCCGCATCCGTCAATTCACCCCGACCAGCCACAAGATCAATTGCCAGAGGAGTACTTGCCCGGATCAGGCGCCTTGTCCCGCACGAAGAGGCTCAGCCGGTACGTAGTCGGCTGCATCAGGCGCCCGCAGAGGGTGTCCATCCGCGCTGCGGACCAGTCGATCTGCGTGTCCGATGCCCGGAGGCGGCGAATGTGCTCGCGCCACTCGGGCTCATCCCGGGTCTCGAAAAGCACTTCCCAGCGGCCTGCCTCCGGCGCGAAGCGGTCAGCAACCCGCCGTATCTCGTCCTTGCGCTGACGGCTTCTCCTGCGCTGCCCCGGCATCGGCCAAGCATCGCTGGCCGTGACCGCCACGGCAAGGCCATTGCCTACCGCCCCAGGCCGGCATGAGGTTGATCATTCGTCAGACAGCTCCAAGTGCCGCAACAGGCAACATCCGCCCTGCCGGTGGGTACTGTGCCGACGTGGCCGATGAGAAGGACAGCAGGAACGGCTCGATCCGGCAACGTCCGTGGGACCTGGTGGTGGAGACCGTCTTGCTGGAACTCGTCGGCCTCGCTTTCTTCGGGATCGGCACCCTGTTGGCGTGGCCGTTCGGGTGGCAGCCCGACCCCAGTCTCGGCATGCTCTTCACGAGCATGGTTGCGGTCTGGCCTGCGGTTGAGCTGTACCGTGCGGGACCGCCCCGACGGCTCGCCGTTGTTGCCGCCGTCCTTGCGCTGGCAACGGTGACACTGTTCGTGGCTGCAGTGGCGAACTGGGCCCTCCCCGCGTCTGCTGACTCAGACGTCGGTCTCCTCGTCGGCTACGTCGTCGCCGTACCCATCGGCGCGGCTGTGTTCGCGTGGCTCCTCAACAGGGCGAACGTTGCCTGACGCGGTACTGGGCACCGCCCGGCACACCGTGCTCGTGGATCGCCCCGGAGGGACCCTCACGCGTAGGGACTGGACAGGCGCTGGTGCGGCGGAGCACGAACGGCTCAGGGCTGTCCCCACGTATGGGGACTGAACGCTTGCTGACCTGCACGGCTGTTGCCGTGTGGACGGGATTCGCCCCAACAGCCGCTCTCCTGGGCCGGTGGCACCCGGCAGCTTTCGTCACGGCGGCCGTTCACGCCCGGTCTGGATCCCCGGTGCCGGAGGCGGCTGGGCTGGCATACTGGGTCTTGCGTTTGCGGGCGCACACCACCCCTTTGGCCACCGCCTCGGGTGAACCGGGCCGCCGCCAGGACCACGATGATGTACCCCGGCTCGGATCCGATTCCTCGCGTCCACGGCCTGCCGGATACATGGTGCGGTGGAATGTATCTGCTGTGAGAGCAGGCCTGATGGGAACGTGATGTCCGGTCGTACCCACCGCACGCGTCCGGCACGGGCTTTCGCCGCAGAGCAGCCCATGCCCTACCAGACGACCCTGACCCATGTGACCGCCTGCAGCGAGGCCGGACTTCTTCCGGCCCGCCTCGACCAGGAGGGCATGAGGCAGGCTCTTGTCGTTCTGCAGCAGAACCTTGGAGCACCCGGCCCGGCGAGGCGCGCGGGTTCTGAAGCGCAGATGACAACCGCCGCAGCGACGGCAACGGCGCAAACGACGGCGGCGACGGCCGAGCGGCCGCCGCTGTCCAAGAACCGGCGCTGCGTAGCCCTGGCGGAGGCGTCGAAGCCGGTCCTTCGGGCGACCTGTCCGCCGGAGGCCGGCGGGTACGGCGGGGAGTTGCAGGCCAACCTCCACCCCGCGGACGCACAGATGCTGGGAGGCATGGACCTCGTCCGGGCTGCGATGCGTCGTGCGGCACGGCAGCTGGGATGGTGGGTGCGGACCGTGGGTTATGCCCGTGAACGCCTCGTCGTGGTGATTGTCCAGGACGTCCGCGCAGCGCCCGCCGAGTTCGCAGACGCTCTGGAAGAGCACTTCCTCCGTGCGGACCACGAAATGCTCGAGCGTATGGCGGCAGGCAGGGACGGGGAGAAGACGAGCCGAGCGGCAGACTCAACAGTTCCTGCGGGCCGCCCAGTTGGCGATCACGGCCGATCCCGACGTGTGGCGCTAGAGCTGTCCGGCCGATCAAGTGACTGTCGCCTGGTCGGATCGTTGTCCCGTGTATGGGGCGGGGGAAGCGCGGTGATCTGTCGGAGCGGTTCGGGCCGTGGAAGACGGTCTATGAGCGTCATCGGCTCTGGTCTGCGGACGGTACTTGGGAACGGCTGTTGGAGCAGGTCCAGGCTGAGGCTGATGCGGTGGGCGAGATCGACTGGGATGTCTCGGTGGATTCCACCATCGTGCGCGCGCACCAGCACGCGTCCGGAGCTCGCACCGACCCGCCACCGGCCCTCGCTGCCCCAAAGGGGGGCGAGCCACTGGAACACCAGGACGAGGCTCCGTGGCAAAGCCTCGTCGACCGGCTGGTGGAGGTGGTGCAGGAGGCGAGGGCCTGGGGCGTTCGCGTGGCGGCTTCACCAGCGAGATCCACCTGAGCGCGGACGGCCGCTGCCGTCCGTTGTCGCGGTTCGGGCCGGGCCCGCAAGAAGCCGGGCAGCGTTGCAGCAGACAAGGGCTACCGCGATGGCCCATGCCGTCAACACCTGCGGCGGCGCGGCATCAGGCACACGATGCCGGAGAAGGGCAACAGCCGGGCTGCCCGCCTGCGCAAGGGATCACGAGGCGGACGGCCACCGGGGTTCGACGAGGAGCGGTACAAGAAGCGCAGCACCGTCGAACGAGCCGTGAACAGACTCAAGAACTTCCGTGCGGTGGCTACGCGGTATGACAAGCGCGGCTACGTGTTCGGCGCTGTCTCAGCTGCAGCCGTCATCGTGTGGCTCCGCTCATGACCGGCCACTCACGTTCAAGTCGAGTGCGGAAGCCCGGCCGACTGCGGCAAACAGGATGAGTGGCAGCTCCTTGTCGGCCTGGCCGAGCGCCAGCGCGAGCCACCGGCCGCTATCGGGGAGCGGCCACACCTGCATGCTCACGACCTGTTGGCTGAGGTAGTCGAGCGGCTGGGGCGCCGGCTCTCCCTCGCAACCGGCACTCAGATACGGTCCGAGGCCAACGAGGAACGCATTGCCCCACCGGGTCGTCAGGCGTGCTGCCAGGTGGTCGAGGCAGGCCCGCAGGTCAGCTTCGGCCTCAACCCAGGCCAGCCCGTCGTCGTCATCCCAGAAGTCCCGACTGACCTGCAGTTCGCGTACATGATGCTCTGGTCCACCGCCCCCGGAGGCGTCGGCATAGGTCACCTCCGGGAACGGCTGCACGGCCAACGCGTCAATCGTCGAGAGGTACTCCTCGATGGTCATGGGCGCAGGTTGTTGGACCGCGCAGACAACCACCGTGACCGTGCGCACCAACCACTGATCGACCGGACAGCTCCTAGTAGTGCTTCGTTAGGTCTTGGCGTTTTCGCTGATCACGAGCATGTTGGGTACGTGGATGCACATGAAGTGAACCGATTACGGGCCGCGTTGGGGCTGTTCGTGGAGGATGTGTTCGCCTCGGTGCCGCGCAAGGATCAGCGGGCCAGGGGCGAGTGCTATCTGCGGGGGCTGATGTTGGACGGCCGGCGCAAGTCGATCCAGCCGATGGCACATCGACTGCCGGACGGGACCATGCAGGCCTTGCAGCAGTTCGTCAGTCAGTCGCCGTGGCAGTGGACGCCGGTGCGGCGGCGGATCGCCGAACGGCTGGCCGAAGTGGTCCAGCCCGAGGTGTGGATCATCGACGATGTGTCGTTTCGCAAGTGCGGGCGGGCCTCGGTGGGGGTGGCCCGGCAGTACTGCGGCGCGCTGGGCAAACGGGCCAACTGCCAGGTTGCCGTCAGCGTGCACGCGGCCACCGATACCTCCTCCTGCCCGTTGGAATGGGAACTGTTCCTGCCCGAGGAATGGGCGCACGACATCCCGCGGCGCCGGGCCGCGGGCGTGCCCGACGAAGTCGGGCATGTGACCAGGCCCCGTCTGGCCCTGGGGCTGCTGGAGAGGCTGGCGGGCTGGCTTGCGTCGGTGCCGGTGATCGTGGCCGACTGCGGTTACGGCCGCAGCGTCGCCTTCCGCCTGGCACTGGAGGAACGGGGCTGGTCCTACGTGATGGCCGTTGAGCCCAAGGAGGTCGCCCGCCCGGCTGGTGCCGTCCCGTACCTGCCGCCCTACCAGGGGCTGGGGCCGCCGACTCTGCCGCGCTATCGCGAGCCGGCCCGCCCCCTGCACCAGCTGACCGAAGCAGGCACCCGCTTTGAGAGCGTCACCTGGCGCCAGGGCAGCAAGGCACCGATGACCTCCCGTTTTGCGGTGATCGAGGTGCGGCCGTCGGGCAAGGAAGCCACTCGCACAGCGCAGGAACACGCCGGCGGACGCAGCCGGCGGGACGGTGTGCTGCCGCTGCGGACCCTGCTGATCGAACAGCCCGAGACGGCGACCGAGCCCACCGGCTACTGGATGACCAACCTGCCCGCCACCACCCCGGTCGCCGACCTGGTGCGCTGGGCCAAGATGCGCTGGCGCATCGAGCACGACTACCGCGAACTCAAGCATGGCCTGGGCCTGGACCACTTCGAGGGCCGCACCTGGCGCGGCTGGCACCACCACGTCACCCTGGTCACCGCCGCGCAGGCCTTCCTCACCCTGCGGCGCTACGACCCAAAAGCCCGCACGAAAGCCTGAGTCTCTACCAAGTCCTCGACGCACTGCAGGACCTGCTGCGGTGCTGGAGCGGCACCTGCAGCACCTGCGGACGCCCCCTCACCACAGGCAGAACCAGAACCAGAACCTAACGAAGCAGTACTAGTGCGGGCGATCACCCGACCGCCACGACCAGCGCAAGGCATCAGGGAGCAGGACTCCACCGTGGTTGGGGCTGTGACCGCCGTCGCCCAGGACGAGGCGGAAGTCGTATCCGGCCTCCGCAAGCGCGGCCGCGACACGCAAGTTGTTGGCGAGCCAGTTCGCTTCGGGCTCGTTCCAGCGCAGGTCACGATGGCCCGCTTGCAGTAAAACGCGCAGTGGCTTGCGGGGAACGCCGGGTATCAGTTCGGGGTACGGGTTGCCGCCTGGCATCTGCGTGAAGCTGGACAGGTACCCGATGACGCGGCGGAACTTGTCCGGGCGCAGCCACGCTGCGGTAAAGGCGCAGTTGCCGCCGCTGCTGCCACCGCAGATGCCCCACCGGTCAGGATCCGCGGTGATCGTGTACCGCTGCGTGACCTCGGGGATGATCTCGTTCAGGAGGAAGCTGACGTATCGGTCGTCGAATGCGTCGTACTCGGTGTTGCGGTTCTTCGGGTCCGCGGCGTCGGGGAAGATGCCGGGGTCGACGAACACGCCGATGGTGGCCGGGATGTCGCCGCGGTGGACGAGGTTGTCCAGGACGATCGCGCCGCGGACCTCTCCTTCGGGGTCCAGGTACCACCATCCGTCCTGGAACACCATCAGTGACGCCGGCTGTGCGGGGTCGTACTGGGCGGGCACGTGAACCCAGAACTTCCGGGAGGTACCCGGGTAGATCGCGCTGTCGTTCCAGTCGAACTCGATTGTCTCGCCGACAGGCACGCCGGGCTGGGCAGCCGAGTCGGGGCCGTGGGCGTAGCGGACGTCCGACTGGTCGACCGGCAGCGGTTGGTAGGGCACCTCGATCGTCACGCGGGCCAACCTAGGAGAGATCGCTGGTCCTCTCAAACGGGTTTGATGCCCATGTCTCACGGCTTGACTTCCTCCATTGGGAAGCCGTTCTGAGCATGGCAGTGGGCCGCGCGGTCTCTTCACGCGTGTGCCGCCGGTCGTGCATGCGTATCTGGGACACGACGTTTGGGTGATCACCCGTGAGGCACCGAGACCGTGCCGATCGGTCTACCCGTCTTCGCTCTTGCCGCGGCCGATGCGGCGACCCCAGAGTTGTACTTCACGTCCTTGGGGGTGGCCGGATGAGGCGTACGCGCGCTCGTCAGTTAGTGGTTTCCACTGGGGGCGCGTGCGCTCTGCTCGCTGCGGCGGCCTGCGGTGGCGGCGCAGAACGAGCCGCCAGGCCCTCACATCCGGCTGCAGTATCGCGGACGTACACCAGCCGGTCCTTCGCGACGCCGCTCACGATCACCGTCCCCGCCTCACTGGGAGCGCTGCCGGTGTCGGACACGAGCACCTTCCTGACGTGGGTGAGGTCGAGCAACAAGGTCCGGTTCCTGCTGCCCGCGGTCGTGTACCGGCCAGAGGGCGGTGGGAGCCCCGAAAAGCCTCCGGCCACCTACAAGGGCTACCTGGCATTCCTTCATGAGCAGGCCGGACATCACGCGAACTGGCGGGATGAGAAGCCCACGACCGTCGGTGGTCGCGCCGCCACACTGCTGACCGGCACCACCAATGAACCGATGGACGGATCGCTCGGCTGCCCGACGGCCGAAGCGGATCCCGACAAGGACTGCTTCGGCCTCCAGCCCGACTACGAATTTCGAGTGGTCGTCATCGACGCTCCCGGCAGGCCGCTGGTGGCATGGACCTTGATGGATCTCACTCAGGTCCAGGATGCTTCGGCCGCCGTCACACGGTTCGAGGGCATGCTCCGGACCGTCAGATTCCGATGAGTGCAGATCCTTGTGGCAGTGGACGACGCGCAGCTGCTGAACGAGGGAGCGCCCGAGGGCGCCAGGAGGTGTCAAGGTGAGAAGGAACCTGGGAGTCGAGGCGCTGCTGCTCGCGCCACTGCTTGCGCTCGCCGCTTGCACGTCGGGCGCACCGAAGGCGCAGCAGTCCACATCCGGCTCGGCGGGAGCGTCCCCGAAGGTGGTCCATCTGACGATGGCCGTGCCCTACGGCACCACGTCTGCGGTGGAGAGGTTCATCCAACAGGCCGCAGAGGCGACCGGGGGATCCCTGCAGATCGACGCCAAGCTCAACTGGCGGACGGGCCGGCTCGCCTACGAGGACGGCACGATCGCGGACGTCCAGGCGGGCAAAGCGGATCTGGGGGTGGCAGGCACGCGGGCCTTCCCCGGCGCCGTGCGGATGCTCAGCGCGCCAGAGCTGATCACCAGTTACGCGGCCCAGGAACGGCTGTTCAAGAGCCCCCTCTACAAGCGGCTGGGCACCGCACTGAGCGTCCCGGGCGTCACCGGCCTCGGCCTGCTCCCGGGCCAGTTCCGCTACCTGTTCACCGCGAGTCGCTCGGCCCCGACCCCCACCGGTCTGCACGGGCAGCTCATCGGCGTGGCACAGTCGAAGCTGGCGGACGACACCTTCCACGCTCTGGGCGCACGCACCCGCTGGTATCCGCTGTCCGGGTCGGTCAGCGACATGGACGCCATCGAGTCCTCGATCGCCTCCTTCAACCACGAGGGCTACGCCTCCTCCAAGAAGTACCTCACAGGGAATCTGGTGCTGTGGCCCCGCATGGCCGTCCCCTTCATCAGCGACACCGCGCTGAAGCGCCTGAGTCCCCACCAACGCCAGGCGCTCACCCGGGCCGCGTCCGCAGCCTTCGACGACACGATGTCGGAACTGCAGGCAGAGGACGCGGATGAACTCACCCAACTCTGCGCGGGAGGGCTGGTCGTGGGGCAGGCCGGTGCGGCGCAGCTCGCGGCGTACCGTGCGGCCGTCGCTCCGGTCGACACCCGGCTGGAGCACGCCCCCCAGACCGGCGAGCTGTTCACGCTGGTGAAGTCGCTGGTGAAGGGAGCGAAGCCGGAACCCGCCCTTCACTGCTGATGCCCCTGGACCTTCCTGAGCGGGACCCGCGGACGGCCCTGGGTCGCACGATTCGGGAATGGCCGGCGGCTGAGCCTTCCCGAACGATCCGGCGGGCAGGGAGACGAGTGCCGATGCCGCCAACGGGGAGCTGCGGAGCAGCGGGCCCTGCCGGCATGCGCGAGGGTTGTGCCATGAGTGCAGTTCCTCGGGAAGGACCGCCTCACCAGCGCAGACCTGCGGACTCGCAAGTGATACGTGATCCTTCTGGACGCTCCGAACTCTCCGGCGGCGACCGTCCAGCCGATCTTGGTTACGGCTGGTGGAGCCACCTGCGGTGTTCGACCAACGAGCAGTTGTACGTCGCGTGATCGGTCTGCCGAAGTCGCAGCTCAGCCAGTCCCTCCAAAGGATCTACACCCATCTGCGATCCCTTTGACAGTGACTACGCTCAGTGGCGCTCTCCTGGGTCTCTTTCGGTCTTCTCTGCGTCCGTGCTGCCCGTGCCTCGGCATACGAACAAGGCAGCCGCCTGGCAGACTCGTGACACCGGCGGCGACGCACCGCCACGGTCTGACTTGGAGGTTGTCCCACGTGGCAGGTTTCGCGGGCTTCTTGCAGCGGGCCAGGGCGGCGGTCATGGCCAGGCCCTTGGCTCTGCCGGTCGTTGGGGACCGAGTACGGGATCTTGAGACCACGAGCTGCCCATGGCAGGCTCATGCCGCGTGATCGATGAATTCGCGAAGGACAACCTGCACGGGAGACTGCGGCGGGACCGCAGGGCGCTGCTCTTGTTCCGGACGATCTGTGGGAACGCGTGGCCCCGTTGTTGCCACCTGCTCCTGAACGGCGCCGCCGTCATCCCGGGCGGTTGCGCGTTCCTGACCGAGCAGCACTCGCCGGCGTCCTGTTCGTGCTGCGGACCGGTGTCGCCTGGCGGGACGTCCCGGCGGAGACCGTGGGCTGCTCCGGAGTGACGGCGTGGCGTCGGCTGCGGGACTGGACCGAGGCAGGTGTCCGGCCCCGCCTGCACGCCGCCCTGCTGAGCGAGCTGCGCCGCACCGACCTGCTGAACCTGGACGACTGCGCCGTGGACGACTGCGCCGTGGACGACTGCGCCGTGGACGGCTCGCACATCCGGGCTCTGAAAGGGGGGATCATGTCGGCCCCTCGCCTGTCGACCGCGCCTGCCCCGGCTCGAAGCACCACCTGATCGTCGACCGCCACGGAACCCCGCTCGCCGTCACGCTCACCGGCGGCAACCGGCACGACGTCACTCAGCTTCTGCCCCTGCCGGACGCCGTCCCATCGATCCGGGGACTGCGAGGACGCCCCCGCCGCACGCCCCGGCGCCTGTACGCCGTCCGAGGCTGCGACTTCGACAAGTACCGCCGCCTGCTATGGAAGCGCGGCATCAAGCCCGTGATCGCCCGACGCGGCGTCGCCCACGGCTCCGGACTGGCAAGGTCCGCTGGGTGGTCGAACGCGCCTTGTGCGCCACGAGGCGCTCTGTTTGTATCCCCGGCTCAGCCGGGAGGAACTCGGAAGGAGGTTCCTGGGCCCGATGACTTACCTGGATCCGAAAGGTGAAGGGGACAAGAGCATGTCAGAAAACTTGTGGCCGGGGCCAGTTGTCGGGCACGGTGCGCAGGGTGGCCCGCGCGATATGGCGAAGACTGGATTGTTTGAAGCCCAATCTCCAGAAGATGCAAGTTCCCATCCGCCGGAAAGACACCTGAAACCGGTGCCGCACTCTGCCCTGGCTTCGAATGCTGTGGCCGGGGCAACTTCCGGAGTGCGGAGCGATGTCCAGCGAGGACATTCAAGGAGATGAGTGGGACGCCTAACTCGCGCTAGAACGTACAGACAGAGACGAACGTGGGATCGCCTACGGGATGCGAATCCTATGGCGACGGAGGCCCCGTAGTAGTCGCCGGAGTCACGACCGGCCAGGGAGGACGGGAAAGCCGTCCGCATCGGGCGAAGGGGGCCAGGTGATTCGGACACTCGAACCCGGGAGGTATGCGGAATGCAGAACGCCAAAACGGTGCTGGGTGTCCTGCGTGAACGCGGCAGGCGTGGCCTGCCGTGTGACGAACTGTATCGGCAAATGTTCAACCCGCAGTTGTATCTGCTGGCCTACGGTCGCATCTATGCCAACCATGGTGCGATGACGCCCGGGGTCACGTCGGAAACCGTCGACGGCATGTCACAGCGGAAGATCGACCGGATCATTGAGGCGATGCGTCACGAGCGTTACCGCTTCCGCCCGGTCCGGCGCGTCCACATCCCGAAGAAGAATGGGAAGACACGCCCGTTGGGACTGCCGACCTGGTCGGACAAGCTCGTCGGTGAAGTGATCCGCCTTTTACTTGAGGCATTTTATGAGCCGACGTTCTCCGACCGCTCTCATGGGTTCCGTCCCCGGCGGGGCTGCCACACCGCATTACGGGAAGTGGACCACACCTGGACCGGGACTTCCTGGTTCGTCGAAGGGGACATCGCCGACTGCTTCGGCAGCCTGGACCACCAGGTTCTGCTGTCGATCCTCGGCGAAAGGATCCATGACCAGCGGTTTCTGCGGCTGTTGCGCAACATGCTGACAGCCGGATACCTGGAGGACTGGAGATGGGGCGCCACGCTCTCCGGAGCGCCGCAGGGCGGAGTGGCCTCCCCGGTCCTGTCCAACATCTACCTGCACAAGCTGGATGAGTTCGTCGAGACAGTTCTGATTCCGGAGCACACCCGAGGGAAGCGCCGGGCCCGCAACCCGGCTTACCTGGAGTTGCAGAATCTGCTGGCGAAAGCCCGCCGGCGCGGTAACCGGGTCCAGGCCCGTGCGCTGCGTCAGCAGATGGTCAGCCTGCCCAGCGCGGATCCCAACGATCCGGGCTACCGCAGGCTGCGCTACATACGCTACGCGGATGATCACCTCCTCGGTTTCACCGGACCAAAAGCCGAGGCCGAGCAGATCAAAAAACGCCTGGCCCAGTTCCTGCGTGACGAACTCAAACTGGAACTGTCCCAGGAAAAGACACTGATCACTCACGCCCGCACCCGGGCAGCAAGGTTTCTCGGCTACGAGATCACGACCCAGCACAACGACACGAAGAAAACCGGCCGTTACCGTCGAGTCAACGGCCAGATAGCACTCCGTGTCCCACGGGACGTGATCAAAGCCAAGTGCGCCCCCTATACCGATCGCGGAAAACCCGCGAAGAAGACGGCCCTGATCAACAGCAGCGATCACGCGATCGTGGCGACCTTCGGGACCGTCTATCGGGGCGTCGTCCAGTACTACCTGCTTGCCGGAGATGTCTTCCGGCTGCATCGGCTCCAATGGGTCATGGAGACTTCAATGCTCAAGACTCTTGCGGCCAAGCACCGCTCGTCAGTGTCGAAGATGGCCGCCAAGCGCAAGGCCAGAATCGATACCCCCAACGGTCCCCGAGTCTGCTTCGAGGCCCGAATCGAGCGGAAGAACAGGACACCACTGGTGGCCCGGTTCGGTGGGATTCCTCTCCAACGGCAGCGGGCGGCGGAACTCGCCGATCGTGAGCCTGTCCGGGTGGACTATCCCCAGAAGGAACTCATCGCGAGACTCCTGGCGGATACCTGCGAGATCTGCGGAAGCAAGGGCAACGTGCAGGTGCACCACGTCCGTGCTCTCGCCGACCTCGCACATGCCGGATGGCAGCCTTCCGACTGGGCGCGCGTCATGCTTCACCGGCGCCGCAAAACAGTCGTGGCCTGCGACATCTGCCACGACCGTATCCATTCGGAACGGCCAGCCAGACCATTCACGCAGTAGTCACTGGAGAGCCGGATGACCGGGAAACCGTCATGTCCGGTTCGGCGGGAGGCCGCGCGGAACAGGACTCGCCCCACGGCGAGCACCTCGCCGCGCGGCCGACCCAACCGCCTGGCTGCACCAGTTCAAACGGCTCCGCACCCGCTACGAACGACGCGCCGATCTCCACCAGGGCCTGCTCGAACTGGCCTGCAGCCTCATATGCCTCCGCCGCCTCCAAACCGCATTCTGAAACGATCAGTTACTGCATCACCGAGCCGGATCACGGGAAGTAATAGGTTGAATGCCTGCGAGCCCTTACAACCAGGGCCGCTTGGGGGTGGTGGTCAGCAGTTCGACCTTGTCCTCGGAGACGAGGACGTTCTCCTCGAACTTGGCGCAGCCGACACCCTCACGTCCCGCCATCGTCTCGATGGCGATGGCCATGCCGGCCCCGATGACCGCGTCCTCTGAGGGGATCAGCCATGGCGACTCCCAGCCGAGACCATAAGAGTGGCCGTGGAGCGGATCGCCGATCTCAACGCCCCTCTCCTCCAGAACCGAGTGGACGATGGTGTAAAGCTCAGACGCGCGCATACCGGGCCGGATGGCGGCAACGCCCGCCTCGATCGCGGCGATGGCACCCTCGACGACTTCTTCCTGGTCCTTGGTCGGCTTGCCGCCGCAGATCACCGTTCGGGAGGGGTCGTAACGGTAGCCTTCTACAGCGGCGCCGTACATGTCGCAGTGGAAGAGGTCGCCCGTCTCCAATTGCCGGGTGGTCCACTGGGGAACTTGACCGTAAGCGTAGAAGTGGCTGTAGGGCCCAGACGCGACTGCGGCGTCATACAGCGCCCCGCCCCGGCAGCAGATCTGACTATCCTTCACTGTCATCGTGCAGGCGGCACTACGCTGGCTGACGCCATCTAGAACGTCGGTGGCGTCTGGAGGTAGGGGTGGGCCAGCACAGTGTGAAGCGCGTGCGCAATGAGCTGATTGTCAGCCTCGTGGACGTGCTCCAGGATTCGCCCACCGTGCGGCAACCAGCCTCTCAGGAGATCTGGCGCCGGTTGGTCGCGGACGAACTCGGGGCGCCTGTCGAGCCGCAGGGCGAGGCGCCCCTGCGCGCCTGGCTACTGCGCGTGGCGCTGGCCTGCACCGACACGGAGGACGGGCTCTCGTGCCTGGCCCGCTCACTGGATTACGTGGAGCAGCAGTCAGAGGCGGTCGCGACATTGTGGCCGCTCGTGGACGAGTGGGGCGCTGTCCGCTTCTTCAATGATGCCGACCTCAGACGTCTGCGGCCCCTGCTGTTGCCCTCTCGATCCTGGCATCTGTCTGCCATGGCAAGGCGCGCGAGCCGCTCGCGCGTTCAGGAGTTGCCTCCGTGGTGTCAGACGGCTTGGCAGGTCTTTCTGCGGCTGGCCTGCGAGGAGTCCTCTGGCAATGAACTGCCGCCCGGCATGGCGTTTCTCGCCCTGTGCTCCGAGAAACTGGTGGAAGACGGCTCGGTGGAGGGCGCCGAGCTGCTACACCGCTTCAACCGCGACCAGGCCGTGCGGCTGGGTGTGGAGGACCTGCTAGGGCAGTGGCGGCACCGGGAGTTCGTGCAGGCGGAGTTCGCGCTCGCACCGGCGTATCTGGTCATCCAGTTTGAGCCGGATCGCCTCGACATGGACCGCTTCTACGTCTCGCACTGGCGGCAAGCCGACTCTGCGGGCTGGCATCCGGTGCGTGGCGAGACCGTCCTGTGCCGTCGGGAGGAACTGCCCGGTGCGGTGGAGAAACTGATCGAGGAGACCGAGGGCAGGTGGGCCGATCTTCGGCAGTCAGTGGCCCTTGAGTTCATCCTGCCCCTGGAACTGCTCAACGAGCCCGTCGAGTGGTGGTCCAGGGACTCCAGTGCCTCAGACCCGAGCCCGCTGATCATGGATTATCCAGTGGTGGTGCGTAGTCTGGAGCGCTTGCGGCAGGCCAGCTGGCACCGGCCCTGGCACAGCAAGTGGCGTCAGCTGCAGGAGCATCCCGGGGACACGCGTTCCCTGTGGAGCAGGCCGGGCGACACCTCGCACCTCTTTCATCTTGAGCGCGAACTCAAAGAGGATGCTGACGCCGTCTGTCTGGTCCTCAGCGAGCCACCGTCTGCCCCCTCCGGTGTAGGCCGCCGCGAGTTGGAGGCCGGGCTGCGGGCGGGGGTTCCCGCAATGATCTGGCATCACAGTGACTGTTCGGACCCGCAGTTCCAAGACGCCGTCGCCGATATGGTGCAGGACCATAGTCTGGGCAGGCTGACCGAGCGCGTCGTGCAGTGGCGCAAGGAAGCGCTGGATCTAGGCCCGGAGGCCTGGGACCAGCACGTCGGCCGCCATTTGGCCATCTTGTTCGACGATCCCGCACGCAACCCCCGCCCGTTCGGCGAGTTGGAGGTAGGACAGCGTGCAGGGTCTGCGGCACGGCCGTCAGGGCTGCGCCGGCCCACGGGTGTTGCAGGAGTTGAAGGGCAGCAGACGCGAGCCGGCAATGCTGCAGAGATCTGCCGCGTGCACGTCGCCGTGCCAGGCGAGCCTCCCGTCGCTTCCGTCGAGAGCCAGCTGGTGCTGCGTGTGGTCCCGGGCCCTGCTCATCCCTGGTCGGATGTTGCGGCCCCGCAGCGTCCGTTGCTGGCCGTCGCCGCAACGCCGCTGACTCCTGCCACCGTGGAGCCCGCTATGGCGCTGCTGCGCCCGTCGGAACGGGAGGGGGACGGAGGGGAGTTCACCTTCGTGGCACGCCATCCCGGCCGTCACGTCATCCGCTTCACTGTTTCCCTGGAACGCACCGGAACGGTCCTGCAACAGGTGGAAACAGAGATCGATGTCTCTGCCGGAGACGTCCCGACGAACTCGGCCACCCGCCACACGGTGTCGCAGCGGGGTGGTAGCGGGCGATGAGCGCAGAACTCGTAGTCCGGGTGGTGCAGGACCCCAGTCGGGCGTTCACCACGCTGCCTGACGAGGTCACCCAGAGCCCCGACCTCATCGTCTCTCTCGACGTTGTGGCCGGTGACCGTATCCGGGCGCGCATGCATGGTCCGGCCGTAGCGTCCCTGTTCGGCACCGAGCATCGCGCCGACCTCACTGCGCGCCCGGCCGATGTACGCGCGGCAGCCATGCGCCTGTGCCGTCTGTGGAAGGACGTTTTCGTCGGGTTTAGGTCACCGGAGCACGACAGCTCTCCGTCACCGCAGACCCTCGAGTATCCCTATGCCGCCCTGGTAGACCTGCGGTCCCAGCCGCCCGGGGGGCTGCTTGAGATCCTGGACGAACTGGCCCTGGCGGGCCAACAGTTGCTGTTCGCCACACTCCTGGGGGGACCGGATCCGCATGTCGAGGTCTTTCGCAAACACCTGGCGGGAACCCTGTCCGCCTGTGAGGGGTTCCGGGTCCGGTTCGACTCCGAGCTGTACATCCCCTGGCCGATGATGTGCCTGCGCCCCGAGGATCTGTCACAGTCCACTGCAGCCCGGGAACCGGCGACCATCTATCAGCGCTTCCTTGGCCATCGCCATCAGATCGAGCAAACCGGCGGGGCGTACCCGTGGCTGACCAGTCGACGTCAGGCGCCGAAGGTGCCCACTGTTAGCCTGAACCACGACGAGCAGGTCGACGCCCATGGCCGTACCCGGGCGGCCGACGTGGCCGCGCTCCTCGCCCGCGACACCCATTTCGTTCAGCGCAGCAGGCGCTCCGAACTCCGGCTTGCCCTCGCCGATCGCAGCCTATGCGAGCACCTGATGTACTTCTGGTGCCACGGCCACTTCGTGCCGAACGGTGCCCACCCGCCCGCACTGGCTCTCAGACTGACCGACGGCGTCCCCATCGACGCGGACACCGTGCGGGAATGCCGGCACGACGCGGGCAACGACCATCCTTTCCAGCCCTTCGTGATGATCAACGCATGCCACGCGGGGGTACCCGCAGAGGGCTGTGATCCCGCCTTCTTTGGCGGAGAGCTGATCCGGGCGGGCGCGCGGGGCGTGCTCGCACCGCAGATCGAGATGCCGCAAATCTTCGCGGCCGAATACGCGCTTGAGTTCCTCACCCGCTACCTGGCTGGCCAGTACACGGCCGGCGAAGCAGCCCACAGCGCCGCCCGGTACTTCGCCGACGAACTCCACAACCCGCTGGGGTTCGCCTACGCCCTTCACTGCGGCATGGACGCGCGACTCGAGCGGGCCGCCCAGCTGGCCGACGCACACGGGCCGACCACGTGAGCCCGGCCGCCGTGCAGTTGGTCGACCTCGACCTCGACGGCCGGCTGCTGGCAACCACGCCTCAGGGCCCGCGTCCTGTCCCGGGCAACCGGCTGCTGGACCACTTCGCTGAGGAACTGACTCCTCCCGGCTGGGCCACCGACCTTCTGGTGTACGCCCACGGCTGGCAGAGTTCCCCCAAGTCGGCTCTCACCGCGGTCCATCACTTGCTGGAGCTCTCGGCACACCAGTACGAGGACCATCCTCAGCTGTATCCGGCGCTGCGGCCCTGGCGGCCATGGACCGTCCTGATCCGCTGGCCCTCCCGCTCGCTGCCGTCCCTGAGCGGTTACCGCCGCATCCGCGACCGAGCTCACGCCATGAGCACACAAGGCCACGCCTCCCGCGTCATCGGCCAGTTGCTCGGCTACCTCGATCTCACCCGTCCGGGCCCAGCCGCACCCGCAGTCCTCGCCACTCGAGACGGCGCGTACCTGCATGTCATCGGTCACTCCTTTGGCTGCCGCTTTGTCTGCGAGGCCGTCCAATGGGCGGCTGACGAACCGCCGACGCTCGGCTGGAGCACCCCCCGGCCGCCCGGCCGCCCCTTCACCGTCGACTCGATGTTGCTGCTCCAGATGGCGGCGCCTCGCGATGCCTTCGCTACCACCTTCCCCTCACTGGGAAAGGCGCCCCTGCGCGGTCCCGTGGTCGCTACCTACTCCCAGCACGACCGCGCCAACGGCTTCTGGCATCTGCGGGCGGAAAAGCGGGCCGGCATCGGCTACGCGGGCATCGGGACCGCACCCGCGCCCGTGTCCGGCATCCGTATGCACGGCACCGGCACCGCGTATCCTATCGCCAACCTTGATCATCGTTTCGTCAGCGTCGACGCAAGCGAAGTGTTCATGCACGGAAGCGGACCTGCCGGGGCCCACTCCGACCACCTACGGCCGGAGACTGCACATCTTCTCCTGTCTCTGGCCAACCACTCCCGTTGACAACATCCCTGTGCGACGTGCAGGAGGCCCGCATTGACGTGCTCCCTGGCCTAGAGTCCAGAGATTCCGGCCTGGGTCGGCGCTCTGCGGCAAAGCGGGCGTCCCGGCCGTCGGCGCCTGCGGCATCATCACCAGCCACCGCGCCTGCCCCACCATCGCCAGCCAGCCCTACAACGCGAAAGAGCCTATGAGCCTGTTCGAGCTCCAGGCGTGGCTCGGACACCGGCGCGGCTTCGACAATGTGAGCTGGGGTCTGGCACAAGTTCCGTGACGCAGTTGCTGTGAGTGACGGAGACTTTCAGGACCCGCTGGAAGCGCCTAGTGGGGCCGGAAGAAGTTGCCGTAGCCACGTGAATGACTGCACCCGGTCGAGCAGGTCGTGGCCCGCATCCGTATCCAGCGGTGTGGGCCTGGCGGGCCCCGCGGACCCTCCAGCCAGGTGGCTGCGGACAAGGGTTGCTCGTCCCTGAAGATCCGCAGCTAACTGCAGGTCCGGTAGTTGTATCCGGCGGCTCGGTCGGCGCCGGTGCTGTCGTAGAAGTGGTAGTAGCCGTTGCTGTCGCGGCTCAGGGCGAAGTCGTGCAGGGAGCCGTCGTAGTAGCTCACGGTGTTGCCGGTATGCGTCTCGGTTTCGTTGTACAGAAATCTGCCTGCCGCGGTCCAGGTGATCTGCCCAGCCGACCCGTCGGGGGTGTCGTCGGTCCAGGCGTTCTGCCACTGCCTGGTCGCGTTCGCGGTGTCGCTCCCGAAGATGCCGTCGATGTCGCCGGTGCCGAGGAAGCCGTCAGACCACAGGATCGTCTGCCACAGGCAGGTCGCGTTGGACGAGGTGTTGTGGCTCTGATCCACGATGCCCTCGTTGTTCCAGTCGTCGATGAAGACCCCGGCACCGTAGACGTAGGCCAGGCCGCTGTACGTGCCGCTCGCGGACGCGGGGCCGGCGCTCAGGGCTAGGACTCCGGCGGTCAGGGCCGCGATGGTGCCGGCGGTCGCTTTGGCTCTCTTCGTCAGCACGCGAATTCCTCCTGGTTCGGGCGGTCGAACATCGGATTCGGCCATGGCACCTTCTTGGCCTGGCCGAACCTTGGCAGGACCCCGACATCGGCGACACACTCTTGCGCCTCAGCGCAAATGTGGAGCTCTCCGGGGGGAATCGCGTGCTCCGTATTCACTTCACTGAGGTCGACCTCGCCCGCGTCCGCGTCGCCGCGGAGCCGGACCCGATGTGGGAGGTGCTCTCGACGCTCCATCGGTTGCAGTCGCGCGGCGGCCGTTGGCAGTTCGCCGCATGGCACCGGACGGTCCGAGCCGACCTGAACGTGGCCGGACTGGCTCGGCCTGTGCGCCAGGTGTTGTTCCCGCTGTACGCTCTCGGGCCGTACCTGCCCGACTTCCTGACGCCGACGGAATCCGAGGGCGGGATCACAGCGGTCCTCGACGGCATCCTACGTATGCCTCGACACGACGTCCGCGCCGAGTTACAGCTCCTGAACCGCGTCTCCCCGGTGCCTTCCTGGGCGCTGCGGCTGGAACAGACGGCCGAACGGCGGGAGTTCACCGAGCTGATCCGCCGGTACCACGAGGTGGCCGTGGCCCCTTTCACGGAGCGCGTCGCCAGCGGGATCGTCGCACACCGCGCCCTCCTCGCCCGCGCGCTGTTGACCAGGGGCATCGAGGGGCTCCTGTCGAGTCTGGGGCCTCGATTCCGCTGGCACCCGCCGGTCCTCGAAGTGGACTACCGGACAGATCGCGATCTCCATCTGCGCGGACGCGGGATCAGGATCGTGCCGACGTACTTCTCGTGGGGAACACCTGTTGCCCTGGCCAACGCCGACCTGCCGCCCGTACTCTCGTACCCGCTCAACCATCCGACGGTGCCCGAGGAAACGCTTCCCCCGGAACAGGTGCCGCTGGGCGCGCTGCTCGGGGGCACACGCGCGCGGGTTCTGCGGTGCGTCGCGGACGGGCTGACCACGGGAGAGCTCGCCCAGGTCGTGGGGGTCTCACTGTCCGCCGCCAGTCGGCACGCCTCGGTGCTCCGCGACGCCGGACTGACGACCAGCCAGCAGATCGGCCCCACGGTCCTGCACACGCTGACCCCGCTCGGCGCAGCGCTGCTTCGGCAGACGTGGGGCGTGGGGCACGAGGACGGTGATGCCTCTCAGGCCTTGCCCGGGCGCGAGGGGTGTCGAACACTACGACCGTGACTGCCGCCGCTACTCCACCGGCTCCGGCGCGTTCTCCGTCTCCGGCTCGCCCGGCGGGTAGAACAGTTGGGCTGTGCTTCCCACAGATCCCCGCTGCCGGGGCGGGGCTTGGAGACGCGAGAGGAGGCATGCGATGAGCGAGCCGCAGAAGGCCTCGCCGCCCCCGGTGCCCCCCCAGACGGTACGGAGGTTGCGACGCCGGGTCACGGCACTAGGGCCAGCTAGGACCGCTCTCAAGCCATCTTCGCGGGCAGTGATCTTCACAGATTGGGGCCGATTCGAGACGCCTCGGTGGTCCCAAGACGCGGGTCTGGCACAAGTCCCGTGAGCCGACTACTCCTTGTAGTTGTTGGTCTTCCTTCGGCGGTGCATAAGACGCCCTGAAATCGCTCCTCGTATGGGTGGCACGCCGGACATTCGGTGGCCGTGAACGAGGTGTTGTCCCGGTTGCAGGAGCTGCTGTTCCCTTCGGTTGCCGCTGTCGCAGTCGTGGCCGTACGTGCGGACGGCGAGACGATACGCATCGAGGCCCGATGCACGCCGATCGGCGCCGCCTGCCCGGATTGCGGCCAATGGACGGAACGGGTGCACAGCTCCTACCTGCGGTTTCCCGCAGACTTGCCCACTGCCGGGCAGAGAGCGGAACTCGTGCTGCGCGTCCGACGGTTCCTCTGCGCGACCACGGCTTGCGGTCGCCGGACGTTCGTGGAGCAGGTGGCGGGGCTCACCCGTCGCCACGGCCGTGTCACCGAACGACTGCGGCAGGCGATGGGCGCGATCGGACTGGCCCTGGCCGGCAGGGCAGGCGCCCGCCTCGCGCAGCTCCTGGGTATCATCACCAGCCGTACCACGCTGCTGCGCCGGGTGATGGACCTGCCCGACCCGACCACCGCCGAGCCCCCGGCTGTCGGCGTGGACGACTTCGCCCTCCGGCGCGGCCACGTCTACGGCACCGTGGTGATCAACGCCGAGAGCCACCAGGTCCTCGACCTGCTGCCCGAACGCGATGCCGCCGCCCTCGCCCCATGGCTTACGGCCCATCCCGACATCGAAGTCATCTGCCGCGACCGCTCCGGCGCCTACGCCGAGGCGGCCGCCACCGCCGCACCTCAGGCTCTCCAAGTCGCCGACAGGTTCCACCTCTGGCAGAACCTCACCACCGCGGTCGAGAAGACCGTCGCCGCCCACCGCTCCTGCCTGCGAGAACTCCCGCCGGCCGCCCCCGAACCAGAGCCCGAGTGGGAGACGCCCGTTGAGGCAACCTCCACCCCGGACGACCAGAACGAGGACCCGACCGGCAGGTTCGCCGAGCGGGCCCGCGCCCACCATGCCCTCGTCCATGAACTCCTGGCCCAGGGCATGGGCATCCGTCACATCGCCCGCCACCTGGGCTGGGGACGGCACACGGTCCAGCGGTACGCCCGCGTTGCCCGCTGGCAGGACATGGTCAAGGGCCGTAAGCGTCAACTCCCCAGCAAACTCGACCCGTTCAAGCCCTACCTGGCTCAACGCTGGGCCGAAACGGACGGGAAGGTCACCGTCCTCGACCTCTACCGCGAGATCACCACCCGTGGCTTCCCTGACCACTACTCCACCGTCCGCGACTGGGCCCGGCGCGGCCTGCCCCGCCTGGAAGTCTTCACCCCCGCCCCGCCACCACCGTCGGTGCGGCAGGTCACCGGCTGGCTCACCCGGCACCCGGCCACCCTCACCGAGGAGGAGAAGCTGCACCGCAAGGCCGTGCTCGACCACTGCCCCGAACTGGCATCCGCCGCTGAGCTGACCAGCTCGTTCGCTGAAATGCTCACCACGCTCGGCGGCACCCGTCTGCCCGACTGGATCACCGAGGCCGCGGACGCCGACCTGCCCGGCATCAGCAGCTTCGCCGTCGGCCTGCACAGCGATTTCGACGCGGTGACCGTCGGCCTGACGACCGGCTGGAACTCCGGCCCGGTCGAGGGCGCAGTCAACCGGATCAAGATGCTCAAACGGCAGATGTTCGGCCGCGCCAGCTTCAGCCTTCTCCGCAAACGGGTCCTGCTCGCCTGAGGACCCGCGTCAGCCCTCGTCCTCCAGAAGCCCGAAGCCGTCCGGGAACTCCTCCAGAAACGCCCGCCGAGACGGATTGGACTCCTCGAGGGCCATCGCTCCAAGCAAGTCGAGGAACTCGTCCCGCTGCCCGGGCAACAGTTTGCTCACCACCTAGGCGACGCCCTCCAGAACCTTGACGGCGTCATCTGGATCCATTTGTTCGTCTTCAGAACCCTCGACGAACCAGAGAGCGTCGACCAGTGCCTCGGCCAGAGCTCGCGTCAGGGACGGGTACGCACCAGGCATTGAGAGGATCTCCAGCACGATGGGAACGAAGTTCTGCCATCCCACCACATGCCTCTGACATTACGGCCAGCAACCGTCACACGGAACTTGTGGGTCTTCCAAGATTTTCGTAGCGGGTGATCGCCGGGTTTGGCGGAGCATCAGCTGAGCAGGATGCGCTGGCGGAGGAGCGGGAAGCCGGCCCGG